>JACRNJ010000006.1 GCA_016219285.1 Deltaproteobacteria bacterium
TGAACTCAAAAATACGGTTAAACGCGTAATGAGGAGATTGCAGAAAATGCCGCATATTGTTAAAAGTTTCTTCCATGCCCCTTCCTGTGCATATGCAATTTTATGAGGCTTTGTCATGTTAGTTCTTAGTAATTTGTCAAGGGCAAGGAAAAGCTTGTTGGACAAAACGGAGCATACTGTTTTAAGTAATTGTAGCCAGCCCATTTATCGGCGCTTTTAAAAACGCCCATGGGGCACCCAACAGAAGGTTGGGTCGGACAAGCTACAAAAAGCGCCACGGAGCAGTATTTGGCCAAGGATTGCGTTTGCCAAAAAATGCAACTGCATTTTTTGGGTTGAGAATATTCTATCCAACATATATAAACTCTTTCAACATGAGGATAATAATATTAACATGCCTTCTGGCGTGGCAAAAGTCAAGGGTTATTCAAGACCATACATAAAATTGACTACCTTCATATTCCCTGCTAAAATCAATCTATGACATACACCTATCTTGACCACGAAGCAGATATTGGAATCAGGGCAATAGGTTCTACACTTGAAGAGGCCTTTGAACAAGGCGCAAAGGCCATGCTCAATGTGATGTGGGACATATCAACAATTGAAGAAAGACAAAGCGTTCAAATAGAGTGTGCGGCAAGAGACATACCTGAACTGTTTATAGAAATTTTAAATGAAATACTATCTAAACAAGGGATTGAAGAGATTGCCGTCGCAAGGCTTCAAATAGATAAAATAACTAATGCTGATGGGAAATACAGGCTTAAAGGAATTGCTTTGGGAGAACTGTTGAATCTTGATAAGCACATTGTAAAAACAGAGGTCAAGGCAGCAACATACGCAGGGCTTAAGTATGAGCAAAAAGATAATCAGCATATGATTCAATGTGTTCTGGATGTGTAAAGGTCAAAAATTCAGCAACCAGAAATCTGTAGTCAGAATAACAACTTCTGAATTCTGGATTCTGACTCCTTAATTCTGTTTTTAGAGAGGCAACTATGTCTGAAAAACCTTTATCAGTTGAAATCAAAAAAATCACCCCATATCTCTGGGAGATACCAAAAAAAGGAGGCATGCTTGTTCCTGGCAGAATTTACGGGGATGAAGAGACGATTCTGCATCTCTTAAAAGATGCAGAGGAGAAAAAAGGGGGAGGCTTTACGCCTGCCATTGTGCAGGTGCTTAATGTTGCTATGCTCCCAGGTATCCAAAAAGCGTCCATTGCTATGGCGGATATCCATCCGGGCTACGGTTTTGCCATCGGCGGTGTGGGCGCATTTGATATTGATGAGGGGGTGATAAGCGTTGCCGGAGTCGGGTTTGACATAAACTGCGGCGTGCGGGTTTTAAAAACGCCTCTTGATAAAGACGATGTTGAGGCAAAGAAAGAACAGTTTGCAAACCAGCTTTTCCGTGATGTGCCGGCAGGCCTGGGCTCTACAGGAGATATACGGTTGAACTCCGGCGAGATAGATGAGGTTTTGATAAAGGGCGCTGAATTTGCGGTCAAAAAGGGATATGGATTTCCGGAAGATTTGGAATATATTGAAGAGAATGGCAAGGTTCAAAATGCAGACCCGGACAATGTAAGCAAAAAGGCGAAGGAGCGGCAGTTCAAACAGGTTGGCACCCTCGGCTCAGGCAATCACTATCTGGAGGTTCAGTGGGTTAAAGAAATTTACGACCTCAAGGCAGCCGATGCTTATGACATCCGAAAAAATCAGATACTCATCGCAATCCACTGCGGAAGCCGCGCATTGGGGCATCAAATTGGCACGGATTATTTGCAAACACTTTCCGAGGCGAGCAGAAAATATAATATCCCGATACGGGAAAGGGAGCTTGTGTGCGCGCCGTTTAAAAGCCCGGAAGGCCAGAGATATTTTACCGCAGTAAACTGCGGCATAAACGGCGCATTTGCCAACAGACAGGTTATAAGCCATCTTACCAGAAAGGCGGTTCAGCATGTATTTGGCATAGATATGCGCGATATAGCTCTCTTGTATGATGTGGGGCACAATACGGTAAAGATTGAAACCCACGAAGTGGATGGCGTTAACAAGAAACTCCTTGTCCACAGAAAAGGGGCAACAAGGGCATTTGCGGCCGGCAGAGTTGAGGTTCCGGCAGCATACAGAGAGGTAGGCCAGCCCCTACTTGTGGGCGGGACAATGGGTACAGCTTCTTATATTTTATGCGGCACGCAAAAGGGTATGGAAGACTGCTTTGGCAGCGCGGTTCACGGCGCCGGCAGAGCCATGTCGCGGGAAAAGGCAAAGAGAGAGTGGCGCGGAGAGGAGCTTATCCATGAGCTGGCTCATAAGGGCATATTGATAAAATCAAGGAGTAAATCCGGCGTTGCAGAAGAGGCCCCCGGCGCTTATAAGGATGTTGATAAGGTTGTTGACATTGTGCATGGGGCTGGAGTTAATAAAAAAGTGGCGAGGGTAAGACCGTTAATATGCGTAAAGGGGTGAACTGTAGGGGCGAACGGCCGTTAGCCCCTCCTAAAAATCTTCCTCCAGATACAATTCTTCGGTACCTTTTTTCTTTCTTGTTTTCAGGGGAGTCTGACAATATGGGCAAAATATCTCCTCCACCACCCTTTCATCCCCTGAAATTGGAACATCTGTATCGCACATTGGACAGGTTAAATATTGTGCGGCATCTTTTAAAACCATTAGATTGCCCCCAAAAATAAACCATTACATCTTTATCCAGCATACTAAAATTTTGGTGTGCGGAGTCATCTTGGATTTATTAATTGCTTTTTTCAATAAGTTTAAACCATTTATCCACACCTTCACAGACAGGGCTTTCTGGTTCTGCGTCCCAATATCATCTCTAACACAGATTGTATGTTTATAACACAACCTTTAAGGAAAAACAATCTGACATTACAGACCATCTTTTAATCTTGACACAATAGGCCTAAATGAAGTAGGATACCTCAAATTTACCTAATCTTAATAAAGAGATTGCCAATCTTGAAGGAGGATTCCATTGAAAAAGATAATATTCATAGAACCAAAACCGCCTGACTTTCATATATTCAGCAGAATGCCTTTGCCAAGGCTTGGCACCGTGCTTTTGGGAACAATACTTAAACAAAATGGATACATTGTTAAAAGTTATGTGGAGTCAGTGGGGGAATTGGAACTGGAAGATGTGCTCACAGCAGATGCTGTAGGCATATCAACCATTACCTCAACCGCTACAAGGGCATACGAAATTGCGAGGATTGTGCGAAAGGCAGGCATACCTGTATTTATGGGCGGCCCACATGTTACCTATCTGCCCGATGAGGCATTGGAATCATGCGATTATGTACTGCGTGGAGAGGCAGACGAAAGCATAGTTGATTTTATAAAGGCCCTTGAGACAGGCGCTGGGTTTGAGGCTATACCGGGTCTTTCCTATAAAAAAGACGGCCAAACCATCCACAATAAGACCGCTTCCTACTGCAAGGATTTGGACATGCTTCCATGTCCTGATTTTTCCATAGTCAAGGGGCTCGAAAAAGAGGCGCGCAAACACCTGGAGATTACACCCATAATGACATCCAGAGGATGCCCTTTTGATTGCAGTTTTTGCTCTGTAACAGGCATGTTCGGCCATAAATACAGGTTCAGGAGCAAAGAAAAGGTAATAGAAGAACTTCAGCTGCACAAAGATAATGACGGCGGATGGGGGGTATTCTTTTATGATGACAATTTTACAGCCGATAAAAAGCGGACAAAAGAGCTTTTAAGGCTTATGATAGAAAAAAACCTGACACCCAAATGGACTGCCCAGGTCAGAGTAGATGTCGCAAAAGACCCTGAGCTTCTTGACCTTATGAAAAGGTCAAACTGCCACACTGTTTACATAGGTTTAGAATCTGTAAATCCGGAGACATTAAAGGCATATAATAAAAAGCAGTCTGTTGAGGATATTGAAACATGCATTAAAACGCTCCATGAGTACGGCATCCGCATTCATGGGATGTTTGTCTTTGGGTCAGATAATGACACTGTTGAGACAATCAATCAAACAGTCGCCTTCGCAAAGAAGAATGACCTTGAGTCTGTCCAGTTTATGATATTGACGCCTCTGCCAGGCACCGGCTTCTTCCGAGAAATGGAAAAGCAGAATAGGTTTATATCAAAAGACTGGAGCCTTTATGATGCGCACCATGTTGTTTTTGAGCCCAAGAAACTGACATACCATGAACTTCAGGCTGAAACCCTGAAGGCAACAACCAGATTTTATTCCATAGGGCAGATAATAAAAAGGGCTGTCAAACTGCACATGTTTAATGTATCAATTAAACTCTACGGCAGAAATCTTACAAAAAAATGGGCAAAGAAAAACCAATACTTCCTTGAATACACAAAGGCAATTACGGAAAAGGGTAAACAGATAGAGCTTGCCGCTAAAAATACGGCAGAGGATATAAAGGAAAAGTTCAGGCAGTTGGAAATAAGCGGCGTATTGTCCAATCTACATGCTACAAAGACAAATATTAAGTGGTGAGCTCTGACGTGCAAAAAATAAAAACTGTTCGTTTTCTTCATCTATTATTGCTAATCCCTCTTTTTATCTTCTTCGCAGTTTCTGCCTTTGCCGTGGAAGTTGATGTTGCTGCATCTTCCAAAGAAACCAATGTTATTGCAATTACCCAAACTGCCTCAGAAAAGGAAAACAACGTGCAAGATGCTGTTTCCGAAGAAAACCATGCCATTCAGAACCTTAACGATTTAACAGCAGATATTGCAGATGATGAAGAAGAGATAACCTATGATGTGCCTGTTGTTGTAAATGACAAGGTTGAGTTTTTTATAAAGTATTTTCAAACACGCGGTAGAAAACATTTTGAAAAGTGGCTTGCCAGATCTGAAAGATATTTGCCGATGTTGAAGGACATATTCCGGCAAAATGGCCTTCCTGAAGACCTGGCCTACATTGCCCTTATAGAAAGCGGCTTTAACCCAAATGCCAAATCAAGGGCAAGGGCTGTCGGCATGTGGCAGTTCATGAAGTGGACAGGAAAAAAATATGGCCTTAAGGTAGACTCGTGGGTAGATGAACGGCGGGACCCTGAAAAGGCCACAAGGGCTGCTGCCAGATATCTAAAAGACCTATACGGCCTATTTAACTCCTGGCATCTTGCGGCAGCAAGCTATAATGCAGGAGAAGGCCGCATTATGAGGGCTGTAAAAAAGCATAAAACCGACGATTTCTGGGTTGTGGCCAAATATAAAAAAACATTAAAGAGAGAAACAAGGGATTATATACCAAAATATATAGCCGCTCTGCTCATTGCCAAAGAACCGGCAAAATATGGCTTTACGGATATAGAATATCACTCGCAGCTAGATTATGAGAAGGTAAGCATCCCTGGGGCAACAGATTTGGCGATTATTGCAAAGGCATGTGAATGCCTTATTGATGATATAAAAGAACTCAACCCTCAGCTTTTAAGATGGTTCACACCACCGACTGATTCGCAATACGAGATAAAACTGCCAAAGGAAAAATTAGCTGTGTTTCAGGAAAATTTTGTTATGATTCCGCCTCAACAGCGTCTCACTTTTTTAATACACAAAGTAAAAAAGGGAGAGACGCTTTCGCTTATAGCAAAAAAATATGGCACACAAATTGAACCCATTCTGTATCTAAATAAACTAAAAAATGCAAAAAATGTGAGCATAGGCGCTGAACTGCTAGTTCCTGTACGGCCTAAAAAAGTGGCTGCGCCGGAACTCGCTTCATCTAATCAAAGAGGTTAGTTGATTAGAGATTGATTAAGGATTAAAAATTCTTCTCCGTTCTGCCAATCCTTCTATTCTAATTTGTTTCATCTGAGGTAAACATATTTCATGATTTCCGTTGAAGCGGCATTAGAAATAATCTTAAATGAAATAAAAACCCTTGGTATGGAAAGGGTAGATATTCTTTCAGCCCTCGGAAGGGTTCTTGGTGAGGATATATCTGCCGCCGTAGATAATCCGCCCTGGGATAATTCTGCAATGGACGGCTATGCTGTAAGGATGGCAGATACTAAAAAAGCGTCAAAAAACAAACCAGTAATCCTCAGTATAATAGAGGACCTGCCGGCCGGTTATACGGCAAAGAAAAGTGTTAAAAAGGGAGAGGCGATAAGGATAATGACCGGAGCACCAATGCCAATAGGCGCTGATGCAGTGGTGATGGTGGAGGAGACAGAGAGGCAAGAGGCAAGAGGCAAGAGGTCAGAATATTTAAAGAGGCAAAGATTGGCGATAATATCCGAAGGGCCGGCGAGGATTTCAAAAGTGGCGATATTGTCTTAACAAAAGGCGCAACCATACGGCCTGCTGAAATCAGCATGCTTGCGGCAGTTGGCAAGCCTAATGTTTATGTGCATCAAAGGCCAAAGATCGCTGTGCTCGCAACAGGGGATGAGTTGGTAGAGATAGAGGAAAAGCCTGCCAACGGCAAAATAATAAATAGCAACAGCTATGCCATATCTGCCCAGATAAAGGCATGCGGCGCTATACCTGTTCAGCTCGGTATTGCCAGAGATAATAAAAAAGACCTTGAGAAAAAACTTGAGTTTGGTCTGACGGCAGACTGCATTGTATCATCCGGCGGCGTTTCCGTAGGAGATTTTGATTTTGTAAAGGATGTTTTAAAGGGGATGGGCTCTGATCCCCGCTTGGGACATGCGGGGACAGGGATGCGTTTCTGGAAAGTGGCGATGAAACCCGGTAAACCCCTCGCCTTCGGCGTTATTGCAAACAAACCTGCATTTGGCCTGCCGGGAAATCCCATATCGTCAATGGTTGCATTTGAACAGTTTGTAAGGCCAGCCATCTTAAAGATGACAGGAAAAAAAGATATTTTCAAGAGGGCATTTGAAGCGCTGCTCACCAAACCTATAAAGAAAAAATCAGGCAGGATGCACTTTGTAAGGGCGGCCATTGAACAAAAGAATGGACAATTTTATGCCACACCTCTGGAGGGTCAAGGCTCCGGTATGTTGAGAAGTATGGTAAAGGCCGATTGTCTCATTATACTTCCAGAAAACATCCAGGACATAGAAAAGGACTGTAAGGTAAAGGTTCAGCCTCTGGGTGAGAGCCTTTTGTATCAGGATAAGCCGGGATATTAAAGTAGTTCACGCTGAAAATTGCCTGACCCATGACTCTGTCGTGGGTGCCCGCTGCGTTGCCTTCGTCGCTGCACTGCTCACATACCTGTAGTTTGCCATTTATGGGCATTTTTTAAAAGCGCCGATAAATCGGCACACTACAATCGCCTTGCATCTGGGCAATTTTTGAGCGTGCACTATATAAAGATGTGGTTCTTCAGTGACAACAAAGTAAAAAGATTTCGGATTGTAAATTATTCTTAAAATGGAGAGTAGGGATGTTTAAGACCATAGAATGGCAAAACAACAACGTTATCATGATAGACCAGAGGCTTTTACCAAACGAGGAGGTCTACCGAACATATAAAGATTTCCTTGATGTTGCAGAGGCTATTCGTGAGATGGTTGTGAGGGGCGCGCCGGCAATAGGCGTTGCGGCAGCAATGGGAGTTGCATTGGGCGCTCTTAAAATAAATGCAAAAGACCGCAAGGGGTTTGTAAAAGAATTTGAAAAGATTTGCAAGATTATGGCCGGCACCCGCCCAACAGCAGTAAATCTGTTTTGGGCCATTGAAAGGATGAAACGGGTTGTAAAAAAAAACCATAAACTCAGCGTGGATGAATTAAAACAAACACTTATTCAAGAGGCACAAAATATTCACGAACAAGATATTGAAATAAACAAGGAGATGGGTAGACATGGCAGCAAGTTGATAAAAAACAAGGCTACTATTCTTACGCATTGCAATGCAGGCGCATTGGCAACCGCAGGATATGGCACAGCCCTCGGAGTAATAAGGGCGGCGGTTGAACAAGGGAAAAAGATAAAGGTCTTTGCGGATGAGACAAGGCCATTTTTGCAGGGTTCAAGGCTTACAGCGTGGGAACTTATGAAGAACGGCATAGATACAACTCTTATCACGGACAATATGGCAGGCTACATGATGAAGAAGGGGCTGATAGATGTTGTTATTGTAGGCGCTGACAGGATTGCCGCCAATGGAGATACTGCGAATAAGATAGGAACGTATTCAGTTGCAGTTCTGGCAAAGGAGCATAAAATCCCCTTTTATGTTGCAGCTCCCATATCCACTATAGATTTAAACATAAAACATGGAGATAAAATTCCGATTGAGGAAAGGAATATAAGAGAAGTAACGCATATAAAGGATATTCCCATAGCCCCTAAGAATATAAAGGTAAAAAATCCTGCCTTTGATGTAACACCCAATAGACTGATAACAGCCATCATCACAGAAAGAGGCATTGCCAGAAAATCATTTGAAAAGAGTTTGAAAAGGATGGTCAAAGCTGACAAGATTTTCTAAGAGAACGACCAAGCTCAGCCGCGCCTCTTTTGGGCGTCGGCTGGAGCGTCTTGTTGGGCATTTTTGATGTCCCAGATAATGGTGTCCGCACTAAAGTCTTGTTCACGCGGCCATGCAATTCCATGATGCGCAGGGCGAACCATGCGGAAATATGACTCATTCACAAGCTCTCTGAATGCACCGCCTCCCAAGTAGGGCTTAACATCAAAGATACCGGAAATACCGCTACTCGTCAGAATTTCAATCTGATAATTTTCGAGAGGAATAGCTTTTATAATCTTATCCATAAAACCTCCTATCGTAATGGCTCAATTTTAAAGACCGGCTCCCCCGAAACTGCCAATCTCCAATCCGCCACTAAATCTTCCCGATGTATTTCAATCCATGCCTGCACTAACTTCATCTTAGCTGGCGGCAAACTGCCGCCAAGTATAGAACCATCCTCAATGGCAATGGTTGATTCGTATTCTCCGTATTCTGCATGGATATGCGGGCAGCTATGTTTTTTGTTGTCATAGAAATACATTAAGATCAGAATGCCGTAGAACATTGATATTGTAGGCACTATAGACTCCTTTATTTATTTGCCCGCCAAAACTCACCATCCGCCGTTTTTTAGCGCTCAGGCGCAGCGCCTTGTTGGGCAAATATTACAGCACATTTACTTTGACCACATTACGAAGTTGCGGCCCAGCAACTTCAAGCGCCAGTTTGATAATTTATGGGTGATTTGGCGGGTGGCAAAGCGCATAATCTACCCGGAGGCCATCAACAGAAAACTCAGGGTTTACGATTGAAGTATCAAATACTGGCCAGCCAAGTTCATGCAAAGCGGGTAAGTAATAGAATGCCTTGAGATACGGCGGCTTCGGAGGTAAATCTGTCTTCACGTAGACCTTGCCGCATTTTGGCAATGTGATTTGAGATTTCCATTTTGCTTTCTTCCTTCTTTATGCCATTCTTTTTTATGTCGCAGCATCATTTTTGTTGATTTTAGGTCAAATAAATAAACCTGTCAAGATTAAAGACCGGCTGCCATCAATTTAACCCCTTGAAAAATAATAAGAATAATTTTTATTTGTAAATTATGCAGCGTGCTATATAATGTGCGGATTAATTATGCTTGCGGTATTTAAGACGTTTCTGACTGAAAAAGAAAGAACACCCGAAAAGAACATCCCCTATTATATAAAATGGGTTTTGGATTGCATCAACAGCCTTGATTACACAGAGTTTTTCGGACTGTTTAGGGGAACAGCCCTATAGGACATTTTTACTCCCTCACCTGCCCTTCTCCATAAATTATAAACTTCTGCGTTGTAAGCTCAAGAAGCCCCATAGGGCCGAAGGCGTGAATCTTTGTTGTGGATATGCCTATCTCCGCGCCGAGACCAAGTTGGAAGCCGTCGGAAAATCTTGTGGAGGCATTGACCAATACGGTGGATGAATTCACCTCTCTTAAAAACCTCTGGCTATTGGAATAATCCTTTGTGATTATAGACTCTGTATGCAGCGAGCCGTATTTTGCAATGTGCGCTATCGCCTCATCCATATCTTTTACAATCTTTACCGCCAGAATCAAATCCAGATATTCTGCTGACCAATCCTCTTCTGTGGCGGGCTTGGCAAAAAGCAATATCTTTCTTGTCTCAGCACATCCTCTAAGCTCAACATTTGCCTTCTGATATTTTTTGCCCATCTCTGGCAAGAACCTTTTTCCTATTTTTTTGTGAACCAGAAGTGTCTCCATTGCATTGCATACACCGGGTCTTTGAACCTTTGCATTGAAGCAAATCTTCTCCGCCATATCCACATCCGCAGATTCATCAACAAATATATGGCATACTCCCTTATAGTGTTTGATGACAGGAATCTTTGAGTTGTCTACAACAAACCTTATAAGCCCTTCTCCGCCCCTTGGAATAATAAGGTCAATGTATTCCTCAAGTTTCAGCATCTCCAAAACCGCTTCTCTGTCAGTTGTCGGAACAACCTGAATTGCCGTGTCCGGAATACCTTTTTTTTTACACGCATCCTGCAGAACCTTTGCAATGGCAAGGTTTGAATTTATTGCCTCTGAGCCGCCTCTTAAGATTACCGCATTGCCTGATTTCAGACAAAGCACTGCCGCATCGGCAGTAACATTGGGTCTTGCCTCATAAATTATGCCGATGACGCCGAGAGGTATTCTCATCTTTCCGACAACAAGTCCGTTCGGCCTTTTCCACATTTTAGAAATCTCGCCAACAGGGTCGGGCAGGGCTGCAACCTCTCTTATGCCGTCAGACATATTCTTTACAACCTTGTCGCTTACGGTGAGCCTGTCTATCATGGCCTTCGATAAGCCTTTGTCTTCCGCAGCTTCAAGGTCTTTTTTATTTGCCTTTTTTATTTTATCCGCACTTTTTAAAAGCTCCTCTGCCATTGTTAATAGTGCTTTGTTTTTGATATTGGTATTCAGGTTGGCAAGTTTTAAAGACGCCTCTTTAGCAGATTGGGTAATTCGCTGAATATCAGATTTTATAGACATAAAAACACCTCTGACCTTAAAAGATTTAAGTTGTAAGTTATAAGATTAAAGTTAGAAGAGTTTTTTACTTAAATCTTTTACCCTTAATCTTAAATCTTATTTTTATAATGAGCAAAGGTTATTGTAACAATATGTCTGTTATTGTCAATATATTCTCCTAATCCGCTATAGCGATAGCGGGATTTACAAACTAAAATTACTGAAAGATTATTCTTGAACCGATGACGGCTCTTCTTGTAGAATGAGATGCATTGACAGTTTTGGAGGGAGATATGCCAAGAAAGGCGCAAATAATCAGAAAGACCAAAGAAACAGATATAACCGTTTCATTGAATCTGGACGGTGAAGGGACGTATGATATTAAAACATCTATACCTTTCCTTGACCACATGTTGTCTCTCTTTGCCAAACACGGGCTGTTTGATTTAAAGATAAAGGCAAAGGGCGATATTGAAATAGATTACCACCATACCATTGAGGATGTTGGAATATGCCTCGGTGATGCTTTGAAAAAGGCGCTTGGCAACAAGGCAGGCATCAAAAGATACGGCAACGTCATTGTGCCCATGGACGAGGCCATTGCATCAGCGGCAGTTGATATAAGCGAGAGGCCTTATCTGGTTTATAACGTTGCGCTGCCTAAAAAGAGCAAAATAAAAAACTTTGATACCGACCTTATAGAAGATTTTCTCCAAGCCCTTGTAAGCAGAAGCGGGCTTACCCTGCATGTTTCTGTGCCGTATGGAAGAAACATCCACCACATCATAGAAGCTATTTTCAAGGCAGTTGGCAGGGCATTGAGCGATGCTGTAAGCATAGACAGAAGAATAAAAGGGGTAATGTCAACGAAAGGAAAGCTGTGAAAAAACTGGCAATTGGCCATGGGCAATAGGCTACAGGATTTTCCTATCACCTCTTGCCTCGTGCCTATCGCCTATCTTTATTATGATTGCAATTATTGATTATGACATGGGAAATTTGAGGAGTGTGCAGAAGGGTTTTGAAAGGGCCGGACACCCGTGCATTATCACCCGAGACTCAAAAGAGATTTCCAATGCAAGCCATGTGGTGCTGCCTGGGGTTGGCGCCTTCAAGGATTGCATGGACAATCTCAAAAACTACGAACTTGTAGACCCCATACTTCTTGCCATTAAATCAGGCAAGCCCTTTTTGGGCATCTGTCTTGGACTTCAGCTCTTATTCTCAGAGAGTGAAGAGTTTGGAAGGCATGAGGGGCTTGATGTTATCAAGGGAAAGGTAAAAAAGTTTCAAGTTTCAAGTTTCAAGTTTCAAGAAAATGAAACCAAAACTACTTCAACTTGCAACCTGCAACCTACAACTCTAAAGATTCCCCACATGGGCTGGAACGATATAAAGATAAAAAATAGACCGCCTGTATTGAAAGATATTCCAGACGGTTCTTATCTATATTTTGTTCATTCATATTATGTTGTGCCAAAGGATGACAGTGTTATAGCAACAACAACATCCTACGGAATAGACTTTGCAAGTAGCATATGCAAGGACAATATCTTTGCCTGCCAGTTTCACCCTGAAAAAAGCCAGAAGATTGGGCTGCAGATATTAAAAAATTTTGGTGCTATGAAATAAAAATACCGTGAGTCGTAAATGGTGAGTAGCGCGTGCTAAAAAGCACATTAACTGCTTACAACTTACGACTTACAACTTACGACAAAATGTTAATCATTCCTGCTATAGACATAAAAAACGGCAAATGCGTCCGTCTCACACAGGGGAGGATGGATGCGGAGACGGTTTATTCTGAAAACCCTGTTGAAATTGCCAGAAAATGGGAAGCGCAGGGCGCACGGCTTATACATCTGGTTGACCTTGACGGTGCAATTGAAGGAACACCAAAAAATCAGGAAATTATTAAGAAGATAGTTGGTTCTATAAAAACGCCGGTGGAGATTGGCGGCGGAATCAGGGACTTGCAGGTTGTCAGAGACTACCTTGAAACAAAAGGCATTCAAAGAATCATAATCGGAACCGTGGCACAGGAAAACCCCAGCTTTGTTGAAAAGGCATGCAAGATGTTCCCCGGAAGCATAGCAGTCGGCATAGATGCCATAAACGGCGCAGTTGCAACACGCGGCTGGGTAAAGGTTACCCAGGAGAGGGCTGTTGACCTGGCAAAGAGGCTGGAGGGCCTCGGCGTATGCTGCATCATCTATACTGACATAGCAAGAGACGGTATGCTTACAGGCCCTAATGTTAAAGCCACTAAGGAAATGGCGCATGCGGTAAATATCCCGGTGGTTGCATCCGGCGGCATGAGTTCTGTTAAAGACATAGAAAGCCTTAAGGGTGTAAAACTGGAGGGCATAATAATTGGCAAGGCCCTCTATACAGGGGCGATAAACTTAAGAGAGGTTATAGCCGTGGCAGAGGCGGTGCATCGTTAGTGTAATATGTCTTTTTAACATAGAAAAAAATGCAACCGCATTCTTTGCACAATCTATTTACGGCAAAAGAAAATATTTCAAACCCCTCAATTGCCGGACTTGCGGTCTTGCCTGCGAAGGACAAGACATACCCACTCCCCTTTGGCATAAATCTTGAATGGCTTTAGCCCCAGCTTTTCATAGATAATCTCAACCTCTTTAACCCTTTCCTGTAGTATACCGGACAATATCAAAAATCCATTATCCATCATCCTTGCCTTAAGAAGGCCGGCAATCTTTATCAGTTCTTCGGCAATTATATTAGCAAAGATTACAGAAAACCGGTTTTTTACCTTTTCCAGCGGTTTTGCAGTTATCGCAACCTTTTTACCCACATGATTAAGCCTCACATTCGCCCTTGCAACCTTTAAGGCCTCCGGGTCTGTGTCCAGGCCAACCACCTTTTTTGCGCCAAGCTTTGCAGCGGTGATGGCAAGGATTCCTGAGCCTGTCCCCACATCAAGGACGCTATTCCCCTTGACCACATTGGAAAGTTTATCCGCCGCCTTGAGACACATCATGGTCGATGCATGAGAACCTGTTCCAAATGCCATGCCCGGATCTATTTCTATAATTATGCTTCCCGCTCTTGATGCAATCTTTCTCCATGTTGGTTTTATCAATATCCTTCCGGAAATTTTTATTGGTTTAATGTGTTTTTTCCAGTTGCTGATCCAATCCATATTTTCAAAGAAGCTGCCAGTATATGTCCATGCAAGTTTTTTTAGTCTCTGTTTTAGCAATATCCTGTTTTTGTCAAGAGATAAATCCGCCGGAATATACGCCTTTATAATATTTTCACCATCCCCTTCCTCTTCCAATATACCGGGGCTTCCGATTTCTATCAGACAGGCAGCTACCGATTCTGCTGTCTTTGCAGGCCCTTTAGCCGTTATTTCAAACCATTGTTTCATCATGCTCTTATCAATACCAGATGGCAGCGCAAAAAATCAAAACAATTCTCTTGACAATTTTTAACGGGTATCTTTTAATCTTTTTACCCGCAACAAACCTTTTCAAAAAAGGCTGCCGCTATGACCAACAACAATTCATTTCAAGGGGTTCTGGACAGGCTTGAAGCTGTCAACAAGCATTTGAATATTCCTCCGGCAATCCATAACAGGCTGAGTTCGCCACGACGTTCACTTATTGTATCTCTGCCGGTAAGGATGGACAATGGAGAGGTAAAATGTTTTGAAGGCTACAGGGTGCATTATAATACCGCCAGAGGCCCTGCAAAAGGCGGGATAAGGTATCATCCAAATGTCACTTTAAACGAGATAACAACCCTCGCCGCGCTCATGACCTGGAAATGCGCTATCGTAGATTTACCATTCGGCGGCGCCAAGGGCGGTGTTGCCTGCGACACAACCAAGATGAGCCGCGACGAGATAAAAAGGATGACCCGCAGGTATACCCACGAAATCGCCATGTTTATAGGTCCTGAGTCTGACATACTTGCGCCTGATATGTACACAGACGAGCAGGTAATGGCATGGATAATGGACACCTACTCTACAATCAAGGGTTACTCTGTGCCGGGCGTTGTTACCGGAAAACCTGTGTGCCTAGGGGGTTCGTTGGGCAGAAAGACAGCCACATCTCATGGCCTTGTAACTGTCCTGCTGGAGGCTGTTAAACATCTTGGGCTTTCCTATAAAGACCTCGCGGTTTCAATCATCGGCTTTGGCAATGTTGGCGCAAATGCCGCAGATATACTTCATGAAAAAGGAATGCGCATAGTCGGCCTGGCAGATTCCAAGGCTGCTATTTACAATGCAAAAGGTTTGGATATCAAGGCTGTTAAAAAGTATAAGGCTGACAAAAAATCACTTGCCGGCTTCAAAGAGGCGGAACAAGTTTCTATAGATGAACTGGTTGGCCTCAAGTGCGATGTGCTTATCCCCGCTGCTGTAGAAAGCCAGATAAATTTAAAAAATGCAAAGAGTGTTCAGGCTAGAATAATTGCAGAAGGCGCCAATGCTCCAACAACCAGAGAAGCAGATGCAATACTCAATGATAAAGAGGTGTTTATACTGCCCGACATCGTGGCAAATGCCGGAGGTGTTGTGGTTTCGTATTTTGAGTGGGTGCAGGATATTCAGAGATATTTCTGGCATGAAGATGAAATACAAAAAAGATTAGAAAGCATTATGGTTAAAGCCTTTAAACATGTTCTAACAGTATCTCAGGATAAAAAGGTTGACATGCGGACAGCCGCAATGATTCTGGGGGTTGGTCGCGTAGCTGAGGCCAGTGCGGTAAGAGGTTTGTATCCTTGATACAGTTGTCTTGAGTATCGTGTTATGGATTGTTAACTGCTTACTACCTAATCATTTACCACTGACCCTAAAATACTTCTGTCAATACAAAGTGAAAATGTCATCCCCTTTGCAAAGTGAAAATGTCACTTTTCTGTTTTTGAACAGGGTATTTTTGCAGCAATCTTGTTATTGGTTCCGGTAAAGTATTTAACATCCTATCCGGTTTGGAAACTGTTTTCAGCTCTTTGACATTCAGATAGTACTCCTTATATTTGATATAGACTGTAGAATCCAGTCTTACCTCTACAGTTACTTTAGCCTTTGCATAAGAATATCTTCTACCATCCGGAAGTATCTGGAATATACGGTTCTTAAAAGAAAGGGTATTGTCAGCCATTACCGTTCTTTCCTCCCTGACAGAAAAGACCGCATCCATATCTACATGATTTGGGAGTGGTCTATAGGCTGGGGCTGCCTCTTTAGGAGATATTGCAAACTTTGAATTATATTTAGGCAGGAATGTTTTATGGAGGTATTTATTGGCATCTTTGATATTTGATATGCCCATGACCCTCATCTCCTTAAGAAGCCTGTCCTGAAAGGTTTTAAAGAGCCTTTCTATGCGGCCTTTTGCCTGAGGGGAGTTTGCCAGAATAAGATTTATCCCTATCTCAGAGAGCGCCATTTCAATCTGTGTAGGCTCGTAAATACCTGTTAGATTGACACTGTAAGAAGAGTGGCGGGTAGTCTTAAAATGGCTTGCCCTATCTACATAAAAGGCAGCAGGCAAGCCCTTGTTCAGGATAAGTTCCCTCATAACCTGCATATTGTTAACGGTAGAGTCGGAATCTACGAATAGGGCATATGGGACTTCACCTGTAGCATCATCTATGGCAGCAATAAGGGAGGCAACAGGGGCTCTGCCAAAAAACCAGTCATGTTCAGATGTGTCCATCTGGATTAAGAGCCCTTCCCTCGGCATTCTATCCCTCCTGGCGCGGTGTTTGGGGCGCTTTCTTGATTTGGTTCTTAGATTTGCATTGAGAAGGAGTGTCCTTATAAACTCTCTGGACACAGAGATGCCATGTTCCTCTTCGAGGGTCTCTTTAAAGTGGGAGCAATTATAGTCCTTATATGTGTTGGAATAGAGGTTTAAGATGGTTTTCTTTACAGGGGCAAGAATAGCGATGCAAGGGACATTCCCCTTATTCCCATGGACAACTCCCTTTATGCCGTCTCTCTTGACTTTCTTTCTAAGCCTTATTACTTGTCTTACAGAAAGGTTTAACAACCGGGCTGCCTCCTTATTCTTTAATTTACCATCTAACAAATCCTTAATAATAGAATGTTTTGTTATCTCTTTCTGACTCAAAGTGATTACCTCCTCCTTCATATATCCCTCATGGTTATTTGATTATTATTTGATTACCTCCTCCTTCATATATCCCTCATGGTTATTTGATTATTATTTGACCCAGGAAGGATACCTTAAATCTTACGGAGGTGACATTATCACTTTGCAATAAAAGGTGACATTATCACTTTGCAACTACATAAGATAAAACAAGCCTTGACAAAAGCGTAATATTTTTTTAATATTATTTTTTAATATTTTAATAGGGCCCATAGCTCAGTTGGAAGAGCCACCGGCTCATAACCGGTCGGTCCCTGGTTCGAGTCCAGGTGGGCCCACCAAAAATATATCTGGGGAATTTTTTTGGAAAACCAACTATTATTGCTTAAGAAGATTCAGGATATTGATATTCAAATAGGCTTAATAGAGCAGGAAACCAGGGATACAAATACTGATGTGGAAAGACTTTCTGCAGAGGTTAAGAAATATGAAGATGAGTTAAAGGCAATTAACGGCGAACTTGCCGAAATAGAAAATACGAAACTATCATTAGAGGATGAGCTTGCCGAATGCGCGGAAAGGGTAAAGAAAAATGATGAGAGGCTGAAGAATATAAAAAACGATAAGGAATTCAAAGCCGTTACAAAGGAGATAAATTCAGCTAAAAAAGGGAAACTGACAAAAGAAGGCGAAATTAATAAATTAAACGAAAAGATAAGCGAAAAACTGACGGCTGTAAAAGAAAAAGAAGATAAATTAAATAATAAGAAGGCAGAGCTCAAAGCAAAGGAATCAAACATTGAAACAAATAATGAGAATTGGGAAAAGGTGATAAAAGAAAGGAAAGAGGAAAAAACGGAAATTACAAAAGATATTTCTCCTTCCATTTTGAAAAAATATGAAACAATAAGAGAAAAGAGGCAGGGTATAGCTATTGTATCCGCAGCAGGCGGCACCTGCCATGGCTGCCATATGAATATACCTCCTCAGGCATATATACAGCTCCAAAAAGGTTCTTCAGACCTTATTTTTTGCCCCCACTGTCACCGTATACTCTATTGGAATTCAATAGCTACTGTATAGCAGCAAGAAAAAGGGCAGCCTGCTTAAAACATCCAGCGACATTAACCTGCATTGGAAAACGACCTCGCATATAGATTCCTCAAGAGATTAGCAGAGACTCTTGATATTTCCAAGACAATGAAAGATTTTCCGGAAATGAGGAGCCAGGATATACAACCTTTTCTTCTTAAGCTTGCGGATATTTTCAAGATAAGCGAATATACATCAGCAGATAGCCATTTGAGGGTTGATAGTAAAATGTTCAATATCTATGTAGATGGGGCATCAAGAGGAAATCCTGGTGATGCAGGGGTTGGAGTTGTTATAGCAACTGGGAGTGGCAAGGTATTGAAGGAAATAGAAAAATATCTTGGTAAGGCTACAAATAATGTGGCAGAATATCAAGCCCTCATTCTTGCGCTAAAAGAAGCAAAAGCACTTGGTGTGGAAGCAATTAACATATTTGCAGATTCAGAACTTATGGTTAAGCAGATAAAAGGCGAATACAAGGTGAAAAGCGCTGGCCTTTTGCCGCTTTATCGAGAGGCAAAAGCCTTATTGATAGAATTCAGCAGATATGATATTATTCATATAAACAGAGAAAGGAATACAGAAGCAGATAGGCTTGCAAATCAGGCAATAGATGCAAAGATTCGTCCTGTTTTAAAAGGTGCTGGTTAAAAGTAATAATGGAAAATTAAATAATGACACTGTTGAAGAGGGATTCGCTGAAGTGAGACGAGATGGCCGCTGCCCCGGTGTTATATCGGGATAGAGGAAAGTCCGGACTCCACAGGGCAGGGAGGTCGCTAACGGCGACCTGGATAATCCAAGGGAAAGGGCCACAGAAAATAAACCGCCCCGCGCCTTACGGTGCGAGTTATCAGTCAAAAGCCAAAAGCCATTAGTATTTTTTTTACTGGTGACTGATGGCTAATGACTCCTGACTCCGAGGCGTCAGCCTCGGTGGGTAAGGGTGAAACGGCGGGGTAAGAGCCCACCGCCCCGATGGCGACATCGGGGGCTTGGCAACCCCCTCTCGGAGCAAGACCAAATAGGAAGGCATTTAAGGACTGCCCGTCCGCGCCTTCGGGTTGGTTGCTTGAGGTGCTGAGCAATCAGCATCCCAGATGAATGGCCATCGTTCCAATGCAATATCGGAAAGACAGAATCCGGCTTATTGTTTCACTTCAGCGAATAATTTTTCAGTGTATCAATTTGGGAGAGCGATTATATACATTATGGCAGTAAAATGATATCTGTTTCAACCATTATCTAATTGCTAACTTCTTTAAGGATATGCTGCTTCCTAAAATGCCTAGGATAACCCCTGTGGCGATAAGCCCCGAAGTAAAGTAGATTGTAAAAACAGGCAGGTCAACAAATTGGGCAAATGCAGACGGCGTCTTTAACATCAAAAAATACCTACCCATATACAACAGGCCAATAGATATAACTGCACCTAAAAAGCCTTCCAGTATAGCTTCTATAAAAAAAGGTGCCTTTATAAATATATTGGTTGCCCCTATTAAACCTAATATCTCTATTTCTTCTCTTCTGGAATATAAAGTAAGCCTTATGGTGTTTGACACGATAAAAACTGTGGCGACAAGGAGAAAACTGCCTATGATTAAGGCAAAACCCTCTACAAATTTGATAAAAACAAAGAATCTCTCCACCCATTCCTGGCCATATTGGACATCCTCAATACCGCCAATCATCTTCAGTCTTGAGGTAAGCCCTTTGACACCTTGAGGGTTTCTGAATAAACCTTTTACTCTAATCTCCAGCGATGCTGGAAACGGGTTTATACCCAACCCATCTAATATTCCTTTTTGCCCCTTCAACTCTTCTTTAAATATAGAAAATGCCTTTTCCTTAGAAAGATATTCCGAATCCTCTACCTCAGGCATACCTGCTATTTCTTTCCTGATATTTAAAATAGTGTCTTGCGGCAAATCATCTTTCAGATAAGCTACAACCTGAATACGTTTGCCAATACTGCTTAGTATGTTGTTCAAATTTATAAAAAAACCCAGAAATAATCCGCATATGGCCAGAGATATCGCAATGGTTGCAATTGTTACAAGGGATGTCGCAAGATTACTCCTTATATTTTGGAACGATTCGGAAATGAAATGTGCAAACCATCTAAAGTAATTCAAGTTACATCCACTTTAAGCATTAGTTTACTATCCTGCCTCTATCAAGAAGAATGGCCCGTTTGTTAAATCTGTCTATTATGGATTTATCATGGGTAGCAACAACAACAGTTGTTCCCCTGAGGTTTATATCATTAAAAAGATTGATTATATCTACAGCCCTCTCAGGGTCAAGATTTCCTGTAGGTTCATCAGCAAGAAGAATAGTTGGTTCCTTTGCCAATGCCCGCGCAATAGCCACCCTCTGCTGCTCTCCGCCTGAAAGCGTTAATGGCTTAAAATTTGCTTTATGCTGAAGCCCCAAATAAGAGAGCACCTTAAGGATCTTTTTACTTATGTCGTTGTTGTCCATACCTGTAATTCTGAGAGCCAGGGCAATATTATCAAAAACTGTTTTGTTGTTTAAAAGCTTAAAATCCTGAAAAACAAAACCTATCTTTCTTCTAAAAAATGGGATATCTTTTTTCCTAAATCTTGATATATTTTTTCCGCCCATTATAATTTGCCCTTGTGTAGGTTTCTCCATATAGAACATAAGCCTTAATAGTGTTGACTTGCCAGCCCCGCTTGCCCCGGTTATAAAAACAAACTCCCCTTTATCAATCTTAAAGGTTACATCTGTTAATGCAGACATGCCGTCATAATTCTTATATACATGAAACATGTTTATCATATTCGGCCCAGACAATGTCCCCGCCATTTATATATAGCTTGGATGCTCCTAAAATAGTTTTTTTATTTTCTCCTCTGCAAATATCTGTGTAATTTTTTCTTGCTCTAGTCTGATATTATTTTGTCGCAAATGGTTGTAAAGCTTCACCTCTGATTCTGAAAGTCGTTGCAAAGTTTGATTTGTTGCCAGCCTTCCTTCTCCGCTTTTGAAATTTGTCAAAGTTTCTTCATCCATCATTACAGCAATCGTGTTCGTGAAATATGTCCTGAACTGATTGAGAATTTGAAAGCCTTGCGCATCTAAATCTCCCCAGTAGTAAAACTGTTTACTCTTTAACCAGTCAATGTCTTTAAGGTAACTCACACTAAAACCGCCGCCGCTCCAAATTGCAATTGTTTTTGTCAAGCAGGGAAGGGTAAGAAAATTCATTATATTCTCCGCAACAAAGATGTTGTCGCAATGAGAATGGAAGTTGCTGAACTCAGAAAGTGTCAATGAAATGTCAGTTGCCGTTTTTATTGGAGAGAACCGGTTATCCAAAAATCTAATTCTGATTAACGGCTCTGCATATTTCAAATTGAATCGCTTTTCAAATTTTCTTTCGTTTTGATTTATACTGTCTGGAATCAAAAATTCTAAAAGTGATTGAATGATACTTTCGTTTTCGGAAATGTATTTCGTATGGATGTCAATAGGCAATTGTCTGATGTATAAATCAGGTTTTGGATTTTCTAAGAAATACCTGCAAACTTTCAAGGTGTCAAACCATGTGTCGTGTTCAATCAACCTTATCGGGTTTGCTTTTATCCATTTGTGAAGCGCAGGCAATTCCTGAATTATCATTGAATGATTTTTCAAAAATATTCCATACCCTTGTTCCTTTCCCACAATCCGCAAGTAATCATCAATGCTTTCTACAATAATTTTTTCAGGAACCTGCTGCTTGCCGATTTTATCAAACTGTCTTTCTGCCAAAATTAATTTGTAACCAAGTTTTTTATTTTCTTTTGAATGGCTTTGCAATAAGCAAACAGAATCTCTGTAGGCAGAAAGATTTTTTAAAATATCTTTTGAATTTATTTTTCCGATTCTATTTATCTCTTTGGGGAAATATGAAAGAGAATTAGATGCAGAAAGCAAAACATCTTTCCACCATCTTAAACACTGCCCTTGTATTTCCTTCGGAGTTATCATCAGTTCGTTTCCGTTATTTCAATCCTATTGATGAGCGCATTGTGTAAATATTTTTGTTCTTTGTATTCCTCAACTGTCAGGTTCTGCAATTGGGAATTGTTCCCGTCTGTGTTGGATACATAATGAACAGAATTTATGTAATTCTCAATCACATGAATTTTTTGTAACGGAGTTACAATCAATAATTGCAAATTCAGTTTTTTGAAAAGTCCTAACCCGAATTGGGTGCTTTCGTCATCACCCCTGCCAAATGCTTCATCAATAACTACAAAACGGAATGATTTGCTTCTCGGTTCTCCATAGGACAAACCAAACTGATACGCTAATGCAGAAGCTAAAATTGTGTATGCTAACTTTTCTTTCTGTCCGCCCGACTTTCCAGATGTGCCTGCGTAAAACTCCTTTTCTGAATCATCTTCCAAATATTTTTCGCTTGCATTAAAGATGAACCAGTTTCTTACATCAGTAACTTTATTCGTCCATTCAATTTGTTTGCTGTCATTGCTGCTGAAACGGTCTAAAATATTTTTCACTTGTGTAAATCGGTCTTCCGTGTAGGCATCGCTTGTTCCCAAAATGTTGCTGTAACATTCTTTCAACTCTTGTCTGAACTGTTTTATTTCTTGGTCAGAGTTTCTATCGTCCAATAATTTTATGTAAGTGCCTTTGTTGAATTCAATTTCTTTCAAGTGCTTATTTATTTCTTCAATTTTCTTTTTGATTGATTTGAAATGATTATCCAACTTACTGTCAAAAGCAACAATATCGTTGATGGTATTTTCATTTAACATTTTTTTGAATCGCGCTTCATGTGTTGGCAAACCATCCTTAAGAATTTTATTCAGCTTATCTAAGTATTCTGCTCTGCTTTCAATTTCATCAGATAACTCCATTGAATCGGAAGGAAACTGATTTTTGTATTCCTTCATTTGCTTAATGATTTTATCTCTAACACTGCTTTGTTTTTCAGTAACAGATTTTCTTTCCTCATTTTTTAATTTCAAAAAATTGTCTTCGGCCTTGTCAATGTTTTTAACAGTAAGTGAAGTGTCTTTAAGTTCTTCAGCAATTTTAGGGTAGAAGGATTCTCTTTCGTTTTGCAGCAGAGTTGCTGCTATTTGTTTGCATTCCTCAATTTCTTCCCTGTTCTCTTTTGTTTTTTCATCAAACTTTCCTTTATCTTCCAATCCTTGTGTTTGTTGCTTTTCTAATTCACCAATTTCATTCTGAACAATTTTTAATTGTTCTTGCAGCGTTTTTAAAATATCATTGCTGCTTTCTAAATTCTTTTTCTCCATCTCCAATTTAGAAATTTCCTTTGCTTCATCTTGCCAATTCAACTCATTCCAGTTGGTATAAGCAGTTACTAAATTGAGTTTGGTGTTTAAAGTTGTGTTCTTGCCGATTTCTGTTTTCAGTTTTCCTAATGCTTCATCAATTTCCTTTTTCTCTTTTCGTAATTCATTCAAGTGTTTTTCAACTGCAAGTATTTTTTCCTTGTTCGTCCAACCTAAAACAAAATTTCTTCTATCCCATAATTCCCTGCGGTCGTCCTTTGTGTGTCGTTGGCTTCCTGTCTTAAATTGTCCTTCTTTTGTAATTACATCACTCTGTCTTTGAAATTCTTCTAATGGAACACATCTTAAATTGAATCGCCTTTGTAGTTCTGCCTGCAACCATTCTTCAAAAGGGGTGTCGGTTTTAATATCAATTTTATTAACGACTGAATCAGTGTCAATATCATTTTGAAAATTATTCAGTTTGAAATTGTGAGACGCTTTAAAATATTCAAACCTCATTCCCCTGTTCTTATTATCTTTCAACTTCCGTGCATTAACATATTCACTTATCTGCCTGTAATGTTTTTCAGGAACTAACATACTAATGCCAAATCCTCGCAGCAATCTCTCTAAAGCGCCTTCCCAATCTTTTTCACTTTCATTTACTTTTAGCAATTCACCCGCAAAAGGAATTTCTTCTTCTTTAATTTCTAAATCGTTTGCTAACTGCTCACGGATGTTTAATATCTCCAAAGGAATTTGATTTACTCTGTTTTTAAGAGACTCTAATTCTTTATTTTCCGATTCAATATTTTCATCAATCAAAGATATTTTACCAATTAATTTTCCGTGTTCTCCTAAAATTATTTGTTGTCTGTTTTCCAGCTCGCCGATTTTTTGCTTAGCTGATTTCAAATTTGAATAAAAAGTTTTCTCGGCATTTGCCGTTGGCAAACCACAAACAGAAGTGAGTTCGGAATATAACTCATATTTTCCTTTTTTTGATTTCTTATCCTTTCCCCTCTGCTCAATTTCATAGGCAATTTGTTTTAACCTTGCCCCTCCATTGTTATCAATGTCCTGGCTGATTTGATTCTCTGCCTTTCTTTTTATTTTTAATCCTTCTTTTATTAGAGAAAGTTGGGTTGCGAGTTGATTTAATTTTCCTTCGCACAATTTTATTTCTTCTTGCAGCAAGTCAACTTTCTTTGAAGCAAACCAGCTCGGAATAGATTGAACAATATTATCAATCTCTTGAATTAGCCTTTCAAAATTTCCGAAACTTTCACCCAATTCCACTAATGGTTTTAAAATATCCCTTTGCCTCCGCGCCTCTTGTACGGCTGCATATGCCTTATTCAAATCATCAAAGCGTTTTTTGAGTTCATCAATTTGTGTTTTTATTTCAGTTCGCTCCAACATTTGCTCTCTAACAAATGCTGTCAGACTGCTGACTGATTTCATTGAAACAGTTTGATAAAACAGGTCAATTGCTTTATCGGAATTCATTCCGAATAAATGACGAAACCTTTGACTGTATTGAGAAAAATTATCGTCAAACAATTCAATGAAAGAATGTGCTTTTAATTTCTTTCTTAACCCTCTGGCATCTTCAATGTCGGTGAAATATTCTTTTATCGTAAGCGGGCTGCTGCTGATAATTAAAAGTTTTTGCGGTTTGTCATTTTCAATCCAAAACACTTGTCCTAAGGTGATGTTGGTATTGTATCCGATATTATTAAAGTTCGCCAAGATGACTGTGAAAGTTGAATCAGTTGAGTTGGTATAACGAAGTGAAACGGCTTTGCCTTTCAAATCAAATTCATCCCTTTCAAATTTGTAATAACCTTTGATATTAAGAAATAAAATTACGCTCTTTCTTTTCTGCGTTTGCAGCTTTATTGAAATTGATAGTATGGTGTGGAACTATTAAGCAGGTAAGCGCATCAACAAGAGTGGATTTACCCGAACCAATAGAACCTGTGAGTAAGGAATTATTTCCGTTTGGCTCAATTCTCCAAATTTTGTCATGAAAAGTTCCCCAGTTTAGCAGCTCCATATATTGCAAGCGGAAACCTATTTGTGAGTTATCTCTATTGAATTCAAGTTCTCTCATTCGGCTGTTTGACTTGCATAATTTTTTAGTTTCTCCAATGAATCTTTTACTACATCAGCATTTATAAACGCCTTTATGATTCGGTTGATTTCGTATTGCTCATCATCTGTTTTCATCTTGCGTAAAAAACCCTCATCAATCACTCGTTTAATTGCCGCTTCAATTTGTTTTACTTGGTTTGCTTCGTTAGTTGATTCTTTGTAAAATGGTTTTATCATATTCAGAATTTCATCTCTGGTCAAAACCGCTTTTGTTGATTCGCCTTCGCTGTCGTTTTCTATCAAATGTTTCCTAAGCAGCAAACACAAAAGCGAAACATGAAAATTAAGCTGCCTTTTCTCAATAAGTTTTGGTGTTTCATCTTCGCCGTCTTCGCTTACTCGTTGTTTCAAATAAGCATATCCTTCGGGTTTGTCAATAATTACATCAAGATAAATGTCGGTAAAATATTTCTTGATGTCAGATTCATACAATAAAAGTTCATCCCAAATTTTTTCATTGTGATTGTAAACGATGCCTTTCAGCAAGGCAATTAATATGTTTGTATACGGTTTGTTCATCGGCAAAATATAATTTGAGGAATTTTTACTTTGAAGTTTTTATTTGTTTTTGAATTTTTGATGTCAATAAAATCATATGAACTTTCATCAACTATATGTTTGTTCTTTTCCTTTGACGCAATTTCAAGATAAGCCACAACTTCTACAACGCCTTTTTGTATTTCAAACTCTCTCACAAATTCAGAAAAAGAAATTTGCGACTTGTGTTTCAAGGCGGTTTTTATTTTGTCTTTCAATTCTGCAATATCTATTTCAAATTGCTCAAATAGTAAATCATTGTTGCTTGTTGATTTTCCTTCTTCGGGATTGTTGTTTGCGAATTTTATTTTCTGCGGTGGATTGAAAAGAGGTCTGTCAACAATCAAGTTAATGTCTATCGTTTCGTCCAACTCTAACAAAGAAAGTTTGCTGAAATCCATTTCAGTATTTTCGCTGATAATTTTTAAGGCCTCGGTAATGTTGTCGTGAATACGTTTGTTGTCAAGAAAAGATTTATGCTCTAAATATTTTCGGAGTTGTTCCAATAATGAATTTGTTGTCTTGTTGGTTTTGTCTCCTGCATCAATCAAGTTGTTTCTGATGTTGTCAATGCTGAAATTTTCTTTTTGAAGTTGTTGAACCACCGGTATGCCCAACACCTCATCAATAAGTTTTTCAAATTCGTCTTGCTTGGATTGCGATAAAAGAAACTCCCAAAAGGCAATGAAACTTTTTCCCTGGTCTGTTTCTAATAAAAAATCCTGCTGCTGAAAAAGTTCTTCCAGCACCTTTCCTTTTGCCTGACTTGTTGTAATAATTTTCTTTCTGAAATTTCTGTCTAAGTCACGGAAGTTTTGTTCTACTTGCCTGAAATCAGCCAATAAATATTTTGCTGTTTCTTCAATGAGGAAATACTGCTCTTTAATTTGCCTGTCGTCAAGCAACTCCATTTTGCCGCGCTTAACATCTTCAATTTCCTGTTCAATGCCTTTCTTCTTTGTTTCCAATTCCTTAATCCTCGCTGCAAAATCTCTTTTTGTTTTGGAAGATAGCTCTTTTAGTTGTTCAAAAAGGTTTTTCAATCGTGATTCCGTTCCTACAAATTCGGGTTTGTCTAAATCGTCAATCCACTTCAAAACGTTTTCAGCCGCAGGTGTTAATTCGTAAATCGGTTCGTCATTAGTGTAAAAATACTTTCGCAGGAACCCAGAGTTTGTCCAGTCAGTTAAATATTCCTTTGGCTGCCTTGAATATCTATTTTCACCTTGGTTGGTAATGTAAAGATGATCGGTTAAGAGCGATATGAGGTCTTTCTCTGAAAAGGTGATAAGGTTACTCTGTTTGTATGACTTGAAAAGAAAACTAATAATCAACGGGGCATTGTCGGCAGTTATGAGTTTAATTGTCGTATTGGCTTTGAGTAGTTGATATATTTTTTCAAAAGTCATTTTGTTTTACATATAGTAACAAATTTAGGAATAAATGTCCGCCTTTGTGCGTTGGGGCAAAAGCAAATGCGGCGCATACCAAAATCAAAATAATAAACTAATGAGCCTCTTTTGCTTTTGTAAAAACGGTAATCAAACGGCTTTGCCGAAATTGTTTTTGTCGTCTGTGTCCGCTTGTCAAATTTGATGTTTGCATTGTCGTCAAAAAATTATTTATATTATACTATCCGGCGCAAAACAAATAGTCCGATAAACAATAGTTTGATAAACAAAAGCCCCTCTCCTCTCATTCCAAAATTTAAAATGAGAAAAGAAGGGCAACGAGTATGGCGGGGCCGACGGGGCTCGAACCCGCAACTTCCGCCGTGACAGGGCGGTGCTCTAACCAATTGAACTACGGCCCCAGTTTGATCATGATACGGAGAAACAGAGCGGGGGAGAAGCGGAGCCTCTTTTTGTTGTATTGCTCCGATTCACCGATTCTCCATTTCACCGGTTCAATCACACTTTAAATGGTAGGCGGAACAGGGATCGAACCTGCGACATCAGCCTTGTAAGGGCTGCGCTCTACCAACTGAGCTATCCGCCCGCAACCAAGTAAATAAAACAAACACATGAAATAGAAATCAGGAAAGAGGAAAACAAATTCCTAATTCCTGATTTCTAAATTGTTTAATGCCGGTTTAAATCTTAACTATATAGGATTGCACTTTTGCCTTACGTCATATTACACATTACTTTTTTACTGCATCTTTCAAACCTTTTCCAGCTTTAAACTTTGGGACCTTTCTTGCGGGGATATTGATCTCTTTTCCAGTCTGCGGATTCCGTCCTTTTCTTGCTTTTCTTTTGGAAACGGAAAATGTCCCGAAACCAACGAGGCTGACTGTCTCCAATTTTTTCAAAGATTTGGTCACAGCTGTCGTAAAGGCATTCAATGCCTTTTCAGCAGCAACCTTGGTAATTTCAGCCGCTTCTGCGATTACATCAACAAGTTCGCCTTTTGTCATACTTTATTCTCCTTCCTTAATGAATTAAATTCTAAATTCTGTAAATGCTATAGCAACTTTCCTTAGCCCTGTCAAGCAAATTATACCATTACAAAATAGAAAGGTTAGCCTTTGGATAAACTTTCTTCCTGATTTTATCAAAGGTAAAATCAACTATCTTGTTAAGGGTTATACTTCCATTATTTCCTTTTCCTTATGTTTCAGAATATCATCAATTTTGATTATATATTTATCTGTTATTTCTTGGATCTGAGCTTGGGCCTTCTTTAAATCGTCTTGCGAAATCGCCTTGTCTTTTTCCAGTTTTTTTACTTCCTCATTGGCATCTCTTCTGTTATTTCTGACAGCAACTTTACATTCTTCTGATGTCTTCTTTGCTATCTTGACTATATCTTTCCTCCGTTCCTCTGTAAGTTGTGGAATGGAAATACGGATAAGCTTTCCATCATTGGTAGGAGTAAGCCCTAAATCCGAGCTCATGATGGCCTTCTCTATGCCTGACAGGACGCTTGCATCCCACGGTTGAATTGTAATAAGTCTGCTTTCTGGAACCGACATGCTGGCAAGCTGGTTTATCGGCGTAAGCGTTCCATAATAGTCAACCCTTACCCCTTCAAGAATGGAAAGGGATGCCCGCCCTGTCCTAAGCTTTGCAAGCTCGCGATGCAATACGTCAATTGCCTTCTCCATCTTATCTTTCATTTCTTTAAAAATAGCATCCATCATATTGCTGCCATTATTATGTAGTCTGTCCATCCCCAATTAAAACACTTGGGAACAAGTTTATGGGCGTATTTAGAAACAACGATGAATCGGCAAACTATAAAATTCATCTGACGATAGTTCCAATCTTATCCCCTTTTACAATCCTCTCTATATTTCCTTTTGTCTTCAGGTTAAATACAATAATGGGCAGTTTGTTATCCATGCTTAAAGATATTGCAGTTGCATCCATAACCTTTAATCCTTTTTTTAGAACATCTATATAAGTAAGCTCATCATACTTCCTTGCCTTCTTATTTTTTACAGGGTCTTTATCATAAACACCGTCAACCTTTGTTCCTTTAAGTATAACATCGGCATGTATCTCCATAGCCCGAAGAGATGCAGCCGTATCAGTTGTAAAGTAAGGATTGCCTGTGCCGGCAGCAAATATAATAACTCTTCCTTTCTCAAGATGCCTCACTGCTCTGCGTCTTATATACGGTTCCGCTAGTTCCTTCATTTCAATAGCAGACATAACGCGGGTATAAACCCCCTTTTTCTCCAGTGCGTCCTGAAGCGCTAATGCATTGATAACAGTTGCCAGCATACCCATATAATCTGCTGTAGCCCTGTCCATGCCATTGGCGCTTGCGGCGATGCCTCTAAAGATATTGCCCCCGCCTATAACAATTGCAACCTCTACCCCCAGGCCATACACCGTTTTTATTTCTCTTGAAATGCTGTCTACAACCTTTACATCCAAACCATAGCTTTGGTTTCCCATAAGCGCCTCACCTGAAAGTTTTAGGAGTATGCGTTTGAATTTTGGTTTGGACATAATAGATACAGTTACGGATTACGATTTACAAATTACGATTTAACATTCCCAAATCGCAAATTTAAAATCGTAAATCTAAAATTTTAGTTCTTAACCGTTCCTTCCCCTACCTTAAATCTTGCAAACCGCCTGATTGACATATTCTCGCCTAGTTTTGCTATAGTGGCTGTCAAAAGTTCTTTGACCATCACATCAGGGTTTTTAACAAAGGATTGTTCCAATAAACAGGCTTCTTGAAAAAACTTTTCTATCTTGCCATCAACCATTTTTTCTATAACCTTTTCCGGTTTGCCCGAAAGAAGCGCCTGTGTTTTATATATAGCTCTTTCCTTGTCAATTACATCCTGAGGCACATCCTCTCTCTTCACATAGAGCGGGTTTAGGGCAGCTATATGCATTGCGACATCTTTTGCAAGTGATTGAAATTCTTCTGTCTTTGCAACAAAATCTGTCTCGCAGTTTATCTCAACCATTACGCCGACCTTTCCGCCTGCATGTATATAGAATCCCACCGTACCTTCTGATGTAGCCTTATCAGCCCTCTTTGCTGCAGATGCAAGACCTTTCTCCCTGAGATAAGTAATGGCTGCCTCAAAATCCAACTTTGCTTCTGCAAGGGCCTTTTTACAGTCCATAATCCCTGCCCCTGTCTTTTCCCTTAAATCTCTGACCAGGTTTGCCGATATTTCCATAAAACCCCCATTAAAGAAAATACAAATTTTGAATATCAAAACACAAAATTAAGAAATATTCCTTTAAGAAGCTGCTGCTTCAACCTGAGCGCTCACAACAGCGCTTTTTGCTTTATCAGTTGCTGCCTGAAGGTTTTCTTCACAAAGTTGTTTGCCTTCCAGACAGGCATCTGCAACAGACGAAACAAACAGCTGGATGGCCCTGATAGCATCGTCATTTCCTGGAATAATATAGTCAACATTGTCGGGGCTGCAATTCGTATCAACAACTGCAACTACAGGGATTCCGAGTTTATTAGCCTCTTTTACGGCAATAGCCTCTTTCCTTACATCTATGATAAATATTGCGCCAGGCAACTTCTCCATATCCTTTATGCCCCTCATATATTTATCCAGTTTAATTCTCTCTCTTTCTATCAATAGCGCCTCTTTTTTTGTTATAGCCTCCATCTTGCCTTCTGTCTTCATGGCTTCCAGATCATTGAGCCTGAGTATGCCTTTTTTTACAGTAGAAAAATTTGTCAACATTCCTCCAAGCCATCTTTGATTGACATACAGCATTCCGCACCTTTTGGCCTCCTCCTCAATTGATGATTGAGATTGCTTTTTTGTGCCAATAAATAGTACTTTTTTACCGCTGGATGTAACCCCCTTGAGAAAATCGTATGCTGCCCTGAACATCTTCACGGTCTGCTGAAGGTCTACAATGTAGATGCCGTTCCTTGCTCCAAAGATATATGGTTTCATCTTTGGATCCCACCTCTTTGTCTGGTGTCCAAAATGCACGCCAGCCTCTAAAAGCTGCTTCATTGTTAAATAAGCCATACTGCCTCCTTTTTGGTTTTTTTCCCTCCACCATTTTCCTTTTGCCACAGAGTCCCTCTCGGAGACACCGCTATAGCAATCCAATGGTGTGCGAATTTATTGTGAAGCGTTATTTTTTAGCATAATATTTTTTTATTTGCAAGCTGAAAAAATATCCCAAAAATAAACATTGATTTTGGGGTAAACTGGCAAGTCCTTGACAGACGTTTCACCTGTCAAGGGCAAGTTGTCTACCATACAACACACCCCTTTAGTCCCCTCTCGAGAGGGGATTTAGGGGTGTGTTCTTTGCGACGAGCCGTAACCCATCCCTTCCCCTCCTTGGAGGGGACTAATGGGTGGGTTGTGAGGAGAAAAAATGCGCCGAATAATCTTTGACGAAAAGACATCTTACGGATGCGTTACACATGCCCAAGCATTATTATAGCCAACTTATAAGAAAAAGAAGGAATTAAGGACAACCAACCCTATAGAGAGAGACAATTCAGAGAGGTAAGGAGAATAATAAGGCCAATGAGCTGCTTTCAGAACAAAAACCACATCCTATCTCCTTTAGGGCAAGGTTTTACGCCATATCATATCAACTTTTTCAATCATGCGCTTAAGGTCAAAACTCTCTCTTACAAATCTTCTCCCTGCTTCACCTACCGCAATCCTCATATCCCTGCTTTTTAATAAGAGGCTGATGTTTTGTGAAAACTCCTCCGCCGTATCTGCAACAAGGATATCTCGTCCAGGAACGGCCTCTATCCCTTCATTGCCGATGGATGTAGTAACTACAGGGAGGGAGTGCGCCATGGCCTCTATATTCTTCGCTATGATGCCGCCGCCTCTGAGAATAGGGGAGACAAATATCGTAGCCTTCTGATAGTATGGCGCTATATCATCTACATATCCTGTAACAACAATATTCCTGTCATAAGACGACAGATCTTTAATATGCTGAGGGGGATTATTTCCCACCACATAAAATTGAATACCCGGCATCCCCTGTTTTACCCGAGGAAGGATATTTTTAAAAAAATAGATTACGGCTTCCTGATTGACATCCCTGTGCATTGCTCCGGCAAAGAGTATGATGTTTTCTTCTCCGGCACAATGGGGTGGATATTCGGAAGTTTCAACCGCATGTGGTATTACATGAATATTCAGATTAGGGTTAAACGAGAGAAGGATATTTTTATCCATGCGAGAGCGTGTAAATATCGTGTCAAATTTACCGGCTATGGAGAGTTCTATGCTTTTGCTTATACGCCACCGCAGCCAGTTGATAGTTTTTTGCAACACCCCTTGAGAAGCGCGATACTGTCTTTCAGCAGGCTTTGATATTACATCATGGGCATCCAGGATCATCCTTGCCTTTTTATGCCTCTTTATGAATAATCCTGCTTCCGTGTGTTCCACCTGCACGATATCAAAATTTCTTTTCCGTATGATTCGGTTTGCCCTGATGGCAAGATTAAGGTAAGAGGCAATAATAAAAAAAACCCGCAGAGGGTTATCAGCATCCGGGGTCTTAAACTTATAGAGTTCAACCTCTTTACAAAAACCCCCCATTTCCTGAACAAAACCTATCTCGTGCGGCTCTATTCTGGAAAAAAGATATATCTCATGTTGTGCGTACAATCCCTTTATTATTTCATAAACAGTTTTTCCGCCTGCATGGGGAACCCCAACATAAGGGAAAAACGGGGTAACAATCAAAACCTTCACCTACAGCAACCCCTTTACCGCGTTGAATACCATCTCTGCAGTTATCTGTTCCATACAGCTCGGACTAATATCACAGGTCTGCTTATAGCAGCATAAGCAGTTGATATCCGCATAAATCTTCCTGCCTCGGCCATACAGGTCTATCTCTGCATGAGATGTCGGGCCGAATAGCGCCACAACCTTTTTCCTGAGCGCCGTCACTGCATGCAATGCCAGAGTATCGCCGGTAACAAATATATCGGCAAGGTCAACCAGTGAAAAGAACTCTCTGATTGTATTTTCACAACCCGTATCAATGAGTGGCCCGCCGTGTTTTTTCTTTAATCTTGCATTTCGCTCTTTTTCCTCCGGGCCGCCGTAAAGCAGTATTCTGGAGTTTGGAATATTTTTATTCATCAGTTCAATAAGCCTGGAAAATCCCTCCTCTGTCCACTGTTTCTTTTCCCATCTTCTTCCTGCCCCCGTATTCAAACCTATCCTCATCTCACCAGACTGAAGAGCGTTTTTTCTTGCAAACTCTTGGGCAAATCTTTTTTCTTTGTCGCTGAGATTCAGTATTATTTCGCGGTTTTTGGTTTTCAATCCCAGTATGGCAAATACTATTTCCTGGTAGGTTCTGGTATTGGCCTTTTTCATATCATCAAATAAACCCATCTCAAACCATCTTGCCGCTTCCTTATTCAGAGGATAAACGTATCCCCTTGCATCATAGCCAAAGCCGATTCTTGACCTTGCTTTAGCGCTCTCCGCAATAATTGCGCTTTTCGGGTCCGCGTCAGGATTTATCACAATATCGTAGCTCTCACTTTGAACCCTTAAGAAAGATTCGGCAGAATAGTCAAGCACGCAATCTACCAGGTCATTATTTTCAAACAGGGGAACTGATTCTTTTCGGGTAAACCAGAGGATGTATGAGTCGGGATGTTGTTCCTTGAGTCCGTGCAGTATAGAGGTTGTTCGAAGGACATCTCCGACAGCATCAAGCTTTATAATAAGGATTCTCTTTTTCACCCTTTGATAAAAACGACATCCCTTGCAGTGAACCCATTTTTCTTTATGCGGCTTGCAGGGAATGTTGCCCTTAAAGTATCTGCAATCCTTGTGTATTATCATTGGTATCCCTGCGTCAGTTTTTTATAAACAAAACCTATAAAAGGATTTTTCCGGAAGATACCTGTAATGCCCTTTAAACATGCATATGCAGCCCTATACAATAACTTCTTCGCTGCACAAGGGGAGCGGCCTGTGATGAAAAAATCATCTTTCGCCAGGTGCTTGAGCCTTCCTGTCAGGAGATGTCCAATCCAGAGTTTAAACAGTGTCTTCTTTATGCCAAAATCAATGCCTGATGCAAGAATGTTTTTAAAGAAATACATGGGTCTTGAATAATAAAAAGATTCCATTTGGCTTGCCAGCACAACCAGATCCTTTTCCGGCACCGCGGAAATAGATATAGGATAAGCCCCGAAGTCTCTGTAACTGTTGAACCTCTCCCAATCGTATTTAATATTTTCTGGCACATACTGATATATAGGACTCCCTGGAAGAGGGGAACAAATAAAAACTGGAGCAAAGGTCGGATTCACTTCACACATAAGGTTATAGGTGTCTCTTATAGTAGCAACTGTGTCCAGTCTGTGATTAATCATGTTAAAGGCATAGGTCATAATACCTGCTCTCTTTGCAAGGTCAAAGGTATTCTTTATTTCCTCATTAGTCATCTTCCTGCTTATATCTTCTCGCACTTTAGCATTTCCTGACTCCAATCCAAATGCGATAATATAACAACCACTCTCTTGCATGGCAGAGAGAAGTTCATAATCAACAGTACCTACTTTGCCTAAGCATCGCCAGGGAAATCTTAAACCCCTCTTTTTAAACTCTTCAAACAGTTCGTAAAGCCATGCCCGCTTAGCCGTAAAAAGCTCATCATGAAACATGACCTCATCATAGCCAAATCTCTCAAACATATATTTGATCTCATCCACCACATTCTTTGGACTTCTCCTCCTGAAGACAGAGCCGTAAACAGCCTTATTGCAATAGGCGCAGCTGAAAGGACAGCCCCGTGACGCCGTCAGATTCAATATTTTTTTGCCGACCTCTATCCCTTCTGATGGATATGTGTACTTTTCTATGAGATCGTTGGCAGGAAAAGGTAGAATATCCAGATTCTCTATATAAGGTCTCGACCCTGTATGGACAATAGTCCCGTTATTCCGGTAGTAGATGCCCTGAACTTGATCCAGATTCGATCCCTTTTCAATAGCCTTGATAAGCTCAATAATGGTTACATCCCCTTCTCCGCATACGAGAACATCTGCCTCTGGACAGTCCAACATTGTCCTTTCCGGCAAGGCTGTAGCATGATGCCCTCCAACTATAATTTTAATATGGGGAAATTCTTCCTTAAGACCTTTTATATACTGCAAGGTTTGAGGTAGACCAAAGGTATAAAGGCTGAAACCGACAACATCCGGGGAAAAGTTTTTCATATAATCAATTGAAGGATAGTTAAGTTTATTCTCCTTCGCCCCCTGATCATAGATATCCACCTCATAATTTGCTTTTCTTAATGAGGCGGCAAGGTAAAGGATGCCAAGAGGCGGGTTCTGATTAAAGTCTATGCCATTGGATTGATTGATAAGGAGTATCTTCATTTTACAGATCTTCCCTTTCTAAATTTTACACCAATCTTTTCTGGCAACCCCATAAGAACCTTCTCGGAATTCCAAAGCAGCCATATTTTTTCATTAAGCCATAGCATTTAATTTTTGGGAACAAGTTCATAACAATGGTTTAGTTTCTCTATTTTTTCTTTGGTCTCCGACTCTTTTTCTATGGACTCTTTATAATACGGTATCGCCTTCCCGTATTCACCGATATGATAATAATAATCGGCAATCAATTCACTGTGATTTAAGAGTCTCGGATAAGGATATACACAGGGTATTTTAAGCCTCTGTACCTCCGACACAAACCTCTCAAACCGTTCCAGCCTTTTCAAGTAATTGTTTTTGCCATCGCTGGATTCCCAGTAGGAAGCGCCTTTTGAGATATCTATCCTGTAATTTTCTGGCTCCGCATATGCAGCAGTCCCCGGATGTATAAGACAGAATGCGGAACTCGGGTTTATGGCATATATATATTTTGCGTTACGTCTTATGAAGTTGATGTTTTCTTCCGCATCATCATCGGTTTCACCAGGCAGGCCAAACATAAAATTCAAGCCGCACCCGACCCCTGCCCTGTAAGAATCCCTTACAAGTCTGTCTATATCGGATGCTGCGGTAAAAATCTTTCCCACCTTTTTTAAAAGCGGTTTGGAAGTTGATTCAAGCCCATAGGCCAGGGACACACACCCGGCTTTCTTAAACTTTACCAGAAGCTCATAGGTCATTTCTTTTCTGACCACCGCCTGCCCGCCCCAGAACACATTCAGCCTGTCTCTTATAATATTGTCGCAGAGACGTTCGATCTCAGTAATATTGCCGTTAATGAGGCTGTCATGAAACTCAAAGTACGAAATATGCGGGTGCTTTTCAATCTGATAACGCATCTCGTCATACAGGGAATTTCCGCTACGAAAGCGATATCCACCCCAGAACGCTCGCTCATTACAAAAAACGCATTTATTTATACAGCCGCGGCACGATTCTATGGGACATTTAAAAGGCTCTCTGTATCTGAAAAAATTAAAATCGGTAAAGTCCGGAAATGGTAAGGTATCCAAATTCTTTATGAATGCCCTCGGCGCCACAGGAACTATAGCATTGCCACATTTAAACGTAGCGCCCTTACATTCTACAATATCTTTTCCATCATTGACGAGTTTGACAATCTCAAGAAACGTTTCCTCGCCCTCGCCTTCCACGACGAAATCAATACTATCGTTTTCTTTGATAATGCTTCTGCCGGTTATCCGCCCGCTTGCGCCGGCGCCCCCAAAAACCACGGTAAGAGCCGGGTTTCTCTTTTTTATCTCCCTCGCCATATAGGCGCTCATCCGATAGGAGCTGTCAAAAATAGTAAACCCGATTATACGCGCCCCGCTATTGGCTATAAGTTCTATATATTGTTCCAGCGCCTCTTTATTGTCGTTGATAAACGCATCCAGTGTCGAAGGGTTGTCCCAAAACCAGAATACATTATTAGACCACCCGTCGGGGTATTGGTGTTTGTTTTTGTTATACATCTCCACATTAATATCAACCGGCATTACCTTTATACCATTTGCCCTTAGAAATGCCGTAAGGCAGGCTATTGCAAGCGGCGGGGTATCAACACCCCAGCCGGGGGCCTGCACCAGCACCACATGAGGGCTTTTGTATCTAATGGAGGAAAGATGTTTAAGATAATCGCCGGCAGGCCTTTTATAAAGAAGGCGCGTAACAACAGCTCTTACCGGCACCATCCAGCGCCTTAAAAAAGGAAATACCCCTGCAACCCAAAGTCCGGTGGTAATAACAATCCTCGCTATGTAATCAAGTAACTTCATTGTTTTTTTAAAGACTTTAATATCCTCTTTGCCCTCAAGTTCGCATCAAGCAACTTAAAATTACAGTTCAACAATTTACATGCCTTCCGGCAATCCCTTATCAGTTCCCTCTGTATCTTCGCTTTATCAGAGCTCCATATACTCTCGGGCACATCATCCTTTATGCTGCCTATTGGCTCCATGATTGAACATATTCTCACATTGCCAAACGGGTCTAAGAAAAAATTCTTCGGGCCTATATTACAGGGAAGATTTACAAATTCCGAATCATTGTGGTTTTTAAGATACACCGATATAAGGCTTAAATGTTTAAAAGAGTTATTGATAGGGTAACCCTTTTCCTTCATAGATATAATCTCATCAAATATGCCGGTTATATCAAGTGTTTCCCTGCCTGGTTTTTTATATAATTTGCCTTCAGGAAATTCTTTATGTCCGCCGGTCGCATCAAATACCGGAAATGTCCCTGCCTCCATGAGCGGCTGAAAATTAATCCCATCAAGCCCCTCTGATACAACAAATTCCACTATCTTTGGAAGTTCTCTGATGTTTTCTTCCATGATAGTAGCACTTATAGTAAGCCTCATCTTGCCCCTTTTGCGTAAATTCGTTATTGCCCGCATAACATCATCAAAACTTGCCTCACTGCCTCTGGTGGCATTGTGGACGTTGGGGTTCAAGCTATTAAGCGAAAGGCTCAGCGAATCGAGACCTGATGAAATTATCTTCTTCGCAAATATTTCGTCTATCAACGAGCCATTTGACACAGCGGAAGTGATTATGCCATGCGCTGATGCAAACCTTACGATGTCAACAAATCCATCCTTTAAAAAAGGCTCTCCACCTCCAAATGAAAGACTAAAAGTCCCGAGCCATTTTTTTAGTTTTACTATAACGGCATTCCACTCATCCACGGTCAGCTCGTTTTCATCAGGCGCAGATGTCCACCTGAAACATGTTGGGCATTTGAGGTTGCATCTATAGGTTATCTCGCAGAGTATATCCACAGGTTTTAAAGGCGAGCGATTGGGTCTATGAGCGCCAAGCAAATCGTCAAATGTATACTTTACGAGGTATTTAAGCCCCAATGCTATTCTTTGCCTTGCCCTGCTGTTATACATATTACCCCTTACCTTTGTCCCGTCAACTCTCTATAAAAAAAATATGAATCTTTTTAAGCCTATTATTTTATTGAGAGAGCGCTGTGTTATTTATTATTGTTGTAAAATAACTTTTTGATATATTTAGGCGATAGTTTGTATTGTTTATGAAGAAGTTTTTTTGTATGAAAGACTTTGATTCGCTTCCGGATTTCAAAAAGGGTCGAGGCCGCCCATTTGCAAAAAACAGAATATTCTCCCAACCTTGCAATAAATAATAATATTGAAAGCAGAGAAGATGAACCGAATTCTTGCCTGTAAAGCATAGCAGCTTCAACAGCTTTTACCGGTTCTTTTTTAAACAAACGTTCTCCCATATAACCCAATAAGTATCTTTTCATATTAGTCTCCCACGCATGATAAATACGTTTGTTTGTTTCTTCAGATAAATCTTTATCTCTTATAAAATATTCCATGACAATCCTCCAACCGCACAACACATCATTATATAAATTCATATTTGTTGAATAAGAGTTGGGATGAAATACGAACACACCGCAAGGTTTTTTAAATATATAAAAAGGATATGATTTAGCAATTTGCATTTCAAAATGAGCATCTAAATGTGCTTTGACATCATAGTTTGGCGTCCACATTTTTAAAACCTTGCTTCTGAACAATATAGTAGTCCATGTAGGATGGCCTTTCTCCCACATATATAAAAGTCCTTCAGGCGGATAAATTATTCCGTCTTGCCAATCTGTTAAAGTCAAGGCAATTATCTCAGCGTTTTCATTGGCAACAATTGTTGAGCCTGCGCAAAAGACAGCCTCAGGGTAATTTTCCATGTTAGTCATGGCATCCTCATAAAAATTTGGCAGAAGGAAATCGTCGTCAGAAAGTATTGAAAAGAAAGGGGTTTGAACCTGTGACATCCCATACTCCAAATTAGCCAATCCGCCGATATTTTCAGAATGGCAAAAATACTTGACTCTGTTATCCTGCTTTGCCAGGCTTAATACAACTTCTTTCGTTCCGTCGCCTGAGGCATTATCGTAAACACATGCATGGAGATATGGATGGGTTTGGTTTAATACGCTCAGGATGGCGCGTCTAAGCATTTTGGGCCTTTGGTACGTAGTAATAATCGTAGTTATCTGCGGCAGGTTAGCTTCCATGATTTTCTTCATTTGGATACGGCTCTGTATATATGAATCTGCCTGATAATGGATTTGCGCAACCCAGGGGCAGCGAAGGCGGCGACTCCTATTGTGATAAGACCAGCCGCAATGAGATAGAGCAGTTTCGACGGCATGGAAACTACTTCTGGTTGCAAATACCAAAAGACCCAGACGATAAGAACCGCTGCAGAGAGCGGTAGGCCGAGGTCCGTGCCATACCAGCGCCATTTTTCACCGGGCAGCAAACGGCGGTGTATGAAGTGCATGCCGATAATTACGTAACCAACATTCAGCGCAACCCATATCCATGCCGCCCCGATGGCTCCGTAGCGCGGGGTTACCCAAAGGATGGCCGGCACCACCACAGCAACCGCCACAATATTCATCCACACGGAAAAACCGGTCCAACCGTATGCAAGTATGAGCATGTAAGGAATGTGCGTTAAATCGTTGAGCATGGCGCCTAATGCCAGCAAAACCAATAATGGAGCAACATTATCCGAAAGCCCCGCGTTGCCTGTCCATAAAACAAGCAGGTTTTTCCCGAAAAACATCATCATGAACGCGGCCGGCGCCACGAACGCGCTGATAAGCTGCGCGCCCTGATGGTAGGCGCTGATAAGAGCCGACGTATCTCCCCGTGTAACCAACTCGGTAAAGCGGGGATAATATGCTTGCGTAATCGGGCTGGTTATTTGGTACAGCGCACCGGCCACAGTCCATGCGAGCATGTAATAGCCGAACATCTCCAAAGTTAACAGACGGGAAAGTATCACCTTATCTATCTGCGTCAACAACAACGCCAACAAGGTCGTTGCCATCATCCCGCTTGCGAATCGCCAAACGCTTCGCAGTTGAAACAATGAAAACTTGGCCGAATGTTCCGAAGGCGGCAAGCGCCGATACACGGCAAAGACGAAAACTGTAACAGTGACAACCGATGCGGAGCACTGCCAGAGAAAAAACGCCTTAATAGTCGGCGATATCCACACCAATACAATAACCGCCCCTGCCCAGCGCAAAGTGGCGAGTCCGGACACGGCGACATTTAACAATACTTGTTTTTGCAAACCCGCTATCGCGCCATGGTAGAGACTTTCGACGAAACGCAGAGCGACTACGAATCCCATGATTGATATTGCCTCTGCGACCGTTTCAACGGGCAGTTTTCCCGAGCGTAACCAGTTAGCACCGAGCCATGTTGACAGGAGCCAAACTCCAACCCCGATCAAAATAGCGATTGCGAAGCAGATCACTTCCAGACTGCGCAGCAAATCACGTATGGATTTATCCGTATGAGCACCCGCCGTATAGCGCGCCATCTCCCGGTTGAGCGTCGGCGTCATGCCCATATCCAGAAGCGCAAGCCATGCCTGTAACATGATAAACACGCCTATCAGCCCATACGCCTCCATGCCCAGATATTTGATGTAAACGGGCGCAAACGCAATCCCCATCAGGGCTGTCCAGCCATGACCAAGATAGTTGGCGAAAATGTTTTTCTTTAGCGACATTCAAATTTCCTGCAATATCTCTTGATGTTCCCAGCAATTTCAAAGAGTTTTCCCGTCCATAATAGAACTTCTTCAAATTTCTTCACATAGTCTTCTTCAAGATACTCGTGAACCAGCTCATTTCTCAAGTCTTTCATCGCCCTCAACAAATCAACACTCTCAACAATGCCTTTCTTTTCAGCACGATTTGCCACATCGAGCGTTGTGCCTGGTTCTTCAAGCTCAACAAAATCAATATTTCTCAAGACCTTCATTACAATCATATCAACCGCCCTGCCGAATCTGCCGCACAAAGTCTCAAATGCCTCAAGCTCGGCCTCGTCATAATTTCCCTTTATCCCAATTATTCTGCATTTCTGGTAAGACCTTTTCAGCCAAGCTAACGACTGATCCAAATCTCGTAAACTTTTGATGAGGATTTCAAGATAATCTTTTTGTGTCATAACTTTACTCCTGTCTGAATGGCCATTTTCAGAAAAGGAGAATCTATTCCCTCTCTTACAATGATATCTATCTTTTGTTCACCTAATGCCTTATACATGTTTATCTTTATAAATCGCCTCTGAATCGGTAATATCCTCTTGGAAATTACGAGGATATCCAAATCGCCTCCCTTTTTATTCAAATCCGCCCTTGAGCCGAAAATATAGATTCCGGCATCCTTGTCATATTCATATACAGCGTCCTTTATCTTTTTAATCTCGTCTGGTTTTAACCTGACAACCTGTGGCGATATGGAAGTATTATTTCCCATCACTTAATTCCTTAATCAAACGACTGGCAGGCCGATTCCTAATTTCTTTTCCCATAAAGTTGTCCCCTTCATCCCTTCTTTGCCTCTATCAGCATATACTTCCCCATATAAATATTATCGTAAAACATAATAAGGGAATAAACGCAATCCCCATCAGGGCTGTCCAGCCCTGACCAAGATAGTTCGCGAAGATGTTTTTCTTTAGCGACATTCAAAAATCCAAGGGGCGCGCCTCTTAGCGAACCCGTTTCAAATACCCGTCCGAGGCCGCGGTTATGAGGAGTTTATGCTCCATTACCTTATCAATCTCAAATTCGGGATGAGTTTTCAGGTACTCCCACACCGCCGTCTTCGGATTATTTCCTTTGCCCCACGGCCGGTTGGCGCAAAAACCCTCGGGCAAGTCTTCAATGCCCGTATCCCATACAACGCAATAGCTTCCCACGGACGTCAACGGCGCGTAAGCTTTCAACTCGGCCAAGACATGGTTGTGCGTGTGGTCCGAATCTAAAGAGACGAGGATTTTCTTGTAACTTTTTGCCATTGTCTTCACCCGCTCAATAACGTCCGGAGCAACGGAAGAGCCTTCTATCATCTCGATAAGATGCGCCATCGGATGCGCTTCAATCGCCTCGCGATTGTGCGGCCGAATCTCGATGTCAAGACCAAGCACCCGCTTTTTCGACGCCTTGGGGTCAAGGGTTTTGCCGGCCTGAACCGCCTCGCAATAATCCAACAACGCCAACATGGAAGCGCTCATGATTAAAGAACCGCCGTGCGCTATTCCTGTTTCAATTACCAAATCAGGCTTAATATTCCATATTAATTCCTGCATGGCATAAATATCTTGAGGAACCTGCATTACCGGGCGGCCAAGCCATGAGAAATTATGCGCGTAATTATACGGAATAATTCCCTTTATCCATAGCTGAGTTAATGCATATAAATCCTTATCCTGTCCCATTTGCTCGATATTAGATGCAACTTCTTGCATAAACTTCCTGTCGGCTTCATTCATATACAACTCCTCCAAAATTTTTATATATTTTCACATGCTTACAACAAGCTTAAGGCGATTGAAATATAAAGAGCCAATTGTTTTTATAGCACTTGCTCCTCTCGTTTGCGTTTTATGTAATTAACAAAAACCTAAACTCACTCACATTTTTCACACAGGATTCAGATTGAAATATTCAGCATATTCTTTCCAAACAATATCTCTTTTTATTAGTTCATTAAATTTATCCTTATTGAGCTTTATTAGTTCAGGATTCTCATTCATAGCTTCTTGTGCCCTCGCGAGATAATAATACGCAAAAGCATGATTTGCGTATCTTCTTATAACGTCTTGAAAACTTTTTGCAGCTATCTGATAATCACCAATTTTCATTCTGTAGTTATTTACAAAGTTAACATCTAAATTCATCAAGTATGTCTTCCTTGCAACATCCTCTGCCGTATACTCTGGTGTGTTTATAGCGTCCATCTCACCAATCCTTAGATTTTTTATATATCCTTTCTCTATACATATTCTATATAATTCACTACCCCTAGATGGCGTGGCAATACTAAATCCAGCCCAATCAAGTTCAACATCCTTGATGAACCTTATTGTTTCTTTCCTGTGTTCATCTCTTTCTCCAGGCATACCAGACACAAAATAGCCTTGAATCCAGAACCCATATTTTCTAAGACTTTGAACAACCGGTCTTACCATTTCAAGCCTTAATGGTTTTTTTATAATATCATAAAGCACATATGGCGAACCGGATTCAATGGCAAGACATACTGTATGCATCCCTGCCTTTTCCATTAATTCGGTCATCTCTTCATCAACAAACGCGACTGTCAGACCATTTGGACACTCAATTCTAAGATTAAATTTAGCCAGTTCTCTGAACAATTGCTTTGCTCTATTTTTGTTTAAGAGTAGTTGGTCATCGTAAAACGTTAAAATATTCATGCCGTAATTCGACACAAGAAACTCAACATGCTCTATAATTTTTTCCACACTGGCATAACGCATGCTTTTGTCGTCATCGGAAGAACGCATACAGAAGGTGCATTTAAAAGGGCAGCCGCGAGATGAAACTAGAAAAAACTGCTTTGGGTTTTCTATCTCGCCGGCAAATGGCGAAAAAGACTCTTGCATTGTCGAGTATTCGGAAATATTGACGAGGCTGTAATCAATATTTATCACTTCGTCTAAGTTATTAAGTAGTGATCTCTCGGGAGTCTTTCCTGCCTTAATAGATTTTTTAGTAACCCAAGACCGGTCATTTTCTAAAAATTCCGGCATGTTTTCACTGTTAATCAATCTTAAAAACGGAAGCTCGCCTTCACCAAAACAGATGCCGTCTATATTATCCTGCTCTTCAATTATAACCCTATACGACGGTGTTGTAACGGCCCCGCCTAATACGATAATGGCATCGCGATTATACTCTTTTATCGCGTTGGTGATATCACTGACATATTTATAAGAATCATCGAACATCAGTGATAGCCCCACGATATCCGGCTTGCACTTCAACAACTTTTGATTTATAGTATCAAGATAACTTTCCTCGTCATTATCGTTGCAGTCGAATATTTTTATCTCTACTTTATCTTTGCCGTGCACTTTTAAATAAGTAGAGAGAGAAAGAACACCGTACGGAAAAGCTTTAAAACTTCTTATTTTGGAATGTTTTGCTTCCACATTTTTTACTAAATATGGCAGTACAATTATTAAGATATTCAGACATTTAGTATTCATTTTAATCGCCTTCATATTTTTTGAAGTTTTCACTCCTTATTCGAGGAGCATCTGTCTTTTAGGAAATCTTTTATTTCTGTCACATTATGGCTTTTCTGAAATGATGAGATGGAAATCAACGGCATATCACTGCCAAACTTACCTTTTACATAACGTTCAACTATTTTGTAATCCGAACCTAAAAAGGAGTATGTTACGCTCCAGAATGGAATCCTGCCGATCTTGACATTATACCCAGGCAATGAGATAGTTTTATCATCCAACTGAAAACCGGCCTCAATATCCATATTAATATACCCTAAACAATTCTTCCAACTATAAGCGGATAATTTCTTCATTAGAGTTATAAAGTAATAATGCCGAGTTGTTCCCACCAATACCCATGGATGCAAATCAATTATTCTCATTCTCTCAAATAAAACCTCGTCACGCCCCACCGCTTGATTTATTTTCTCCATATATTGATTAGCCAATTCATAATCCACTTTGTTTAATCTTAGTTGTACATCTGTAGTACCTCCAATCTCAGGTTTAAACCAGTCGAATCTATCGCGAGCAAACGATTCCGGAAGATACCCGTTGTCAAAACAGTAATCATATAATTCAGTGCCGGGATAAGGAGAATAAAAAAAACAATTCACGCTATCCGGTTTCGCCTTCTCCACAAACTCTAATGTCTGTTTGTAATCGTCTTCATCCTGCGTGGGAATTCCAAACATCAGATTAATAACACAATTTAAACCAAACTCATGACACACCTGCACGGCCCTGTAAGAATCTTCTACGGTTTGCTTTTTGTTCATAAACTTCAAAAGCTTAGGAGAGGCTGTTTCTATGCCGAAATTTATTGTTTCTACACCCAATTTAACAAGTTCGGCCGCAACATCGGCGTTAAAAGAACTCGCTCTGCCTGTAACCTGACTGCTAAATACTATGCTTTTCCCGGATTGCTCGATAGTTTTCCGGAATCGTTCTAATTTTTTTGAATCACTGGCAAACAGGTCGTCTAAAAAATGGAAACTCCGTACTCCATATTTATCGTGCAATTCCAGTACATATTCTATAAGGCTGTCAAAGGGAAAAGATAGAAACTTTTTGCTTCCGGAATGGCAAAAAGTACATTTATACGGGCATCCCATGGCGGTCAATACACTGGCCATTTCCGTTACTTTCATTCTTTCAATCTGGCTTTCGGAATGGAAGTGCCGGTTATATAAATGTTTATTCGGGTGTTGTTTGCCGCATATAATCTCTCCATTAAGATTCTTATATTCATCAAGAATGTTTTCCAATACCCCCATCCCGTCACCCACGACGACTGCGTCAAAAAAACCGGTCTGAATAATTTCATCCGGCATTAAAGTCGGGTGAATACCGCCGGCTATAATTTTTGCGCTTACCGTATCCCTTATAGCTCCGGCTAAAGACAAAGCCTGATTCCTCTCCCAAGATTTAAATGAAAACCCAAGTAAATCAGGTTTGTATCGCTCGACAAACAGTTTAAGCTGAGAACCATCTCTGTCTTGCGGTGAAGCAAAGCAGATATCAACTTCCCATCCGTGTTCGCGAGCAAGAGAACATAACATCGAGGCAGCGAGAGAGGAATTTTCTGTAAATATTACCATTAATAATTTCTTCATATAACTACCCCTTAATTTCTGATTTTAGATCATGAACACGCAAGAATTGAATACTAACTTCTCGAAAATACACTCCTATCATTGCAATGTCCCGCCGTAATTTACAGATTAATTCTTTCTCTCGGAATCGCATATATAACAGCGCCGGTTCCAAGCCAACTATGCACTCGAAAATAGTAAATGTAGTTATCAAGATGAGACATTATTTCATCGGGAAGTTTCCACAATCCGTCCCTATTATGATACGCGGTTACCGTAAGTATCGGACGATTTGTCATAATTGTCTCCAATCCCCCGCTAATAGCGCTACGCTCCCAACCTTCAATGTGAATCTTGATGAATGTTGCGGGAATCGACATATCATCAAGGGCTTTAACGTTAACATCTGTTTGCCCTAATTCACTGAATTGAGACGCATATCCTAATCCGCGATAAAAAGGTTTATGATTCTCCATGGATCCAACAGCGCACTCCAGCAAATGGATTTTTCCTTTTTCCCCTGGCATGTTTTTCTCCAAACAATTACGAAGCTTACTGAAATTTTCACCGTCAGGTTCGATAGCATAAATTTCTTTAAACTTGTTTTTCACTGCCTCCATGAATAGAATAATTACTTCTCCATGATGCGCGCCAATATCAACGAACACTTCATTGTCGCGTAATGCCCGCAACACTTGCGGTATGAAATATCGATCAGATGTCGTTACCGGCGCATCATCGAAGAACCATTCTTCTCGCAAACTATGCCACGCAATAAACTGTAAATGATGGGCGCGAGAAATGTCATCTTCCCACCGGGATAAAACCGATTCAATGCCGCAGATATCTCCTTCGCTCAGTGTGCCAGAGTACCATCCATTGCTTAAAGGGTGGAGGCCACGATAAGCCTCGGCAATATCATAGAACGGCACCACGTCACGCCAACCTTGCTCCCTTAAAGGCGTAGTCACCTGGGAAAAAGGTACTAGTGCAACGCAAATAGCCAGTAGTGAAGATTCCCTTATATGAAGAGGTACATCTTGAATGCCGAAAATATCGACTCCCGCCCAGAAGGGATCTTTTCTATACAAATCAGGATATTTATCCACCACACATAAAAACGGGATGCAAAGCCGCTCAAGATATTCCTTAGCCAGTTTTCCAAAATTACTAGCGCCATACAATACCAGTGGCTTATCTACCTTACGCGCCGTAAAGAGAACCGGCCTCTTTGCGATAACGCGCAACAACCGGCACGCCGTCTTTAGGTCAGGGGCTTTCTCGTATTTCACCGGAGCAATTGTATATTCTTCGCCCATAATCTCAGTTTCAAATTATCCGGAAAATGCCCGCTGAAATGAAACACCGTTCCTTTGCTTTTTTCAAACATCCCGTAACCAAGACGCTTGCCCTTATCCAGGTTGATACTGCCGTCTTCGGCAAAAATAGTTTTATCGCGTTGGCAGGAGAGAAACCACTCAGCCGGATCGGCGCCGAAAATTTCCGAAAAAACAATCTTTCTTTTTTCCATGGACATTACTGATTGATAGTGCCCGTTGAGCGCGGCTTCCATCTTTTCCGCGGAAAATCTTTCTCTAACCGATTCGGATGCCTGTCTTCCCATCTTTTGCCTGTCCGCGGGGTTTTCGGATAACCACTTAATCGCCTCCGCGAATTCATCGGGCGAGCGGACAATTAATCCTGTCTTGCGGTCATCTACAATCCTGCGCTCCGCCGGATTACCCAGCACGACTGGCACAATCCCCATGGCCATCGCTTCAAGGAGCGCGTTTTCGGTCGTCCCGTAGTGTTCCGGATTCAGAAGATACGCAAGCACGTTAATCGAGGCAAGCTCGGAAACTATATCCGTCGCGTACCCTCTGAAATCCAGCATTCCCGTCCTGCCTAAACTATCGCATTGTTGGTTCAGAATATCTTGATTCGCCGCATCCCCGATCATTTTGACTCTGAACCCGGGTATATCCACCGCTGTCAAATAATCAACATAATCCGGATGAAGTTTTGCAAAATTCAGACTGCCGATATACCCCGCTGAAATTTCTTTATTTGGTTTTTCAACAGGTTCGGGCAACCCGGAAAATCCTCCGCTACTAAATACTACGTCTAACCTGTCTCCGAGTTCGGGCATCAAGCCTATTACCTCCTTGCTTTCAAACGAACAGGGGGACGTGAATAAAAATCTGTGCGAAGCCGACATCAACCCTTGAGGTATTATCGGGTTATGTATTCCGGAAACATGGCTCCACGTAAGAAGCCGGATAGGCGGAATGGCCAAGGTGCAGAGCTGTTTAATCGTTTCCGGATGGTTCCACCACTCCAACTGAACGATGTCCGAATCTCTTAATAATTTCTCCGTGCCATCCTTGCCCGGCCGTACAATTACCTCGCCTCCGCATTCGCGAATCCTGTCTACGAATTGCCCCTTTTCTGGTTCTTCCAGACAAACGATAAGGTGCCGCGCTCCTGAGCCCGATACGCTCGCCCGGGCAACGAGCCCGCTCAAAGCCTTGCCGACTCCGCCTCCGACGTGAGCGGTTATATGGAGTACCTTAATCAACGTTGCTCCCTGCGGGAAACAATCAGCTTCTCAAAAAGTCTGTCCGCATATTGATCAATATCATCCGGTTGCCCGTGCGACATCTGCCCGCAATTGCCGCAAACCGGATGGGTTTTTCGTTTTTTCATCAAGAACATTTTCTGATATTCTTTTAATCTTTGCCCCATCCAAATATCTTTCACGCTTTCGGTTTTAACGTCCCCGATGATAAGTTTCCTGGACCAATCAAGAAAGCAGGCGCTTGCCGAACCGTCCGAATTGATTGAAAAAGAGTAGAAAACATAAGGACAGACCTGTACTTCTTTAATCTTTTGCCCGTAAATACCGAACTCTTTGTTTACTTCAACCCCCTTAATCTCAAATTCCGGCCAGCAGGACATTACATGTTCAATATAGACGCCGTCCGCGATATCGCCGAATATCTCATAAAACCTCTCTTTGTCTTCCTCTGTCAAGATATCCCCGTTTACCTTTACGATAATTTCACATTGTTTTTTATTCTCGTAAAGATGTCGAATATTTTCAACAAGCTTTTCAAAATCTATTCTGCTCTTACAAAATTCCCAATATTGCTTTGCGTCAATACCCTCGATAGAGATATTGATCCTGTCAAGGCCGGCCTCGACGAGCTCCATGTTTTTTCGGGGGGTCAATAAGACGGCATTGGTTGTCGTATCTATTCTTTCGGCGCATCTTTTCTCTTTCGCATACCTGATCATGTCGGCCAGTCCGGAGTTAAGAAGCGGCTCGCCATCTTTGTAAAGCCGTAAAACCTTAATAGGTTTTTCAAACTCGCAGATATCATCAATAATCTTTTTATAGAGTTCAAAACTCATTATTCCGTGGTTTCTCCCGGGCGTTTTTTTTATGAGCTCTTTATTGCCGGTCGGGCAGAATTTGCACTGAAAATTACAAATATCCGCAGGGTCTACGTTGATTATGAATGGAACACTTAGCGGAATAACAGTTTCCAGTTTTGTTCTATTTTCAAGATCAATACGTGGCTTTATTTTCGCTTTCATTTACCTTTCCTTGTGTTTTTTCCACCAATCTATAGTCCGTTCCAATCCTTGATCCAAGTCATAGCTTGGCATCCAACCTACTTCGCCGGTTAAACGTTCCACATCTGCAACTAACAATTTTGGCTCATTTATAGAAGAAGGATTGTCTCCAAACCGCACCAATTCTCTTTTATTCAATTTGTCAGCAATTGTATTAACAACGTCTTTCAGAGTTATTGGGTTACCTGAAGCAATATTAACCGGACCCGTAACACCGCTCTCTAAAAGAGACACGAATGCGGAGGCCACATCCTGAACATGGAGAAAGTCACGAATCAGATTGCCGTGTAAACAATGTGCAACCTGGTTTTTCAACAAAGAACAAATAATAGATGCTACTAACTTCTCGGGATATTCATAAGGGCCATACACAAAAAACACCCTTCCCCACGCGTAACTAAGGCCTATTTGATTTGCAAACTGTCTTGTCATTTCATGCAGACTGTTTTTACATGTGCCATAAAGGGTAGACGGCCGAAGGGGCGTAACTTTCTCGGAGCAATATCCGTATGACCAATCATATTCGGCGGAAGTGCCCGCAATCACGGCGCGACGGCCGCCGTGTTCAACAAAATTCGCCATAACTTCCAAACTTGCCTGAACCCACCTAAAATTTTCAATAGACATCCAATACTTTCCCGGCACAGCGTACCAGGCAAAGTGAAGAAGATGCGTTGGTTTTATCTTGGCAAACAGTTGCTTCTGCTCCAAAGGATTCAAAAGGTCGCACCGGTGCCAGAACAAATTTTCCTTTCGAGCAAAGACCGGCTCTTTGGCATGGGAAACAGCATGAACTTCATACCCCATGTCTATGAGAAATGGAATTGCATGTCTTCCTATGAAACCGGACGCGCCGGTTAATAAAACTTTTTTGCCACTAAAGTAGTTGCTCATATAATCCTGTAACGTCTCGTAAAATATTACAGCACCTGCACGTCAGGCACTGCAATGACGAACTTGCCTCCCCACTCTCTTATGAAAGACATCTGCTCCATTACCTCTTCTTTAATATTCCATGGAAGGATAAAGACATATTCGGGTTTGGTCTGTCTTATTTTATCAGGATGCTCAATGGGTATCCTGCTCCCTGGCAGAAAGAGACCCTGTTTTGCAGGATTTCTATCCACTACATATGGAATCAAATCGCATTTCACACCGGCAAAATTTAGCAAAGTGTTGCCTTTCGCTGCCGCACCATAACCTATAACTTGCTTACCGGAACTCCATGCCTGGATAAGAAACACAAGAAAGTCGTTTTTAATTTGGTTGGCTTTTGTCTGGAACACTTGATAGTAATCTGCTGAACTTATACCGGCATCTGCTTCATCAAATAACACCCCTGCTACACGGTTGTGTATCGGATTCTTACCCGTAGCCTTTCGCTGTGCATATACACGAAGACTGCCGCCGTGGGTCGGAATTTCCTCGACATCAAAGACCTCAATACCATTAGCCCTTAAAATACTGTCAACAGCAGTAAGGGACAAATAGGAATAATGCTCGTGGTAGATGGTGTCAAACTGGCTCTCTGCAACCATCCGCAAGAGATGCGGGAATTCAAAGGTTGCTACCCCGCGCGGTTTGAGCAGACGGGCGAAGCCCGAAACAAAGCCGTTGATATCCGGCACATGGGCAAGGACATTGTTTGCAATAATCAAGTCTGCCTGCCTGCCATCCTTCGCAAGACGTTCTGCGAGAGAAACACCAAAGAACTCCTCAATGATGTATATTCCTTTGGCTCTTGCCGCAACCGCAGTGCTTGCCGTCGGCTCAACACCGTAACAGGGGATGCCGCGTTCTTTGACATATTGGAGCAGGTATCCGTCATTGGCAGCGATTTCAACCACCATGCTGTTTCGATTAAGATTGAAGCGTTCCGCTATCTTGGCAACATATTCTTTCGCATGCGCGAGCCATGTTGTTGAATAAGAGCTGAAATACGCATAGTCGGGGGCAAAAAGCTCTTCAGCGCCTGCATAATCCTCTGTTTGCGCAAGCCAGCAGTTGGTGCAGACAAGCACGCGCAAAGGGAACCATTTTTCCAGCGCCTTAAGTTGTTCTAGGGAAAGATATGCGTTTGAAGGCGGGGCAGTTCCAAGGTCTATGAATCGCAGAGTTAACTCTGCTTTGCAGTGACGGCACTTCATACCGTTACCCCGTTGAATTGCATGTCAATAAAAGGATGGGCGCGGTCCCTGTCGGAAAGTTCAGTTATGGGAAGAGGCCATGCTATCCCGACACGCGGGTCTTGCACATTGAGAGCGCCTTCAGCGCTTGGGACATATCGCTCCGTATGCAGATAGAGCAGTTCGCAATCATCCGTCATGGTTTGAAAGCCGTGCGCAAATCCTTCGGGGATCAACAGACTTTTCCGATTTTCCGCGGAAAGTATTTCGGCATGCCATTTGAGAAAAGTAGGCGAATTTTTCCTGATGTCAACGGCGACATCATACGCTTCGCCCCGGATACAGGACACGACTTTTGTTTCCGAATGCGGGGGATATTGAAAATGCAGGCCTCGCACCACCCCCTTTTTTGTCGTGAGGGTATGATTTATTTGCGCTATTGGTTTTTGCATGCCAAACTTTTTATATTCATCGGCGCAGTAAAACCTCGCGAAAAACCCCCTGACATCTCTTATCGGCTTACGTTGTACGACAACGAGGCCTTGCAAGCGTGTTAGTGTGCAATCAAAACGAGACGCCTTTGTCATACGCTCTCCTCGTATGATTCAATTTGCTTAAGCGAGAATCGATGCATGTCGTCGGTTTTTCCATACCATGCCTTGTACCATGAAATCGTTTCCTTAACAGCCCTGTCAATCGGCCAACTGGGGCGCCAGTCGAGATTGGTTCGCGCTTTAGTGATGTCAAGCCGCAGTATTCCTGCTTCGTGCAGCTTGTCCGATTTCTCTTGCGATACAACGGCGCCGCCGCCCCAGTAATCCGCCGCCTTTTGCGCTATTTCTCCTACCGTGGCATCGCCCGCCGCATCAGGGCCGAAATTCCACGAATCTGAAAACGCTGCCGCCTCTGAGCCGAGCAGTTTTTCCGCAAGCAAAATGTAACCGCGTAAAGGTTCCAGCACATGCTGCCAGGGGCGTATCGCGTGCGGATACCGCAGTTCAACCTGCCGTTTTCCCGTAAAAGCGCGAATGCAATCGGGCAGCAATCTGTCCTCTGCCCAATCGCCGCCTCCGATGACATTGCCGGCGCGGGCAGACGCAACGGCAACATTGGCATCGGAAAAAAAACTGCTGCGGTAGGAAGCGGTTACAATTTCCGCGCACGCCTTGCTGGCGCTATAAGGGTCGTACCCGCCAAGCGCTTCGGTTTCACGGTAAGGATATACCCATCCTTTGTTTTCATAGCATTTGTCCGTAGTGACAACAACAACGGCGCGCACGCTTCGGGTGTTTCTCGCGGCTTCAAGAAGATTTACCGTGCCAAGTATATTCGTGTTTAATGTCTCAACCGGTTTTTTGTATGAAGGCCGAACAAGAGACTGCGCAGCAAGATGAAACACAATTTCAGGCCGTGCGTCGGCAAATGCGGCAGACAAGTCATCGAGATTTGTTACGTTTCCTTTTACGGTTCTTACAACCTTTTCAAGTCCGCACACTTCGAATAGGCTTGGTTTGGTGGGAGGCTCAAGCGAATATCCCGTAACATCAGCGCCCAAGCGCTTTAACCACATACTAAGCCATCCTCCCTTGAAACCGGTATGGCCTGTGATAAATACTTTTTTCCCTTTGAAGAAATCGTGCATATGCTTAATTCACCTTATCCGCCTACCAGACCTTCCATTTTGCGGAGTTATTGTTCCACACATTGTTTAAGTAGTCCGTATCTCTGATTGTATCCATACACGCCCAAAACCCATTGTGTTTATAGACCATCAACTGCCCTTCTTCGGCAATCTTCTCAAGAGGGCCTATTTCAAGATCGCAAGAATCGTCTACTGTAAAGTAATCGAAAATCTCTCTGTTAAAGACAAAAAAACCGCCATTGACAAATCCTCTTCCGGTCTCCGGCTTTTCTTTCAACGTTTTGACGCGATTATCATCTATATTAAGTTCTCCAAAGCGCGACGCGGGGTTTATTCCTGTTAAGGTCGCAATCTTACCGTGTTTTTTATGAAAATCCAAAAGGTCGTTTATGTTGACATCGCAAAGCCCGTCTCCATAAGTAACCATAAAAATGTCTCCGTCAATATATGGCTCAAGTTTTTTAAGTCTTGCACCCTTAAGGGTCCTCTCTCCCGTGTCCACCATTGTAATTTGCCAGCCAGCCTCTTCGTGGCATTCATGTATGCGGAGTTCTCTCGGGTGACCCAGTTTGATACTAACAGCGCTATTCATAAGTTCGTAATGATAAAAATAATCTTTTATCATTTCTCCTTTGTATCCCAAGGCTAAGACAAAGTCATTATAGCCGTAATGCTCGTAACTTTTCATGATATGCCAAAGTATGGGCCGATGACCGATATGAACCATGGGCTTTGGACGGAATTCCGTTTCTTCACGAAGACGAGCCCCTAATCCGCCGCAGAGAATAACTATTTTCATATCACCCCTCCTTAATTTTCACTTCGTCAGGCATTCTCTGAAGAACAAAATTCATAACGACTTCTGCCAACTTGATCGCTTCCTCAACATCGGATGGATCCGGTTCCAACACATATAAGCCATTGCTGGATATCATGGATTTTAGCTTCATTCATAAAGCACCTTGCTTTTTTAAGGACGACCGTTGCCAATGATGCCGCCACATTTTTACTCCTCTCAACCTCATCGTGTATCTGCACAATAACATCCACTGGCGTTCCTATACCGCGAAGACACCTATGTATCTGTCTGGCATGGCGATAAGAAGGCTCTTTGGAATGAGGCGCTATGATAAACAGATCAATGTCGCTTGATTTCATAGGCTCACCACAGTCATGGGAGCCAGGGGGCTACGGCCTCAGTTATACGTTTTGTGATTTAGTTGAGTATTTGAGGTGCTATTTGTTTCATAAGCTTTTAATCTTAAACCAGTATTTTCATGCCAATTTAAAATATTTTTTATACCACTCCACAAACTTCTTAATCCCTTCCTCAATCGACGTGGCCGGTTTAAATCCCACATCATTTATCAAATCATCCACATCAGCATAAGTGGCAGGGACATCTCCTGGCTGTATGGGCAGCAGGTTTTTCTCTGCCTTTTTACCTATGGCATCCTCCAGAACCTCTATAAACCTCATAAGTTCAACCGGGTTGTTGTTGCCTATATTGTATAATTTATATGGCGCATAGCTTGTGGCCGAATCAGGATTATCTCCGCTCCAGGCTGGATTGGGCTTGGGTATTTTATCCATTACCCTGACCACCCCTTCTATAATATCATCTATGTAAGTAAAATCCCTTTTCATCTTTCCGTAATTGAATACATCTATTGTCTTTCCTTGCAATATGGCCTTTGTGAAGAGAAATAACGCCATGTCAGGCCTGCCCCAGGGTCCGTAAACTGTAAAAAATCTTAGGCCTGTGCATGGGATATTGTAGAGGCTTGCGTATGTATGCGCCATAAGCTCATTTGCCTTTTTTGTGGCAGCATAAAGAGATACAGGATGGTCGACATTGTGATGAACGGAAAATGGCATGTTTGTATTAGCCCCGTAAACAGAGCTTGATGAGGCAAAGACAAGGTGTTTGACTTTATTATGTCTGCATCCTTCGAGGATATTTAAGAATCCGTTTATATTGCTCTCAATGTAGGCATAAGGATTTATCAGAGAATATCTCACCCCTGCCTGCGCTGCCAGATTAACCGCTGCATCAAAAGATTCTTCGGAAAAAAGGGAGGCTATGGATTTTCTATCTGCTATATCCATTTTGATGAATTTAAAATTCTTCATCCCATCAATCTGTTTTAACCTGTCTTTTTTGAGATTGACATCATAGTAATCATTGAGGTTGTCAATCCCGAATACTTTATCTCCGCGATTAAGCAGTCTTTTGCAGAGGTGAAAACCTATAAAACCTGCCGCGCCGGTAACTAGTATCTTTTTCATGCCCTATATACCTTTCTGCTGTTTATTTTATTTTTTCTGAATGCATTTCTTGTGTCCAGGATGCACTGAGCGTGTCTTTCTATGAAGGCATAGTCATACGATGTGTGGTCTGTTGCCAGAAGCGCCATATCGGCGCCTTTCAATGCCTCTTCGGTAAGTTCGACGGATTTCATATTTATATCAGGATAGTGGCGATGTCCCTCGCATACAGGGACACAGGGGTCATTGTATGAAACATACGCTCCAAGTTTTTTCAAAAGCTGGATGATTTTTAACGAGGGCGACTCTCTCTGGTCGTCCACATCTTTTTTATAAGCTACCCCCAGAACAATTATCTTGGCGCCTTTTAGAGATTTTCCCATTTCATTTAAGAGCCGCCCTGCCTTTTCTACAACATAATAGGGCATGGAGGTGTTTATCTCTCCTGCAAGCTCAATAAATCTGGTGGAAAAGTCGTATTCTCGGGCCTTCCATGTGAGATAAAATGGGTCTATGGGGATACAGTGTCCGCCAAGGCCGGGGCCTGGATAGAATGCCTCAAAGCCAAAAGGTTTTGTCTTGGCAGCTTCTATTACCTCCCATATATCAATTCCCATTTTGTCAAAAAGTATCTTGAGCTCATTAACAAGGGCTATATTTACCGCCCTGTAGATATTTTCAAGCAATTTTGCAGCCTCTGCAGCCTTTGTGGAAGATACAGGCACTGTCTTCACAACTACGCAGTCGTATAGCGCTTTGGCAGCTTTGAGACAATTCCCGGTATAACCGCCAACAACCTTTGGAATCGTATGCGTTGTAAAATCTTTTCTGACAGGGTCTTCTCTCTCAGGCGAAAAGGCCAGGTAAAAATCCTCTCCTGCCTTTAATCCTGTCTCTTCCAGTATCATCTTCATGTCTTGGTCTGTTGTGCCTGGATAAGTGGTGGATTCAAGAACAACTAGCTGCCATTTACGGAGATATTTTGCAATAGTTCTGGTTGTATCAAACACATAGGATAAATCAGGCTCTCTATGCTCATTGAGCGGCGTGGGAACACAGATGATTATGCAATCCATATCTTTAAGATTAGAAAAAATTGTTGTTGCATTGAATCTCCCATCTTTAATAAAGTCTTTTATACTTTCAGATGGAATATGTTTTATATAGCTTTCGCCGTTATTAAGCATAGCCACTTTTTGCTGGTCAATGTCGAAACCTGTGACATTAAAACCAGCCCTGTGAAATTCTTTGATAAGCGGAAGGCCCACATAACCAAGACCTATAATGCCAACAGTTGCATTTTTGTCTTTAACTTTTTTTAATAAGAACTCAACAGCATTTTCTTTATTCATGTTGCCTCCTTGTGAATTATACCTTGCCTCTTGACAGTATCTTTTCAAACAGCACCCCTGCCTCTACCAGTTTGATATACAATTCTTCCTCTTTTGAAAAACTCGTGATAATTACACGGTCATAGTCTATGATGTTTAAATCTTCTATAGGTCTGATACTTTGGCCTAAAAAACTTTTGCTTTCGTTTTCAGTATCCACCACTGCAATAAGTTCTATCTCAAACTCCTGCAGTGTAATATAGGCAATCTCCGCCACCTCATCAGAGCCGCAAAACACAACTCTTTTAATATTATCTTTACGCAGATTATAAAATAATTTTTGAAAATCGTGCCCTGCAACTCTGTAAAGGCTTGTAAAGTTTTGCAGGTGGTGGTAGGTCATACGGGTTTTTTCTATAAAACCCTGTGGGGTAAGGTAATACTTATATCGCTTTTTGGGTATGGCGGCTACGGTTATATAGCCCTTTGAGGCAAGATTTTTGATGTATGAATTGATAAGCCCCAGCGCAATACCCAACCTCTTGCTTAAATCCCGCTGAGTTATTTCATTATTTCTTGATATTTCGTCTAAAAGAAGAAGGGAGTGATAATCATCAGACGACTGTGTGGTACGGCTGTCTTTGATGTTCATATAGTGAACACTAACACAACCAGGCAAACCATGTCAAGAAGTTTGTTCATAATATGAACAATATGTTTTGGTAAATGACAAGCTCGCTATTTTACGGTGTGACATTATGGTTGATGTATTCTTCAAAATGTGCTAACAAGTTTTACGGTTTAAGAAATCTAAATATCAACACTGATATAAATTTTAACCTTTTTACGAATAGGAGATATTATGCAACTCATCAAAGATTTTGACCCATTCAAGATCCTCAAGACGGCTCTGAAGAGAGGCGGTGACTTTGCAGATATATATATGGAGGAGACTGTTAACACATCCATAATCTGTGAAGAGAATAGGATTGAGAAGGTAATATCGGGAAGAGACAGGGGGTTAGGATTAAGGGTTATCTTTGATTTCAAGACAGCTTATGCCTATACAAATGATACAACCGAGAACGGGCTTCTGGAATTGGCAGATATAGTGAGTAAGGCGGTAAAAGAGGGCAGGACAAAAAAGGATGTATTTCTTGTTAAGAAAGATATTACCCAAGGTTTTTTAATAAAAACCCCGCCTTCCAGTGTCGACCTGTTAAAAAAGGTAGAGCTGGTTAAAAACGGAAATTCCTTTGCAAGAGGTTTTGACAAAAGGATTGCCCAGGTAAAGGTGGTCTATGGCGACGGATTCAGGAAAATGGCTGTTGTAAATTCTCTTGGCCAGTGGATTGAGGAAAACAGGACAGGTATTTTATTTTTAGTTCAGGCGGTTGCAAGACAAGGAGATGTTGTGCAGACAGGTTATGAGCCAATAGGCGGCGTTATGGGTTTGGAGATATTTGAGCAAAACCCTCCTGAAAAGATTGCCGAGACAGCAGCAAAAAGGGCCATACTTATGCTAAAGGCACGCAAGGCATCCGGAGGTAAGATGCCTGTTGTTTTGTCCAGCGAGGCTGGCGGCACCATGATTCACGAGGCAATAGGCCATGGGCTTGAGGCAGACCTGGCTCAGCAGGGCCTTTCAGTATATTCAGGGAAGATTGGTGAAGAGATTGCGTCACCGCTTATAACCGTTATAGACGACGCAACTATTCCGTACAAGAGAGGCTCGTTTTTCTTTGATGATGAGGGAAGCCCAGGCCAAAAAACAATCCTTGTAGAAAACGGGATTTTAAAAAACTATATGTACGACCGTCTTACGGCAATGAAGGATAATACGGTATCCACTGGAAATGGCAGACGAGAATCTTACCACCACAGGCCTATCCCGCGGATGACAAATACCATGATTGCCGCCGGCAAATCAAATCCTCATGAAATTGTCAAATCCCTTGAAAAAGGGCTTTTTGTAAAAAAGATGGGCGGTGGGCAGGTAAATACCGTGAACGGTGATTTTGTGTTTGAGGTTACAGAAGGTTATTTAATAGAAAAAGGTAAAATAGGGGAGATTGTAAGGGGCGCAACGCTTACAGGCAATGGCCCTCAAGTTTTGAAAAATATAGATATGCTCGGCTCTGATATTGGTTTTGGAATAGGCACGTGCGGAAAGGATGCCCAGGGAGTGCCTGTTTCAGATGCCCAGCCGACATTACGGATACCTGAAATAGTGGTTGGGGGAGAGGTGCGATAATGAGCGTGTTGTTTTTATAGTAGTTGCCAATTTATGGGCGCTCCGATGTTTTGTTAGGAGCGCTTGTCAAAAAATGCAACTGTATTTTTTGGGTTAATTTATTCAACAGCAAGAGTGGTTTGTTCAATAATGACTTCGTATTTGTATTGGCCTCCAAATTCCCTGTTTATGGCCATTACGCCGGTTGCAACGACTGTATCACCTACCTTTGCATTCTGATTTGTAGTGATTGTAATATCGTTAGTGCCTTGTTTGCCGCTGCCGTCCTGCAGATGAATCCAGTTTCTCCCCATTATGCCGCCGTTGAATTTTACAACCTTGCCGCGAACAACAACCTTTTTGCCGTTTAGTTTGTCTTTCTTGGCATACAGCTCTTCAACTGCTTGTACGCCTTTCACCTTTTTAGCTGCGCCTTTTTCAGCAGCTTGCGAAGTATTATTCCAGCCAATAATCAAAATGGCAAGAAGCGCTGCGGTAATGCCTGCGTAAAATTTCATTGAGTTCTCCTCCTTGTTTTTATGCAGCGTAGCGTAACATGTATCAGTCAGCCAAGCAATATATTTTTTTGAGAAGGAATGTCAGATGGTGTCAGACTTACTTATTGATATTTGTTTACTCTCATTTAATGAACTGAAAATAAAGGACATTGATTTTTGGGATATTTCTCATTTGCTATTTTCTGTCTCTTTATAATGTTTTCAATACAGCCTCTAATTCCGCAGCGTGCATCTTTTCCTCGTCGGCAAGCTCTGTATACATTGCAGCGCCTTCTTTGGTAGAGGCCTTTTTAGCCATGCCTTTAAAGTATTCTGATGCATATCTCTCTGTGTGGATGGCCAGTATCACAGCCTTTTTTATGCTGTCTATAGCGCGAACAAGTTTTTCTATGTTTATCTCTTCAGTAAATATTTTAGGGTCTGCGGTTCTTGAAATATAATCCTCAATGGCAAGCTCCTCATCTGTAATCTGCTCCCCAAAACCTGCTTCAGGGTAATATTTCTTTTCCAATATCTTCATATGTCTTTTCTCTTCTTGTGCAAGGTTTTTAAATACAGTCTTTATTGTTTTATCCTCTATCCTATCTGCAAGTATAGAATAAAATGCAAACCCATTTTTTTCTATTAAAGAGGCTATCTCCACAGCCTCCTTCTCTTCAAGGTGTTCAAAAGTCATAGTAACCTCCGGTTCATATTCTGCTATAAATTTAGCAGAGATGGACTTAAGTGGCAAGACAAATAAATCATTGAATAGGTTGTTAAATAGTGGTAGAAATGTTTGAAATAGGGTTAATATCAAGGCTTAGGTTGAGCCTGAAATAATTTAAGGAGGTTTTGCATGGGATTGCTGAATAATAAAAAGGGGATTATTTTCGGCGTTGCCAATGAAAAGAGCATTGCATGGGCCATTGCACAGGCGCTGCATAAGGAAGGGGCAGAGCTCGCATTCACCTATGTTGGCGATGCGCTCAAAGAAAGGGTTATGCCTCTCGCACAAAGTGTGGGTTCGAAACTTATTCTGCCATGCGATGTTGCAAAGGATGGAGAAATAGATGCTGTGTTTAACAAAGTAAAAGAGGTGTGGGGCGGATTGGATATTTTGGTTCATTCCGTTGCATTTGCAAACAAAGAAGAGTTGAAAGGGCTTTATGCTGATACTTCAAGGGAAGGATTCCGGCTGGCAATGGATGTAAGCGCCTACTCACTGGTTGCTTTAGCAAAACGGGCATATCCGTTAATGGAAGACAGAAATGGAAGCATCATAACCTTGACCTATTACGGCAGTGAAAAGGTTATACCAAACTATAATGTCATGGGTGTTGCAAAGGCAGCGCTTGAAGCAAGCGTCAAATATCTTGCGGCAGATCTGGGACAGAAAGGGATTAAGGTTAATGCCATTTCTGCAGGGCCGATAAGGACACTGGCGGCTATGGGCATAGCAGGCTTTAGAGATATACTCGCCGTTGTGGAAAAAAAGGCGCCCTTGAAAAGAAATGTTACAACAGATGATGTGGCAAAGACAGCCATCTACCTTTGCAGCGACCTTTCCAGCGGGGTTACAGGCGAGATTATATATGTGGACGCCGGATATAATATTGTGGGGCTGTAAGCAATGCGCTAAAAACCGCTGAAGATTATAAAGAAAGACAGTTATGCCACAAAAACCCTTAAATATTTCCGACAAACAATCCCTTCTCCAATTCATGCGGGACAAGGCATACAGGCCGCTGTCGTTTAAAGAACTAACCCGCCGAATGCAGGTTCCTAAGGAACAAAGAGACATTTTTAAAAAACTGCTGAGAGATTTGATTAAGGACGGTCATATTGTAAAGATTAGAGGCGAGCGGTATGGCGTTCCGGCAAAGATGAATCTCACTGTTGGCGAGCTTTCGTGCCATCCCAATGGCTTTGGCTTTGTTGCGCCTGAAGCCGGCGGAGAGGATATATTTATCAATCCCAGAAATATGAAAGGCGCCATGCACAGGGACAAGGTTGTGGCAAGGGTTGAAGGCCGCAGCAAAGGCAATGGCAAGAGAGAGGGAAGGATTATAAGAGTCCTTGAACGGGCGCATAAAACCATAGTTGGGAGGTTTGAGAAGAGCAAGGAAGTTGGGATTGTTATCCCGTCTGATGAAAGGGTTCTGCAGGAGATTATAATCCCTTTGAAAGACATAAACACGATTCAACCTGTCCTGAAAGGTTTTAATTCAGGAACCGCGCCTGCAAGCAGGCACGAACTTATTCGCGCTATGGAAGGTAAGATTGTTGAGGCAGAGATAACAAGGTGGCCTGAGGAAAATATTGCCCCTGCCGGAAGGATTATTGGAATTATTGGAGAGCCTGATGACACTGAGGTAGAGATTGAGGTTATCGTAAAAAAATACGGCCTGCCGCACCGGTTCCCTCATCATGTAATTGCTGAGGCAAAGGGAACGCCGCAGGAGGTTGCGGAGCAGGATATTGCCGGGAGGGTGGATTTACGAAAAAGGACTACGGTTACGATTGACGGTGAGACAGCAAAGGATTTTGATGATGCGGTTTCCATAGAAAGAACAAGCAGAGGGTATAAATTGTGGGTATCTATTGCAGATGTAGCTCATTATGTGAAAAAGGGAAGTATCTTGGATGAGGAGGCATATAAAAGAGGGACAAGCGTATATTTTCCGGACCGGTGCATCCCCATGCTGCCGGAGGCTTTGAGCAACGGCATCTGTAGTTTAAACCCAAATGTTGACCGGCTCACCCTTACGGCAGAGATGGATTTTGACCACCACGGCAATATTCTACACAGTAAATTTTACGAGAGCGTTATCAACAGTTGCGAGAGGCTGACTTATACAAATGTGAAAAACATTCTTGATTCAAAATTAAAGATTCAAGATTCAAAAATAGAGGCAGACCTTTTATTAATGCAGGAGCTTTGCCTAAAACTCAGGCAAAGACGGGCAGAACTTGGCAGCATTGACTTTGACCTTCCTGAGCCGCAGATTATTATTGATATAGAAGGAAGGGTTGAGGATATTGTAAAATCTGAGAGAAATATTGCCCACCAAATAATAGAAGAATTTATGCTTGCGGCAAACCAATCAGCAGCAGCCTATATTGCCAGATTAAAACTCCCCTTTTTATACAGGATACATGAAAAACCGGATGAAGAGAGCATAAATGAGTTCAAGGAGTTTATCCAAAACTTTGGATATCATCTCAAAGGGAAAAAACTAAGTTCTAAGGTTCTTCAGGATTTATTATCGGAGGCAGCAGGCAAACCTGAAGAAAAACTAATCAATCACATACTCCTCCGTTCCATGAAACAGGCAAGATATTCTGAAAAAAACATCGGCCACTTTGGACTTGCCTTTGAATATTACACCCACTTTACATCTCCCATCCGCAGATACCCGGACCTCATAGTGCACAGAATTTTAAAAACAATGATAAAAACAAGATATTCTGAAAAAGATAAAGCATATTGGGAAAAAAACCTGCCTGAAATTGCAGCCCACACATCTCAAAGAGAGAGAAATGCCATGGGGGCTGAAAGGGAGATAGTTGATTTGAAAAAGACCCAGTTTATGAAAGATAAAATCGGCGAGGTGTATAACGGCATTATATCAGGTGTTACCAGTTTTGGCCTCTTTGCAGAGCTTGAGGAATATTTTGTAGAAGGGCTGGCGCATGTTACGAATATGAAAGACGACTATTATATGTTTATGGAAAAAGAGCATTCCCTTATTGGGGAACATACCAACAAGAGATACCGAATAGGGGATAAGGTAAAGGTAAAAATAGAAAATGTAAATATTGAGCGGCGGCAGATAGATTTGGCGCTGGAAGGGCAGATTAAAACAGGCAAAAGGCACGAGGCAGGAGGCTATAGAAAATGACCTTCTTACGAATCCATCTCACATATAAGAATATCCAGCGGCTCCGCCAGATTATTACCATACTAATCAAGCATGGATTTTACCCAATCATAGAGAGTATACATCTGACAAAACTCATATCTCTCCCTAAAAGGCTCGCAGGGAAAAAAGCAACTGCAGCGCAGGATGCCTTATCCCTTGCTGTCAGAACAAGGCTTGCCTTTGAAGAACTAGGCCCGACATTCATCAAATTTGGCCAGATACTATCCACAAGACCTGACTTACTGTCTGAAGAATTTATAAGAGAATTTCTAAAACTGCAGGATGAAGTCCCGCCATTCCCTTTTCAGGACATTATCAAAGTAATAGAGCAGGAATTCAAGAGACCCGCAAAAGAGTTGTTTAAGGAGATAGAAGAAAAACCTGTTGCCGCTGCGTCCATTGCGCAGGTTCACAAGGCAGTTACCATGGATGGGAAAGATGTGGTGATAAAAGTACAGCGCCCGGATATAGAGGCAATAATAGATAACGATATATCCATCCTGCAATACCTTGCAAAACTCATTGTAAAATACATGCCTGAGAGCAGGTCATACGACCCTGTGGGCATGGTGGAGGAATTTGCCCTGACCATAAAAAAGGAGATGGATTTTACCCTGGAGGCAAGCTATACGGAAAGATTTAAGAAAAATCATTCTGACGACCCAAGGGTTTTTATTCCAGGGATTTACTGGGAACTGACCGGTAAAAGAGCCCTTACCATGGAAAGGATAGATGGGATAAAGATAGACAATATAGAAAAACTCAAAGCAGCCGGTATAGATACAGAAAAAATAAGCCATATCGTGGCAGAGGTTTTGTTCAGGCAGGTTTTTGAATTCGGGGTTTTTCATGGAGACCTTCACTCAGGAAATATATTTGTTGCAGGGCCTGAACAGATTGTATTTGTTGATTTTGGGATTGTCGGAAGGATAGACAAAGAGATGCAGGAAAATCTGGCAGATATCTTTGTCGGCCTTGTAAGCGAAGACTACGAGCTTCTTACACGAGTTTATTTGCGGATGGGCATACTGCCTGAGGATATAGACGAGGTGTCGTTTAAAAGGGAATATCAGGACATGCTCTTTTCTTATTTTGGAAAGCCTTTTAAAAGGACAAGTGTTGGTGAACTGTTCATGGACTACCTAAGGCTTGCCCGAAGACATAAGATAAAAATGCCGAGAGAGCTTCTGCTTCTGGACAAATGCATACTTGAATTAGAGGGGCTGGGAAGGCTTTTGCATCCTGATGTGAATGTCCTTGTAGAAAGCCAGCAGTTTGCCAGGAAGCTTATAGCAAAGCGCTTCGGTCCGGAAACCGTGGCAAAGGGCGCCATTGATACCGTAAGAGAATACCAGACATTTATCCATTCCTTTCCGCATCAGATGAGCCAGATATTAAAAAAGATGATGAGCGATAAATTTACCATAGACTTTGTGCACAAGGGGCTTGAAGACCTGATGGGAGAAATGGACAGGTCGTCTAACAGACTTACATTCGGCGTAATTGTGGCTGCCCTTATTATCGGCTCCTCTCTGGTGCTGGCCTTTGGCAGCGGACCAAAATTATTCGGATTTCCGTTTCTGGGGATACTGGGCTTTGCAGTAGCAGGTATACTTGGATTGTGGCTGGCGTTTTTGATACTGAGGTCTGGGAAGTTTTGAAGAGCATATGCAACGCAATCCCCTGATAAAAACCTTCTTTGTGACGATGGGATGGTTGTAATTGTTGCATTTTCCATATAATACCTTCTGTAAAAAGAAAGGAGATTATTTTGTTTGAGATAGCAGAAAAAAAACAGCTTTCACATACAGTCGCCCTTTTCAAGATAAAGGCGCCGATGATTGCAAAAAAAAGGAAGGCAGGTCAGTTTATCATAATCCGCCTGAATGAGCATGGCGAAAGAATACCGCTTACCATTGTGGATTCTGACAACTCAGAAGGCACAATCACCATAATATCTCAGGAGGTTGGAAAAACCACTTCCATGCTCGGCGCCCTTGGGAAAGGCGACACCATCATGGATGTTGTAGGCCCTTTGGGCAAGGCGACACACATAGAGAACTTCGGCACAGCTGTTTGTGTTGGAGGGGGCATAGGCATCGCCCCTGTCTATCCCATTGCAAAGGCGCTGAAGGCTGCCGGCAATAAGGTTATCTCAATAATAGGCGCAAGAACAAAAGAGCTTTTAATCCTTGAACATGAAATGCGAAAGACAAGCGATGAACTGATTGTAACAACAGACGACGGCAGTTACGGCCATCACGGATTTGTGACTCAGATACTTCAAAAGCTGATAGATGAACAGACGAAGATTGGTCTGGTGGTCGGCATAGGTCCGGTGCCCATGATGAGGGCGGTGTGCAATGTGACGCGGCCTTATAAAATTCATACAGTTGTAAGTTTAAATCCTATAATGGTGGACGGGACAGGCATGTGCGGCTCATGCAGGGTAACCATAGGCGGAAAGAATAAATTTGTCTGTGTTGACGGACCTGAATTTGACGGCCACGAAGTTGATTTTGATGAACTAATAAGGAGAAACAGAAGCTATCTCAAAGAGGAAAAGATAGCCATGGAAGAGGCCACTTATCATGAAGGCACAAGGTGTTATGAGAGGAGATAACATGACTATAGGCAGCGACATAAATTTGTAGTCTGCCGATTTATCGGCGATTTTAAAATACGCCCATGGGGCACCAAACAGAAGGTTGGGTCGGGCAAACTACAGCTACTTATTTTTGTCGTTCATTATATGCAGATTACAATGGCAGATTAAGGCAAAAATAATAGCTTAACTCTGTGTAATCGTTTATAAAAAGGAGTTGGATTAATGGACCCAAAAGAAATAAAAGAACGGATGAAAATACCCAGACAGGCAATGTCCGAACAGGACCCAAAGGAGCGGGTAAAAAATTTCTATGAAGTGCCGCAAGGCTATACCCCTGAACTGGCAATGCAAGAGGCAAAAAGGTGCATTCAATGCAAAAACCCGTTGTGTGTTGGCGGATGTCCTGTAAATATAGATATACCGTGGTTTGTAAGGCTTATTGCGGAAGGCAAGTTTGTTGATGCTGCAAAAAAGCTCAAAGAAACCAATGCCCTTCCGGCAGTTTGCGGCAGGGTCTGCCCTCAGGAAGACCAGTGCGAAAAGGTGTGCCTGGTAGGTAAAAAAGGACAGCCTGTATCCATCGGAAGATTAGAGAGGTTTGCGGCAGACTATGAAAGGGAACATGCGGAGGTTACTATCCCCAATATACCAAAATGGACAGGCAAAAAAGTGGCTGTGGTCGGCGCAGGACCTGCAGGCCTGACTGTGGCAGGCGATTTGGTAAAAAGGGGGCACAAGGTTACTATATTTGAGGCGCTTCATGTTGCAGGCGGTGTTTTGATGTACGGCATCCCGGAGTTCAGGCTGCCTAAGAAGATAGTTGAGTCAGAGGTTGAGTATGTAAAAAAGATGGGTGTTGAGATTGTCTGCAATGCTGTTATCGGCAAACTTGAGACCATAGATGAGCTTCTATTAAATGGTTATAATGCAGTATTTATTGGCACAGGCGCTGGTCTACCTGTGTTTATGAACATCCCCGGAGAGAATCTTATAGGCGTATATTCTGCCAACGAGTATCTTACAAGATTAAACCTGATGCGCGCATACCAATTCCCTGAATATGATACACCTGTTTTGCGTGGTAAAAAGGTGGCTGTTGTCGGCGGCGGCAACACGGCAATGGATGCTGCGCGGACAGCGCTGCGGCTTTGCCCTGAAGAGGTAACGATTATCTACCGCCGTTCCAGAGAAGAGATGCCTGCGAGGATTGAGGAGGTTCATCATGGTGAAGAAGAAGGCTTGAAGTTTATGCTCCTTACCAATCCTACAAGATTTATCGGCGATGATGAAGCAAGGCTCAAGAAGGTTGAATGTATAAAAATGGAGCTCGGAGAACCTGATGAATCAGGCAGAAGAAGGCCGGTTCCTGTAAAGGGCTCTGAATTTCAGATAGATGTGGATGTGGCAATCGTTGCCATCGGCAACGGCGCAAATCCGCTTATTCCGCAGACAAGCCCTGACATAAAAGTTAACAAATGGGGCAATATTACAGTGAATCAGGATACAGGAAGAACCAGTAAAAAAGGCGTGTTCTCTGGCGGCGATATTGTGAGGGGCGGCGCAACTGTTATCCTCGCAATGGGCGACGGCAGGAAGGCGGCGGATTCTATACATGAGTATTTGGCAACAGGGGTGTGGTAAAGTAGATTGCCCATTTATGGGCGTATTTAAAAACGCTGATAAATCGGCAAACTACAGCGCCTTGCCCTTGACAAACTATCTCCTTTGCCAAAGGCAAAAGAGTTTTGTGTTTTGCTTCGGCAAAACACATAATTTGTAAAGGGCTTGCATCTTGGAAATTTTTGAGCGTGAACTGCACCTTGCCCAGCCAGCTTTTCTTTGTCCCCTGATAGAAACTTTCAGGGGCAGGCTTTGGCTCAAACATTACGTTTGTATAAAAATATAAAACGGTAATCTACGGACTCATCTTGTTATACTGCTCCCTTGTCTTATCCAGCAAAAGCGCCATGCTAATTTCTTGCGGGCTTACATACTCAATCTGCCGTCGGTGTCTTGGTATTTACGCCAGACAGCGCTATCCTGTAGCTGAGGAAATATGAGAAGCATCCCTCAGACCCTCTAAATTTGCAGGAAGATAAAAATGAAAGGTTGTCCCGACTCCTACTTTTGAATCCACAGTGATTAATCCTTCATGCCTGTTTATAATTGAATAACAAATTGATAGTCCCAATCCCATACCCTTATGAAGCCCTTTTTCTTTTGTGGTAAAATAGGGGTCAAATATCTTTGATAGGTTCTCCTCTGGTATTCCAACCCCGCTATCCTCTACGGATACCTTAATATATTTTTCATCTTTTAACTGAAGATTATCCTTCTTGCCAATTTCAATATTATCAGCCTTAACCCTGATAATTCCTCCATCCGGCATGGCTTCTATCGCATTTGCAACAATACTCTTTATAACCTGTTTTATCTGCAATTTATCTGCCTTAACTGGATAGAGATGAGCAGGAATATCAAATTCACAAGTTATATGTAAATCACCCGGTATTAAAAGAGTTGTTGTCTCTTTTAATAGTTTTGATATTTCAATTGGCTCCTTTATCGGTTTACCTCCTCTTGCAAATGTTATTAACATACTGGTTATTTCCTTTGCGTGTTCACAGGATTCTTCTGAAGCTGCCAATCTTTTGAAAACATTATCATCAGGAGAAATATTTTTCTTTGACAGATACAATTTTGAAAGAGAGATGTTCCCCAAAATTGCAGTGAGAAGATTATTGAAGTCATGGGCAATGCCGCCAGAAAGGACACCAATTGATTCAATATTCTGCATCCTCTGTAATTCCTCCTCAACCTGCTTGCGTGCTATAAATCCTCCTATCTGAGCGCCAATTACATCAAACATCTGCAGAAGGTCATTGTCAGGAGGCTCTATAGAACGGCTGTAAAATGACATGACACCAGCCACATTGCCTGAAATTTTAATGGGAAATGCAAAGGCTCCATGCAGTCCCAATTTAGAGGCAATGGACTCTCTGAGAAAATTTCTATCCACAATAACATCATTTATCCATGCCGGCTGTCCGTTTTCCCATACACGACCGGGCAATCCAATCCCTTTTGGAAAAGTAATTTCTCTGCTGACTGCCTCAAACTCTTTAACATCCCAGGGTGGGTTATACCACATGCTGTTCAAAGTAAGTATATTTGTGCCTTTATCAATAAACCATATCTCTCCGATTTCCCATCCATTTTCACATATAGCTTTGAGAGTTCTGGTCAAGGCTTCTTTCGGGTCATTAAATTCAGATAGAATATTTGTAATTGAATATTTTAAAGTTAACCGCTTTTCATCTTTTTTATGCTCTATGATTTCTTCCTTCAGATGCCTGTTTGTTATCTCAAGTTGTGCTGTCAGCTCAATGACTCTTTGTTCAAGTTGTTTGTTAAGCTTATCCAGTTCATCTTCTATTGGACTATATTTTCTCATAGCTATACCTTCAATTTTTAGCGATATCCCTTACAATCCCCCACATACCTGTGGGCTCTCCATTCTCATCCTTAATTATCCATGCCATGAGAGCAATCGGGAATACTGTCCCGTCTTTTTTGATATATTCCTTTTTCATAAGGGACTCCATTAACCTTCACTTTAAAGGCAAGAGTATTTTCAGTAAAAATGAACTACCATGCGGCAGATACCGCAGGGTATCAAAATCAAAACAACTTAAGGCGCATGTTGTCATTCCTGTGAAAACAGGAATCCAGTTCTTTTGCGTATGGATTCCCACTTTCGTGGGAATGACGATAAGGCAAACCTGCGGCGAGACCACAGGGAATTGCAAGTTGCAAGTTAAATAAGTAGTGGGAGGGTTAGGTGAATGAATGAATGAATGAATGAATGAATGAATGAATGCAAATTATATGCCAATGCCATTGTTACCCCCATGATACGGATAATCAATATCACAGAAACTATCACACAAACATATTTCTGTCAATTTGCAATTTGCCCTTTTATATTAGATGCCAATTTGCAGCAACTGTGATATAATATGACGCAATGGCGTCGCATTTAAAATGTGCTATTGGACTACTGCATGGCGGCTAAAGCTTATACTGCAACCAAAAGGAGGAATAAAATGAAAACAACAGTATCCGTCATAGGGTGGGCAGTAATCTTTACAGTGATTGTTGCTGTTTTCTTTGAATCTTGCCTGAGTGCAGAGGAGAGTCAATTCAGAAAAAAATTCATAGAAAACCACAAAGCCAATAACCTGCAAGCCCAAAGCGTACTTATTAAAAAAAATAAGGATATTCTACCAGCGGAAATTAACTCTCTGATTACAGAAGCTATGCTGCCTGAAAAGAGTTATCAGGATAGGGTATATTTGCTAGATATTGCAAATGCCATAGCAACAATGAATATTCACTGGAACAATGGCGATGAAGAGCTGCTTAAGAAGGTAGAAAAATTACAGAAGGAAGAAGTTGAAAAGGAAAAGAAAAAAACCGAAGGGTATGAGGTAATTAAAAAAGCGGAAAGGGTGCCGGGTAATTTTGTTATGGCTGCTCATAAGGAGGAAATGGCTGCAAAGGGACTAAGTCCTGTAATCTATCCCCACTGGGTACACAGGGCATTCTTCAGATGCAAAGTGTGCCACGAGGACATCTTTATTATGAAACGCGGCGCCAATGATCTGTCTCAGACGAAGATAGGGGAAGGCAAGCAGTGCGGGACGTGCCATAACGGCAAGATATCTTTTAATGCAAGCTCTGAAGAAAACTGCGTAAGATGTCATATTGTTGGCAAGCCTGAATCCAGGCCGCTTATGAATTTAAGTTATTATAACAGCGCTAAGTTTAAGGAGATTGCATCAAGGCTAGGCGCTGAGTGGAATTCCGAAAACCTTTCAGATGGAAAATTGCCGGTTGATAAGCTTGGATTCATAAACTGGGTTGAGCTTGACAAGGTTAAGGCGTTTAATCCGCGCACTAACCTCAATGGGGGCACAGATGCTGAAGGTGTAAGAGAGACGAACATACTTTTTGAAACATCCGTTACCTTTTTAAAAAATGTCCTGTTCAGCCATAAAATACACTCTACATGGGTTAAATGTTCCATGTGCCATCCCGAAACGTTCAAGCCAGAGATTGGCGCAAATAGGGTAAAGATGATTGAAATGAAGGATGGTAAAAGCTGCGGCCGCTGCCATGGAAAGGTTGCCTTTACCCATGCTGATTGCCTAAGATGCCATAACTTTACAAAAGAAAATACGCCGGAAGACGTGCTTATTAACCATGCGCCAACTACTGCTCCAGCGCAGTAGCGGTTTGAATAAGGCTTAAATATTTAGCCATGAAAAGGGGGAAGGAGGTTTTGTTACATCTCACAGCTCTACGGAAATACTAAAGGCCTTAAGGCAGACCAGCTAAGAAGATTACAGCATATCTACCGCCGTCGTATTCCACCCAACCTGTTCATTACTCCTGAATTAGGAAGATACCTTACAGAACTTTCCAGAGAAATAGGCAGACAAATAGGTGTTATCGTTAATCGTCAGGGTTTTGTTGTCTGTGCCATTGTCGGCGATGAAAAAGAGATTGTCATACCTGTCTTATCCGATTATCCGCTTGGAAGAAAACGCCTCAGGGGAGTACGCTGCATACATACGCATCTCAAAAATGAACCTTTAAGCCAGGATGACCTTACAGACATTGCCTTGCTAAGGCTGGATATGATGGCGGCCATCGGTGTTCTGGAAGACGGCCTGCCAGGCAATATTTATATGTCTCATCTTTTGCCGTTCAATAGCGAAGGCAAGACTTTTGAAACGCATCCGCCGATGCCGTTTCATAGGCTGGATTTAAATATAGGCGAGTTTATTGTGGCGCTGGAACACGAAATGGGGAGGGCTGTAGTTCGGGATATAAAGGATAAAAGGGAAAGGGCAATCCTTGTAAGCGTATCAACAAAGAACAATAGAAAAGAAGAACAAATAGAATCCATGGAGGAGCTAAAGGAACTGGCGCGCTCCGCAGATGTAGTTGTGTTGGACACAATCATACAGAGGCCAAAGGAGTTTAACCCGAAATACCTCATTGGCAGCGGAAAATTGAAAGAGCTTGTCATCAACGCCCTTCAAAAAGAGGCAACCATTATCATATTTGACCAGGAGCTGACTTCTACGCAAATGCGGGAGATAGGCGAGATAACAGAGTTAAAGGTAATTGACAGGGCGCAGCTTATCCTTGACATATTTGCCAGAAGGGCGCACTCAAGGGACGGCAAGGTGCAGGTTGAACTGGCTCAGTTAAAATACCGCTTTTCAAAATTGACAGGCAAAGGCACAGCCATGTCAAGGCTTGCAGGCGGCATAGGCGGAAGGGGGCCGGGCGAGACAAAGCTGGAGGTTGACAGGCGCAGGGTGCAGGATAAAATCAGCCACCTTGAAAAACAGCTCAAACATTTAAGCAGGGGCAGACTTGAGAGAAGGCGAAGCAGGAGAGATAGCGGCATACCCATAATATCCGTTGTCGGTTACACAAATGCGGGCAAATCCACACTTCTCAATGCGCTCACAAAAAGCGCGACAAAAGTGGAAAATCTTTTGTTTGCAACGCTGGATACAGCTTCCAGAAGGCTCAGATTTCCAAGAGAGAGGGATGCGGTTATCACAGATACAGTCGGTTTCATACGGCATCTGCCCGAAGACTTGCTTAAGGCATTCAAGGCAACGCTTGAAGAGATGCAGGATGCTGATTTGCTCATACATCTCGTTGACGTGAGCAATCCCAATTTTGAAAAACAGATGAAGGTAGTGGAAGATGTATTAAGCGAGATAGGGCTTGATGCCATAGAAAGACTTCTTGTGTTTAATAAAGAGGATTTGGCTGACACTGAGATACTAAAAAACCTATGCAGACGATACAATGCCATTTCTATATCAGCTATACACACTGATACATTGGGAAAACTGCTGAATGTGCTTGAACAAAAGCTTTGGCCGGAAGATGGCGCAGGGACAATAGCCAATTTGTAAATGGCGATTGAAACACTCGTTATTTTACAAACCTGCGATTTGCCTGCCATACTTCGTTATCGGCCAATTTTTGTTCCTCACCGTATTGGTGAACATACGGCGCGTCTCAAATAACACACCCCTTAAGTCCCCTCTCGAGAGGGGATTTAGGGGTGTGTTGTCTGACAGCCCTGTTCTTAAAGCGCCTGGTACGCTATGGGCTCAAGAAGAACGGAAAAAGAAAGCTTGTAGATTTTTTTCTTACAAAGAAAGGGAAATCACAAGAGGTGGCCCAAGACATGGAAGGAGCGGGCGACTGATGTAGTCCAATGTTTGGAAGAGAATATAGAAGACCTCTTGACCTTTTATGAACAGCCAAAAGAATACTGGAGGAAACTTAGGACAACCAACCCTATAGAAAGGCAATTCAGGGAGGTGAGAACAAGGACAAGACAGATGATCTGTTTTCAGAACAGGAACAGTGTGGAAAGAATCATCTTTGCCATATTCAACAGGCAGAATAGTATCTGGGAGAATTGCTCATATGGAGAGAATAGCTTTATATAAAATTACACATAATAGTTGACATTGCCTTAATTGAAAATTGATTAAACATAATAATTTTTTCACTTTGACAATATTGAAAAAAATTGTTTATAATAACAAATTAACTGCACTCAAAACCATATATGCTGTATATGGCAAACAAGTGGGGCTTTAGCAAGGGTGGGTAAGATATAATACAACGGGATTGTTAATTGGAAGGCAAAAAACCACATCTGCGTAGTTTCCAACAGCTTGCTTATCCCGAAAAATGCATTTGGTTTTTATTTTTCTGGTCAAACGCAAGATTTGAGCCAAAGCCTGCCCCTGAAAGTTTTTATCAGGGGATTGCGTTTGTCAAAAAATGTAACTGCATTTTTTGGTTAATGATCCCCATGTTTATAAAAAGGTATTGCCATGAAAATTGATAACATACGAAATTTTTCTATTATAGCCCACATAGACCATGGCAAGTCTACATTGTCAGACAGGCTCTTGGAATTCACTGACACGATAACTGCGAGGGAAAAAAAAGACCAGTTTCTTGATAAGATGGAACTTGAAAGAGAGAGAGGGATTACCATTAAGGCCCAGACGGCAAGGCTTATTTACAAGGCGCTTGACGGCAAAGAATATGTACTTAATCTCATAGATACTCCAGGTCATGTTGATTTTAGCTATGAGGTATCAAGAAGCCTTGCAGCATGTGAAGGCGCTGTGCTGGTGGTAGATGCATCGCAGGGGGTTGAGGCGCAAACCCTTGCCCATCTTTATACTGCTGTGGATGTTGGACTTGAGGTCTTTCCGGTATTGAATAAGATTGACCTGCCTGCAGCTGAGCCTGAAAGGATTAAACAGGAGATTGAAGATGTGGCAGGTATTGACGCATCGGATGCCGTGCTTGCCAGCGCAAAAGAGGGGATAGGCATAAAGGAGATTCTTGAGGCAATTGTGAAAAAAATCCCTCCGCCGGAGGGGGATAGCAACAAGCCTATAAAGGCGCTTCTTTTTGACAGTTGGTATGACACCTACCTTGGAGTTGTTGTGCTGGTGCGGGTTTTTGACGGTGTGATAAAAAGAGCCGTGAAGATTAAGTTTGTTTCAACGGGAAAAATCTTTGATGTGGATAAGGTGGGGGTTTTTGCCCCGCACCCGGTGGAAAAAAATGAACTCTCGGCAGGCGAGGTCGGTTTTGTCATAGCAGGCATAAAAGAGGTTGGCGAGACAAAGATAGGCGACACTATTACCGATGCTGCAAACCCCACTGACAGCCCTCTGCCCGGGTTTAAGGCTGTTAAGCCCATGGTTTTTTCCGGTCTCTACCCGGTTGATTCGGCGGAGTATGAAAATCTCAAGGAGGCGATGGAGAAATTAAAATTAAACGACGCCTCTTTTACCTATGAGCCTGAGACATCCCTTGCCCTCGGTTTCGGCTTCAGGTGTGGATTCCTCGGCCTCCTTCATATGGAGATAATCCAGGAGAGGCTTGAAAGAGAATATAAACTGAACCTGATAACAACCGCGCCTACAGTTATATATAAAGTTACAAAGACTACAGGCGAGGTTATATTCATAGATACGCCTACGAAGCTTCCATCTGTTCAATACGTAGAGAAGATTGAAGAGCCGTATATCATGGCTTCCATACATTTGCCAAATGAACATCTTGGAGCCATTCTCGGGTTATGTGAATCAAGACGCGGCATACAAAAGGCGATAAAATATATTACGCCTGCAAGGGTTATGGTGGAGTATGAGATTCCGCTGAATGAGGTGGTTCTGGATTTTTATGACAGGCTCAAGACATTAAGCAGAGGCTATGCGTCTATGGATTATGAATATCTTGATTACAGAGAGGCTGACCTTGTAAAGATGGATATACTCTTGAATGGCGAACCGGTGGATGCCTTGTCCATCATAGTTCCAAGGGAAAAGGCATATTATAGGGGCAAGGAACTTGCGGAAAAGATGAAGGGGATTATTCACAGGCAGATGTTTGAGATTGTAATTCAGGCGGCTATTGGAAGCAAGATTATTGCCAGAGAAACTGTGAAGGCGCTCAGAAAAAATGTTACTGCCAAGTGTTATGGCGGCGATATTACCAGAAAGAGGAAACTTTTAGAAAAACAGAAAGAAGGCAAAAAGAGGATGAAACAGGTAGGCAGTGTAGAGATACCGCAGGAAGCGTTTCTTGCGGTGCTGAAGATAGGAGACTGAAATACAAATTCTAAATCCTAGTCGGTGGTGAGGTGAGCAGAATTATTTGTTCTTCAAATTTAAAAAAATGCCTTGTTAGCTCCGCCTTTTCCTCACCGCCTCAAAAAGCGCTATGCCTCCTGCAACAGAGACGTTTAAAGATGAGATGCTCCCTTTCATGGGAATAGAAAGACAAACATCGCATCTTTCCTTGACAAGCCGTCTTATGCCTTTGCCTTCGCTTCCTATTACAATTGCCAAATCTGTATTCATATCAAAAGAATAAATATCCTGGCTGCCACCGGCCTCTATTCCCATTATCCATAGGCCTGCCTCCTTGAGTCTCAGAATTGTATCGGCGATATTGGTTACGCGGCTAATCAACATATGCTCAATTGCGCCTGCGGATGCCTTTACCACAGCAGGTGTAACCTCCGCCGCCCTGTCTTTTGGAATAATCACGCCGTGGACACCGGCCACATTGGCTGTTCTGATTAACGAACCGAGATTATGAGGGTCTTGAATACAATCAAGGATTAGAATAAGGGCCTTTTCACCCGATGATTTCCACCTTTGTAATATATCTTCAATGTCTGTATATTTGAATTCGGCGAGGCTACCGATAACGCCTTGATGGTGATGGGTTTGGGCAAGCCTTTCAATTTCGCCCTTTTCAACTACCCTGCATTTTATGCCGTGCTGTTCGGCAAGCCTTTTTATTTTCTCAACTGCCTGACCAGTTCTGCCGGCTGCAATAAGTATGTCTTTGAAATGTTCTGGACAGGACTTCAAAGCCTCTGATACAGGATTTATGCCGTAGATTATTCGCATTTAGCAGATGGAGTTGGAGATAAGAAGAGAAAGGCTTTTTCACACTCCATTCCGGCAGATTTATCCCACAAACACGCAGCTGCTTGCCGACGTCCTTGTGTCCATGTTTCTCCCTCTGTTTATATGGTCATCGATCTCAGCGGCGCAGCCTATCATCCTGCCGAATAGGAAGGTGGTGAACGCGGCTGTTTCAACCTCTTTCTCTGTTATCTTGCCTGCCTTGAACGGCTGCCATACCATTTTCAACAGGATTACCGCTATGACAGCGTCAACATTTACACAGTAGACATTCTCGCTCACCTTTGCATCAAAGAGCGCCTGAACAATGTTGCGGTAAAAATCAAGGAACACATTATATATGCCCTTTTCCTCAAATAGCTTGCTTACAAACTGCTCTCTGGGGTCATAGTTGACCGCCTTGCCTTTGAATACAGGATGATTTATGCACGGCACCTTCATATATTCAATGTTACCTGCCGCCTTTTCCTTTGCCTTGTATTTGCCATACCATTTTGCATACTCATCAGCAATTGCCTTTAGGTTAAGCCCATGTTTTTTGTCAGCAGGGTTTTTCAAATCCTTATCCTTGAACCGCTCAATTAAAAACGCAATTGCCTCATATCCATTTCCACCGTGGGCAAAACCGGTATGGGTAAGGAAACCAACAAATGCCTTGTTGATCTGAACCCTTGTGGAATCTTCAGGCCCGTCAGCGCTTACCCCGCCCTTGCAGCCCTGGGCTGAGATTGTGCCAGGACCGTTTGATATGATAAGCCCTAACAGCATGGAAAACTCAAACAATTCATCTGTTGTGGGTTTGCGGCCAATGAGCGCAAGGAACGCAACTTCGGTAAAACTCCATTTCTCAATTATCTCTTTATTGTCTATGCCGCAGAACATGCCTTTTTCATGTCTGGAAGAATCAACACTGCAGCCAACAAATGCGGAGAATATCATTGAATACCACGGAAGATTTACCATGGTTGCCTTTGATATTTTTTTCCTCAGCAGGGCGCTCCAACCGAGAGTAGCCCATATTGAGGCAAGGATTGCATCGGATGAAGGTTTGCCATTTGATGCATCCTTCACAAAGTTTATAAACACAGACTTGTTTTTAAGCTTTTCAGCCTGCGCAAGCATGACTGCTGAATCCGGGGTTCGGAATTCGGAGCTGGGAGTTTTTTCTTTAAATAAATCTTTCTGCTCTGCATCTAGCCCCTTCAAGATATTTGAGTAGTCAAAACTATCCGCAGGGTTTTGTATGTTTGTGTGCTGGAAAAGCTCAAGCAATAACGTTGCAGCGTTTATTGCATTTTTTACACGTCCCTTGCCTATTATAGAGATGGCAGAGGAAAGTACGGTATTTGGCGAATTTTCAGCGCCCCTTGACGCATCGGCAGCGCGGACAGCATCATCTCCGTGCATATTTACATAAGAGTTGAATGCGAGGTTCGCCAAATCCCTTGCATATTTGTCAGGATAATCTTTGATAAGAGAGAATACAAGATTCTCTTCTAATGATTTCTTCGATGCATCAAGGATAGAGACATTATGAACCTTGGTCACCTGCGTCTTTGCGTCCATCATAGATACGCCGCTCGCGTCTTTCATTGTCTGCCTCGGATACTGCGCGCCAATCTGTTTGCTTATTATCTCTATCTGTTCATTATAAGGCGGGATTGCCTCTGCTATTCTTACATCAAGTTCCTTGGGCAGTTTAAGTCCCTGATTATTTCCAAACCAGCACTTTAATGAAAGGTCTCCCTTTGGTTCAAAATCAGGCTTGATTTTGTTTAATTCCATGACCTTTGTGAGCGCCTCAGGTATGTGCGCAATATTTGTAACAACAGCGCCTTTTTTGCTGAAGATTGGTTTTTCAGGGGTATATATGCCATTGACCCCAAAATAATCCATAAACCATTTTTCCTTTGCCAGCGCATCATCGCCTGAGCCTGCCAGCGACCCCGCGTGTCCGCACGCCTTGGTGAGTTTTGCCTTCCACCTCCCTACAACGCAGGCAACGGTGGGCTTGTTGATTTCAAGGCCGTGTTCATAATATCCGCCTGGTTCAGCATATATTATTGCCCCCTTGCTTCTATCATCATTGTCCAATGCGTTAAAAAACTCCTTGGGCGCAAAATGTATATACACATCCTTGCCGCTTGATATTGATATTGTCGTGCCCCATCCTTTTGTAAGGAGATATGTTGCAATGGTTGTTGTAAAGTTGCCTGAATTTGAAAATATGGCAATAGAACCCTTTACAAGAGATTCTTCCGGCTTATTGCCGCCCAGCGCCCCGCCAATTCTTATCTTATTCCATGCGTCCGCCACACCAAGGCAGTTGCCGCCGAATACATCAATGCCGTTTGTCTGGCATATTGCCCTGATAATCCTCGCATCATGCACAGATACCTTTTCTGTAAGGATTATTATTTTTTTTAAGTCGGGGTTTTGCCGTACAACCTCAGCAACCCCGTCTTTAACGCCTGAAGGCGGAAGGTATATGACCGCTGCGTTAAATTTATGCCCTGCAGCCATTGCTTCTTTTATAGAGTTGTATACCGGTATCGGCCCAATCTTTGTTCCCAACGTCTGTCCGGATCTTCCAGGCCCTGTGCCGAAAACAACATTGCCGCCTGAATATTCATGGCTTGTTGGCGTGACGCCTTTACTCTCATTGCCGAGGATATTTAAAACACACACCCTGTCTTTTTTTGCCGCTACATCGGACAGGGATTTAATACCAACATAATATGGAAATTTCTTGACGCCTGATTTGTGCATAGTTGAACTCCCAAGATTCAAGAGGCAAGATGCAAGAGACAAGAGGCAAGCTATCATTCTTGCTTCTTGCTTCTGACTTCTTGCTTCTTAATTTTATATTCCCATCTTTTCCTTCAATTGCTTCTTCCCTTGCTTTTCCATCCACTGATCAACCTTTAGCGCATAGTTGACAACCTCTGACATAGCGCTGTCGAAACCAAAGAATCGGTAAGGAAGGCCGAGGGATTCTACTGTATCTTTCATGTATGCCATGCCTCTTATAAGGTTCGGGCCTCCCCTGCCAACAACAACATAGACTGGCGCTGGCTTATATGTCTGGAAATACCACCTTAGTGCGTCTGCCATTGCCCTGAAGGTTTCGTAGATGTCCGTATTATTCGCCTTGCCGCCTATAATAAACAATACATTGGATTGACCGAGCCAGTATTTAAAAACAATCTTGGAAATATCCAGCATCTTTGCATAAGGAGGGTTGCCGCCAAAATCTGATGAAATAGTTGCCCTTTCGCCAAGGAGTTCTGTTACAAGGGCGTTTGCGCCGCCGCCAAATGTAGGTGCAGTAATAGTGCCTTTTGGGTTGATTATAAATACATCGCTCTGACCCTGATATGTCCTAAGCTGATTTATCTCCTGCTCAAACTCCGAATAGTCGGATGCAAAGAGATGCGCCGGCAGATCCAGCCTCTTCCACGCAGGATCATCTATATCAAAGGAGCATTTAAAATCGCATGCAACAGGAGTAAGCCTGCCTGCGCTGTCAGGAGACATTCGTATAGGATTCAATTCCAGCACATTCATGCCGTAATTATTATAAAGCGTCCAGAGTTTAGGAAGGTTTTGCACCAGGGGACTTATAATCTCGCTTGGCGCACCAAGTTCTTCAAGTGCATTAGCTATATGAAACGACTTTAGCCCTGTGAGCGGGTCAAACGGGATCTCTTTTATTTTATCTTTGGTAAGTTCCTCAATATCCACGCCGCCGTGATGGGTGATGGTCATGGTAGGCGCGCGGAATACCGTAGATTCTGTTATAGAGAAATAGACCTCATGTTTGGCAGGCACGCCGCCTTCAAAGGTAACACCGTCTGCCTTTGAAGTACCGGCAGGATGTTTTGCAAAATAGAGCCGCTCTTTTTCCTCAAGCGCAGCAACTATGTCGTTTGCCTTGCCGATAAGACCAGACTTGCCTTTTTTGCCAACACCGCCTTTAAAAATCGGCTTTATAAAAACCTGTCCCTTTTCCCTGATAAGATCTTTTATCTCATCAACACTGGCCTCAGGTCCAAGCACATCAGCACACGGAAACTCGACCCGTCTTAATAATTTACCACCCCAGAGTAAACCGGTAAGTTGCATAATTACCTCCAAAATACAGGCTATGGGCTATAGGCTATGGTTTTTGTGCTTACCTATTGCCTATAACCTATCGCCTCTTGCCTGCCTTTATTTATATAGCGTCAATTATCGCATTAAATATTGCACTTGGGCGCATTGCCTTCACCGTCTTTTTCGGGTCCGGGTGATAATAGCCGCCTATATCCTGAGGCTTTCCCTGTGACCCATTCAGTTCAGCGATAATCTTTGCTTCATTGTCTGCAAGCTCTTTTGCTGCTTTGGTAAACCGTTTTTGCAGGTCAGCATCTTTATTCTGCTCAGCCAATGCCTGCGCCCAGTATAAAGCAAGGTAAAAATGGCTTCCGCGGTTATCTAACTCGCCGACCTTACGGGCTGGAGATCTGTTGTTGTCCAATATTTTACCGTTTGCCTTGTCCAACGTATCTGCCAGCACCTGAGCCTTTTTGTTCTTAAATGTATTCGCCATCTGTTCCAATGATACTCCAAGGGCCAGAAATTCACCGAGAGAATCCCATCTCAGATACCCTTCTTCCTGAAATTGCTGAACATGTTTTGGCGCCGAGCCGCCTGCGCCTGTCTCAAAAAGCCCTCCGCCGTTCATAAGAGGCACGATAGATAGCATTTTTGCACTTGTGCCTAGTTCCAGAATCGGAAATAGGTCTGTGAGATAGTCGCGGAGCACATTGCCGGTGACTGAAATCGTGTCCTTCCCCTGTCTTATGCGCTCAAGCGAGAAACGTGTAGCATCTATGGGAGACATAATTCTGATGTCAAGACCATTAGTATCGTGATCTTTCAGGTAGAGATTGACCTTTTCGATAAGTTGAGCATCGTGCGCTCTGTTTTTGTCCAACCAGAAAACAGCAGGCACGTTGGTCGCCCTTGCCCTGTTGACAGTCAACTTCACCCAGTCCTTTATCGCTGCATCTTTTGTCTGGCACATGCGGAAGATATCCCCTTCTTCCACACTCTGTTCAAGCAGCGTCTTGCCTGAGGCATCGACTACACGAATTGCTCCGCTTGCTGCGGCCTTGAATGTCTTGTCGTGAGACCCGTACTCCTCTGCCTTTTGTGCCATCAGGCCCACATTGGGAACACTACCCATGGTTCTGGGGTCAAGAGCGCCATGTTTCTTGCAATCACTTATGACTTCCTGATACACACCAGCATAACTTCTATCGGGTATCACTGCCTTGACATCGTGAAGCTTGCCGTCAGGGCCCCACATTTTTCCGCCTTCGCGAACCATGGGAGGCATGGAAGCGTCAATAATGATATCACTCGGCACATGCAGATTAGTAATCCCCTTCTCCGTGTTCACCATTGCAATCGCAGGCCGCTTCTTATAACATGCCTGAATGTCTGCTTCTATCTCTGTCCTTTTAGCCTCTGGCAGCTTCGCTGTTTTTGCGTAAAGGTCGCCCAATCCGTTGTTTGGGTCAACACCAAGCTCCTTAAGTGTAGATGCATGTTTTTCAAATACATCTTTAAAGAAAACAGAAACAGCGTGGCCGAACATGATGGGGTCGGAGATCTTCATCATTGTGGCCTTGAGATGTAAAGAAAAGAGTGCACCGCTCTTTTTTGCATCTTCCATCTGTTCTTCAAAGAATTTACGCAAGGCGCTGCGGCTCATGACCGCCGCATCTATGACTTCGCCGGCCTTAAGGGTCGTCTTTTCTTTGAGGATGGTTGTTTTGCCGTCCTTGCCCACGAATTCTATCTTGACCGGTCCTGCTTCAGTTACGGTTACTGACTTTTCACTGCCGTAGAAATCGCCGCCGCTCATGTGCGCTACATGAGCTTTTGAATCCGCGCTCCATGCGCTCATTTTATGCGGGTTCTTTTTTGCATAATTTTTTACCGATGCCGATGCCCTGCGGTCAGAGTTCCCTTCCCTCAGAACAGGATTGACCGCGCTTCCTAACACCTTGCCGTACCGGACCTTAATCTCCTTCTCAGCGTCGTTTTTCGGTTCCTCAGGATAGTCAGGAACCTTATAACCCTGCAACTGCAGTTCTTTGATAGCTGCCTTCAGCTGCGGGACAGATGCGCTGATATTTGGCAGTTTGATGATGTTGGCCTCTGGTGACTTTGCAGCAAGCTCACCCAATGCAGTCAGTTCATCAGGTATCCTTTGACTCTCATTCAGGTTTTCTGGAAAGTTTGCGATAATCCTGCCTGCAAGAGAGATATCCCTTGTTTCAACGGAAATACCGGCTGTCCTTGTGAATGCCTTGATCACAGGGAGTAAAGAGTAAGTCGCCAGCGCGGGTGCTTCATCGGTTGCTGTATACATAATCTTCATTGACATACATTCCTCCTGTTTGTTTTTTCAATTTTTGTCTTCTCAACAAACACCTTGATTCCGTCAGTTGCAAAAGAGCAACTATTTGAGGCTGGTTTTCTTACTATAATAAAAGAAAGTATCTTGTCAAGTTTTTTCTCTTATCAGGTTTGTGAGCATTTCAGAGAAGGTAAATATTATTATCCTTTCGCCTGTTTGAGTACTGATATCCGTATGCATACTTATTACATCTACCCCAACAATATCCTTAATAACCCTTGACAACAAATCCTTTGCGCTTTCTAAAAGTGTTGCCCTGACCTTTTTTATCAGGTCCCTGCCTTCCTGATTCTTGGTTAGTTGTTTCTCTGCATCTGTAAGCACACCTTTAAGTCTGATAAAAACCATGTCATCTACAATATAGGTTTTTACCTCTTTTGGCCCGCGCCCCATATACTCCAGTTCAAACTTTGTTATCGCATTACCAATATCAGCCTCTACCTGCCCCTTTGTTTTCACCTTTTGCCCCTTTACCCCGTTAGAAGTCTTCATCTTTGATGTTGCTTTATTATTTGTTTCTTTGCCACTTTCGTTACGTGGACTTCTAACGGGGTTTACTTTTATATAACCACCTCCTTTATATAATATTTTTAAAACCAGGTCAATTAAAAGAACGGATGCAAAAGCGAGCAGAAAAGGCTGTTAAAAAAGTCCATTTTTACGCCCTATCTTCCTTCACAAGATACAGCTTTTTCTCCTTCTCTGAATAACATACTGGAACAATCAGAGTCTTTGGATACCATGAACGCAACTTAGCTGCATCATCAATAAGAGAGCGTACTACGTTTTTTATTCCAAAGACAGGCTGCATTTTTTTAAAAAACTTCTCTGCTCTATGCCTCTTCCAGCCCTGTTCTTCAAGCCCTTTAATAAAACCTGTCTTATGTCTTTCTATATTCAGCATCATGCAATCCATGTGGCCTATAAGCGCAATTGTTTTAATCTTTGCGACAGCAACCGCAAAGGAAACAGCAAACTTTACATTATCTATTTTTGCGCCGCTGTTTCTAATTATGTACGAGAAATTATTAGGCAGATTAAGCATTATCCTATGGTCAATGCAAGTAAGAACCAACATTTCAACCCTATTGTATGAATCAAATGGATAATTAAGATTATGATAAAGCAACAAATCTTCAATAGCCGTATGCCTGTACTCTTCAGGAAGGTCTTCTTTTCTAACTATCGGTAAAAGGAGAGAATAATCGCTTTGTTTATGTCTCCTGCTTTTTCCTCTCCCTTGACTGCCTTTTCCCTTTAATTTAAATTGTCTGTTCAAACTTTCTCCGCCTGTCTGCGTGTCCCGCACAGGCAGGAATGACAATACTTTATTTTGGCAAACCCTGAAAACAAAAAGCCAATAGCAGTCTAAAGTTACTGACCACTATTGGCTTACCTTGCTGCCCAGCCCCGCTGCCTTTTCGGAGGGTTCTGTCCAGCCTTGTCTGCCTTCAGTTTAATTTTACTGCCGGGCATTTAAAACATATATTGCAAATCTACTCTTTCTTCCCTGTTCCCAATGCCCAGACAATCAATATATATTGCCGTCTTCAAATTCCAGATTGTACAGATTGTATATATCTCACACAAAAGATTATCTTGTCAACTATTTTATCTCACTTTTTATAGCATTCTGTAAAGCCCTGAAAACAGCCCAAAAATAGACATTGATTTTTGGGGAAACCTGCAAGTTGCCTGTCAGACGAGGCGGCGGATAATTTTTACCACATCTGTCCAAAATAAGTTTTTAAAAGGAAGCCTCATCAGGTAAGATATTCTTGAGTAGAAACAAAAAACCTGAGAGGAGGCTTCCCATGAATAAGTTTAGCAGTATCTTTGGACAGATTCTACAGATATTTTCAA
>JACRNJ010000007.1 GCA_016219285.1 Deltaproteobacteria bacterium
AACCCATGACAGAGCAAGATTAAGCCCTTCCTCTGTTTCGGCCATTTCAAGCTGCCTCCGCCTTATAAGCGTTGTGCTTCCAAGCTTTGAATGCCACACCCTTCCGTATGGATCGCCGAAGTCATCGAGGAAAATAATGTCAATATTATGGTCCATAGCCAGTTTAATCGCATCTGTCGTGATATACGCAGCAGTAGTAATCATAATGGATGAGACCTTCTTGACCGAGACCTCAAAGACCTGCTCGTCCTTCTTCACCTTGAAGCAGTCGCCATTTTTCTGAAGATATGAACCGTATGAGTTTATTACGAGCTGCATGGCGCCTCACTGGGATGCCAAAAGTAAAGTTTTTTACAAAAAAGACCGTTTATTATAATAGAGTTTATTTTGTTTTTATATTCGTCATTTTTAGATTATCATACTCGACACTTCGTCGTCAGACACAAATGTTGCGCCTATTTCGTTATCATAATTCATATCACAAAAGACCACCTCGCCCACCTCTTCCCTGTGCTTTCTAACATACCAGTACGGCATTTTTACCTCGTACCCTCTTCTCTTTGACAACGGTAAACCCATAACTTCCTCTTTAAATATAGTCGGAATGACAGGGATCTGCAGATATTCAATTTTGCGTGTAGTCTCTGCCCTGTCCTCTCGCATCATATTGTCAAAGATACCCATAAGGCGGCGCTGAGTATTAGTATACTGACCAGCTGCATCAATGTAGTCTGAATTATTCTGAAGTCTTCTATTTCCATACACTGATTCAACAATGGCCAGAATATCTGCTTCGGTCAATTCGCTTCCTGCATCAGTAAAGGCCTGAAGGGATTTCTCCAGAAGCTTTTCCGCAGATGGATCGTAAATCTTCTTTGATATATCGGAAGGTTTAAAAATGAAAATCTGACTATCTATTTTAGTTCTGCGCCGGTTTATTCTACCTGCCCTTTGTGCTATGGCATCCGGCGGGGCGCATTCTGTGAACATGACATCATAATCTATATCAAGAGAGACCTCAACCACCTGCGTCGCAATTACCAAGTCAGCAGCCTCTATTTTTTGCTCAATCGCAAAGCGATCTTTAAGAATAAATTTTGAATGGTAACATAGAGGGTTCAACTGCTTTAACTGTCTGAAAATCTCCTGACATGATTTTACGCTGTTTACGACAACAAGTGTTTTCCTGCCCTTAGTCACGGCATTTTCAACCATGTCAAGGGAATCTTCCAGAAAAGCATCCATTACTTTATAGTTGTTGCGGCATGAATCCAACAGAGACTGGTCTTTTACAATCTTTGCTGAAGGCAGCGCCACTATGAACAGTTCGATAAGCGATTCAGGGAGAGTAGCGCTCATCAGCATAAACCTTGCGCCAAGCTTTGAATAATGCTTTAAAGTCTCCACTATAAGGCCAAGAGTCCATGCGTCATAAGCATGTATCTCATCTATCACTATTACAGCATTAGCGGCATTTGTTTCGAGGAGTGTCCATTTACCTGTATTAAATCCGGCGGTCAGCAGTTGATCAACAGTTGCCACGGTTGCAGGCCGGATGAATGTTTTATCAAACAGAAAATTCCTTTTATCTTTAATGGCTTCGCCAGACTCCCCATCTTCTTCATTTTCAAACATGAATGAAGCTGTCGAATGCGTAAGACCGACATTCCCTTCCCCAAAGTAGTTTTCCAGACGCCGGAAAATACTGTTTGCCGTAATCATTGTCGGCAAAAGATATATAAGCTTGCCGCCTCCCATTTCTTGCAGGTTGTTTAAAGCCCAAAGCAACGACGCCTCTGTCTTACCGCTCCCTGTCGGAGCAACAGCAATCACGCTGCCAATCGTTGTTGCACATTCTTGCTGAAAAGGGCGAAGCCCCCCAAAGGAAATAGCTTTTGTCTTGCACCATTGTTCAATATGTTCAAATAATGCCTGTGGTTGCGTTTTAAGCGAATAATTGACCTGTTCTTTCCCTGAACCATGCCAGTCAGCATAATGAAGTATACCTTTTAACAAGGCATAGGTTGTGCGTGCGGCTTCCATATCTGTTTTCTGGATCAGTTTTGAAAAGATATCTCCGGCAACAAATTCGGCAAGTTTTTCATAAGGGTTGTTTTTGCAAAGTCCTATTTCGATGGCAGGAAAGGAATAGCCTTCTTGTCTGAAGATATCCTCTGCCAGCGTAAATGCAGTCTCTAACCCATATTCATGGAATATTACTTTTTCCTTCAATCTTTCCAGGTCAAAAGAGATAAGATCAGTATTCAATCTCTTATGATGCGCCACAACAGCCATCGCCTCAAGTGGAAGTCTTCCTATTAGCGGGCCGGATTGTTTCCACAATACTACACTGCCTTTGATGACAAAAGGGAAAGATGCCAGTTCGTGGCGATAATTCTCATTGAAATTAAACTTATCCCCTCTACGAGCGAACTCCATCATGCGCTGAAAAGGTTCTGTCAGCTTGCCGATATCATGCAAAACTACCGATAATAGAGAACTCTGTAAAAACCTCTTTTCAGAAAAGCCATACTGTGCGCCCATTCGGCGTATTAGCGGTGAGATGTTCTGAATCGTCTCTTTCCATGCCTTGTAGACAGCCGCTATATGCTCTTCGTAGGTCTGATCTGGTTTTGCCCAAAACAGTCTCAATGTAAAGTTACTCCTCCGCCATTAATCGTATAGGCCTCTACCGGCCTGTTAAGTTCGACCGGTGAGCCTATAAAGGTAAACGGCTTCCGTTCAGCAACTCGCCTTTCCTCTCCATTAAATAAGAATTTTGTCGGGAGTAAAAATATCTGAGGAGCGGATATCGTCTCAGTGATAGGCGTCGTTCTAAGGTCTATTTTGGGTTTGTATTCTGCGGAGAAGTCCCCCTGAATCAGGGTATGTTCAAAGAAGGAACATTCCGCCGGCGACTGCTCAATAACGTCCGATATAGCCTGAACCTTCAACAGGTCATCGCTGTTACCGAGGGTGAGAGCAAAGACAGGCGAGCAGAAGAATTGTCTCAAATCTTCGGCTACTGCCCTGTTTGCGGCCCCGAAGACCAGCATAAGTTCGAAATGAAAAAGGTATTCCCTTATGAGTACACTGTAATGCATCCGGTTCTTGATGTCTTCTTCAGTGTATTTCTTTTCCTTGCCGGTAATTTTTCGGTAGTTCCACAGGTCCTTCATCATCCCCCGATGTCTCCCGGACACACCAACAAGGATATTGTTTTCATCCGTAAACTTATGGGATTCCTCCAGGCCAAGCCCCTTTGCCGCCCCTATCATTCCGACTATTGTCGTTTTAGGCGGCAGAGGCAGGGTCTGGTGAAAGGTATGGGTTTCCGGCACCCTGAATGAAGCCGTCAATGCAATCCCTTTTACAGAGAATATAAACATTAGGCCTCCTTATGAATAATGAGCGTCTATCCACGAAGAAACGACATCAAAGGCTTCACCTATTGATTTTGACCCATTTGGTGCGTTAGTGAAAAATCCCTGCCTGAGTCCAAAGGCATGGGATATTATTTCCTTATCATAGTCTTTAACAGTCTCGTTGAGCATTTCTGTGTTGATTGCTTTTTCCTGTACCTGAACGCATTCAAGAAAAATGGGGTTTTTAACCCTTAAAAGTGCCGCCGCAACAAATTTTGGAGAGATATCTGCAAGGAAACGGCTTTGCCTGCCGGAAGTCCAGAGGTTCTTTACAGCAGCCATAAGGACTTTAACCCTTGCCGCCTTTTCCTTTGGATCAAGGTCTTCCTTAAAACCATCTCCACTCCCAACCCTATCAAGCTCGATAAGAATAGTGCCCCGGTAAAGCCCGGAATGTATCTCTGTTTCAAAGATATTAGGGTCTCCACCTGCCTCCACACCCATGTAATTTGTTCCGAAGTCCAGGTCTCCCTGATAATGATTCAGGGAAATCAACGGAGATACCCGCACAGCGGATGTCCGCTTGTTGGTTCCGCCTTTTTCAACTTTTTGCGCATTCATAAACCCCAAAAGGTCATCATCAATAAATTCAGCAGGATTGCATTGAGTCGTAGCGGAACCTTTGTCTGTAGATGATTTCGCCCCTTCCGAAAGTCGCCTTCCGAGAACAGCCAACTGGTCTCTCAGTGCCCTTCTGACCGCCTGGGCTGAGACATAGGGATATTGTTCCATTCCTGCTGATATTTTCTTAATGCTGGAGATGTTGTCCGCTTCCTTGTCGGAACCGTTCAAAGATGCAAAAGAAACAGGTGTGAGATAGGTCACAGTCAGTGCCTTAGCTGATTTCATGTCACTCATGATTATTGTCCCTCCTTTTCAGTGTGATATTTAACTCCGTTAAAGGTATTCAGTGCCGCAATCATACAGCACTGTTTGAACTCGGCGAATGTCTCCCGGTTCAAGTACCCTTCATAAATCTCTGTTGGCACGGAAACATTGTACTTGAATTGCACACGATTGACTTCGTTAAGAAAATCCTCAATCTTTCGCGCCTTTCGCAGTGCGAACAAATCGCCTTTATTACCGTTTTGAGCATTGGCAATACTGGCTCCAATCCGCTTCCCAAGCTTTACCGCTGCATCAACACCTACCTGTTCCATTCCATTACCTCCTTCCTTTAAGATAGTTTCGTAATTCAAGACAAAGTCAAAGACAGGCTTAATATAGGCATCCTTTGATTTGCAGATATGGAAAAGATGCTGTTCTATAAGGTCTAAGGTGCTTTGTTTTCTTAGTATCCGCTCACAGATACGGTTCCTTATGAGGCTCTTGTTCTCATTTTTGGATTGCTCATAGTCTACAAGCTTCTGCATAACCTCTTTAATATTAACTCCTTCCTTTTCAAGACGATTCAGCAAGCGAAAGAAGTAGACAGAATCCTGAAAAGGCCATACCATCTTGCCCATCTGGGTCTCACCAAGCGCCTCAGTGTGCATGATAATAAACTCCAGAGGCGCTTTGGAAAGAGTAATTTCAAAAAGCTTCTCAAAATCCAGCTCACGTTCATCTTTTTTTAAATCATCGTTAACCTTTCTCGCAAGCACCTTCACGTAGAGGGTATATAGAAATGCAAAGGTCAATTCAAAAGGCTTCTGAAAATATCCACCAAGCGGATGATCAAAATTCCGCATAAGATGAGGGTCTTCATACTCAGCCGCATGTAACGCACCATATACGTCGTTCATCTTGTGAAGATCCCCGGAGTATGGAAAAAATATCTGAAAGCCCTTATCATGGCATACGTAGAAACCATTTACCGGAACGAACTTGCTGATATAATCGCATTTCCAACATACCTTTTCAGGGCTTCCAGCGTATGTGTTGAAGCCCAAGGCGCCTGACGATCCTGAAATAAACGGGAATACCGTGCCTCCTATTTCACTCAGCGAGTGTGATAGTTCACCGCATAAAAAACAGCTTCCCTTTACTTTGGCGGGTTTCACGCAAATGTCCACCAACGGCTGAATCGCATTCGGCCCATCAGCCAAAAGCTCCGATGTAGTAACCGTCAAGCCTGTTAATTTCAAAAAGTCATTTAATTTTTCCTGCAGATGGGAATGGGTCGATGGAAGAAGATCATTCTTTTTATCTTCAAACTTAATCCCCTTGTTGGTAGTTGGACGAGGTGCCTTACTGAAAATAAGGCCGGCAATCCCCATAGATTTGACCTTAGGAAACCTTACAAAAGCGTCTTTGGTTGAATCATAGTAAAACCCAGAATTTTCCTGAATTTGCTTTTGAGTAGACTTATTGTAGTAACGTTTTAAGAGGATTTGATAGCTCTCTTCCAGTAAGGCTTTAATGTTATCAGGCAATCCACTAAGAACGATACCGTCAGAATTAATTAATGCAGAGACGTCAAACTTGCCAGCATCTATGTCTTTAACAATCTTGTAGAGCCCTAATACACCTGAATCAAGCCAGAAATGATTGAGTTTGGGAAACCTTAATTCCATTATCTCCGGGTTGGCGTTTATCATAGGTCCTTCACCCCTCCGTCAATCCGTTTTACCGTCCCATAGCCCCTTGAGCTGAATTTGCCAATACCCCAAAAATCGGGAATAAGAAAGTTAGTTTCAAATTTGCCCTTGAAAGCAGTAAGGCCTACACCATCTTTTATCTCAACAATGCTGCTTTCCTTAAGAGTTGAGCTGACCTGAATTCTATCGCCCACTACGTAACTCAAAGACTTGGACATGGACAACAGGTTTCCTGCCAGAATCCTATTAATCAAGACCTTTATGTCAGCTGGCTTGCTTTTCAGTATGACGTATTCCTGATAATTTTCTTCATTCAGCCCAATCCAAGGAGTAGAAAAAGAATAACGAATCATATTCTCAGACAAGCCGAATGAGATGATGTCACTGACCGTATTCTGTTTAATGATTGCATGTTTACGATGGTATATTTCAAGATGATCAAGCATCGGTAATGCCTTTAATAGATAGGCACCTTCCTTCAAACCCACGACAAGCGGCGTCCCGCCGAAAACCTTATATTGAATCAACGGATGCTTATAAACCAGATCCTCCCCTATATGCCCATGAAATTCAGCCCTGTTCCTATATATATTCCCAAAGAAGCCCCTTACCGCCGTGCCATCAGCCTCAACAGGCCTTTCGCATGTTATCCAAATTTCCGTCTTTTCAATCTTCATAACTCAGTGTCAATTACAGACTTTCAGAAGTCAGGTGACAGATTGTCAGACAAACAATCTTCCCTCTTTCTCTCTCAGAATCCAGAAAAGAACTGGATTCCGGGTCAAGCCCGGAATGACAAAAGTGAATTCATGTGCTTTTTATTACTCGCTTGCTATTAAGACTACTTGACAGCATTGCTACATCATAAGAAATTTTATTGTTGGCATAGCTCGCCTGTAAAAGAGGTCTTGCGACGACCCCGCTCCAAGGAGCGGGGATTGCGGCGAGCATTTCGTCCAATCTTAGCCGGGGCAGTCCAGATATAGTAAAGGGCATTAGAAATATTACTTCTGAATCACCGTGATTGTTCCCTTCATACCCAAATCTTTATGATATTTGCAGGAATAGTTATATTCCCCTGGATTGTCAAAGGTAATGGAGAATTGACTTCCCGGTTTCAGATTTTCAGAACTCTTAATTGATCCGTCATCGAAGGTAATAGTATGCTGGGCATCGTCGTCATTTGCCCACGAAACTGTGTTGCCGGCATGAATCTGGGCGGTAAAGTTAGACGGATGAACTATCCAGCCTTTCATGGCTATTTTGAGCTCGTCAGCCCTTACGACTCCCGAATAAAATATAATAAGACACAAAGACACAAGTAATAAAAACGCCCTTCCATTAAATTTGTAGATTATAGAATACATATTAGCGCCTCCTTTTTATATCTGCCAGTAAACTGCAACTCCAATATATCTTATTCTGCAATCAAATCAAGTGTTGTATAGAGCTTTATCTTAAGCCCTTCAAAATCTCTGTCATTGCTCCAGATGGGGCAATTAAGTTCAAGGGCTAATGCAAGAAGATGGGCATCGTCAGGGTCTTTTTTGGCAATCATGTTTTTTGCCTGTCTTATTTTGTCTTTATAAAAATCCTCGTCATAAACACTAAGGGGGAGCATGGAAAGCGCAAGGTAAAGGTCTTCTAATGATATATTTCGCTTTGAGGAAAGGACGGGGATATATTTTTCAACTTCCCGATAATTAAAAAGGGTTGTGTAAAAAGCTGTATTGTCGGCATGCCCAAACACCCGGCAGGCATTTCCGCCGATGATGGCTGACAGGATGGGATTGGCATCAACGGCGAGTTTTTCTATGCCTCTCAAAATCTTCAAGAATCTCTTCCTCTCTTACTCCCCTCGCCTTCAGTTTTTTCTTTATGGATTCCGTAATGCTCAGGAAAATATCCTTTTTCAATTCAAAGGGGAAGGCGTCCATCGGGGTTGGGAAGAATATGCCTGCCATATCGCCGCGGCGCATAATGATAATCGGCTCTTTGCTTTTCAATGCCTTAGTGGCGCTGTCCCTGAATTCTTTAACAGTCAAAAGCTTCATAATATGGCCACCTCCATGACCACTATTATACTACCTATTTAATTGCAGTCAATCAACTTTTTTATCAACACCTACTCATATCTCAAACACTCTACAGGCGCCATGCGGGATGCCTTTCTGGCAGGATAAAAACCAAAAAACACGCCAACTATTGCTGAAAAACCAAATGCAAGAAGAACGGCAAATAGCGATATGGCTACCTCCCAGCCTGCAAAATATGAAATAAGCCAGGACCCCATTGTGCCGACACCAATCCCTATACCGCCTCCTATAACAGCAAGGACAACCGCTTCTATCAGAAACTGCATGAGTATATCCCTTGCCCTTGCGCCGACTGCCATTCGTATGCCTATCTCCCTTGTTCTTTCCGTAACGGATACCAGCATGATATTCATGATGCCGATACCGCCGACTATCAGGGAAACAGATGCAATAGAACCGAGGAGGATGGACATAATCTTTGCTGCCTGCTCGGCAGTTGACAGCATTTCCGTAAGATTACGGACGCTGAAGTCATCTTCTTTGCCTGTCGCAATACGATGTCTCTGCCGGAGTAAAGCTGTAATCCCAGTCTCTGCGTCTTTAATCATATCGGGCGAGTTTGCCTTTGCTATAATCATCCGCACCATGCCGGGAAATCGTGTGCCAAAAAGCCTTTTTTGCGCAGTTGTCAACGGTATGTAGATACTGTCGTCCTGATCCTGGCCAATGGGAGACTGCCCTTTTCTGGCTAAAACGCCAACAACTTTAAAAGGTATCTTTTTTATCCTGATAATATTTCCAACCGGGTCTTCGTTTCCATAAAGATTTTCCACAACGGTCTGGCCAAGCAGAGCAACCTTTGTTGCGCCGTCCACATCTCTCTGGGTAAATACCTTCCCTGATACAACAGGCCACTCTCTCAGTTCAAAGAAATTAGATGTTGTCCCTGTAACGATAGTGCTCCAGTTCTGATTTCCGTAAACCACCTGCGCTGTGCCGTTTAAAACAGGCGCTACAAACGAAACAGTGGAAACCTCTGCTGCTATTGCCCTGGCATCGTCAGAGGTAAGCGTTGGGGTTGTACCGAAGCCCATTCTGAGGCCGCCGCTGGTGGCTGTGCCCGGCCAAACCATTAACAGGTTGGAGCCGAGGCTGGCAATCTCTTTGGAAATCTGCGCCCTGGCTCCGGCTCCGACGGATATCATTGCTATGACCGCCGCAACGCCTATTATTATACCGAGCATTGTAAGACTTGAGCGCATTTTATTTATGCTCAGGGCATTAACGGCTATTTTGACGGTTGCGATAGTGTTCATAATAAATTTCTAATTTCTAAATCCTAATTTCCAATGAAATGTCCAATGGCTCAATTTCAAATGCTCCCCCTCCCGTAAAATAGCGATTAAAAATCTCACCATTTTACAAATCTGTGATTTGGCTGCCATACTTCGTTATCGGCCAATTTTTACTCCTCACCGTCCTTTAGTCCCCTCTCGAGAGGGGATTTAGGGGTGTGTTGTCTGGCAGCCAACTTGCCCTTGACAGGTGAAACGTCTGTCAAGGGCTTGCCCTTGACTAAACTAAAGTTTTGTCAAGGGCTTGCAGGCTTCCCCAAAAATAAATGTCTATTTTTGGGCCCTTACTCAAGTTTGACATTTGGCAGTTTATTAGAAATTAGACATTAGGATTTTGGAATTTATCGTTTATCATCCTTTACCACCTTTCCATCTTTAAAACATACCTGCCGGTTAGCATAGGCGGCAATATCTGCTTCATGGGTTACCATGACAATGGTAATGTTGTTTTCTTTGTTCAGCTTTTTGAATAACGTCATCAACTCAATACTGGTCTGCGAATCAAGGTTTCCTGTGGGCTCATCGGCTAAAACCAATGATGGTTTGTTGACGAGCGCCCTTGCAATTGCGACCCGCTGCTGCTGCCCGCCTGACAACTGATTCGGCCTGTGATATCTCCTTTCTTCAAGGCCCACAGACTTTAAGGCCGAAAGGGATTGCTCTCTTCTTATTTTTGATGGGGAACCGTTGTAGAGGAGCGGAAGTTCAACATTTTCAAGCGCGGATGTTTTAGAAAGGAGATTAAAGCTCTGAAACACAAACCCTATTTTTTTATTGCGTATGGATGCCAGGTCGTCTTTGCTCAGGCGGGATACATCCTGTTCATCCAGCATATACCTTCCTGATGTCGGCGTATCAAGACAGCCTATGATGTTCATGAAAGTGGACTTGCCTGAGCCTGACGCACCCATGACCGCCACAAACTCTCCTTCATTGATGACAAGGGAAACGCCTTGAAGCGCTGCAAAATCCACGTCTCCCATCTTATACACCTTTACGACATCGGAAACCTCTATCAGCCCCGGCATATTGCCTTGCTCCATTGCAAAAATCAGGAATTATACACTTTTATTAGCGCCTATCTCCCAAGCCTGTGAAAACCCGGCGGAGTGGTTTTATTAGCAGATTCATTCTTCTTCCCTAAAGTATCCACAACAACCTCATCGCCTTCAGCGATGTCCCCTTCTGCAACCTCTGTATAACTGCCGTCGCTGACCCCGGTTTTTATGAATACCGGATTGAGCTTCCCGTTTTTCAGCACCCATATCTTTATCCTCTTTTCCTGTTTTGCCTGTTTTTGCCCAGCCTCTTCGGCAGGCTTGAATCTAAAAATAGCCGCCGGTATCTTAAGCACATTATCCTTGTAAGAGGTTGTTATGGATACATTTGCGGTCATGCCCGGTTTTAATTTTAGGTCTTTATTGGCGGCATTAATGATAACATCGTAGGTAACCACATTCTGTATAATGATGGGGGCATTTCTTATTTGTGATACCAAGCCTTCAAAAATCAATTCCGGATATGAGTCTACGGTAAATGTGGCATTCTGCCCTACCCTAACAGCCCCGATATCTGCCTCATCCACATTGGTATTTACCTGCATCTTTGTCAGATCTTTGGCAATGGTAAAAAGCGTGGGGGTTTGAAATGAGGCCGCAACGGTCTGGCCTGTGTCAACATTTCTGGATATCACAACTCCATCAACAGGGGATTTTATAATCGTATACTCCAGGTTTACTTCAGCAAGTTCTAGAGCCGCCTTATACTGCTCCACCTGCGCCTCTGCTGATTTTAACTGCGCCTCGCCGGCACGATAAGCTGCCTCAGCGCTGTCCCTTTCGCTGCCGGCAACAAGGCTTTCATTAAACAGTTTTGTTATTCTGTCAAACCGTTGCCTTTTATCAATAAGGTCTGCTTTTGCCTTTTCCATATTAGCCGCGGCATTGATAAGATTTGCCTTGGCCTGATCTTTTTGGGCGTTAAATGTTTTCTGGTCAAGCAGTGCAATAATCTGCCCTTGTTTTACCATGAAATTAAAATCCACATACAATTCTTTTATGGTCCCTGAAACCTGACTGCCAACCTGAACCGTAACAACTGCATTGACAGCGCCTGTTGCAGAGACACTGGATTCTATAGAGCCCCTCTCAACTTTTACAGTTTTATACTTTACTGTTTGGCCATTTCCCTTGAGCAGGAAATACCATAGGCCGAAGCCAATGATTGCAAGGAGCAGAATAGCAATGATTGTTTTTTTGAACATCAATATCTCCCAATCTTCTCATTCCCACGCAGAGCGTGGGAATGAGAAATGAAGTCTCACTGGAGCACCTTCTGTAAATCTATTATGCTTCTGCCTTTTTTATCCCAATAATGCTTGCTATCCCCATGCCCACAAGCCCTGCTATAATGGCGATGGCTCCGATGACGGTGAGATTAAACGCCCAATACAGGTGAAATACGCCGCCGAGGTAAAGCATCCCGGAATGGAACAGCGCGCCAACCAAAAAGAGAATGCTCAATAATGCCTTAAAATTGGCTGGTATTGCAAGGCTTAAAAGCACTAAGCCTGCGACGATATTGAGCAAGGCCTCAAGATTGCCGTGGCTGTGGGCGCCTTTTGCCATAGGTTTTGCAACCTTCAGATAATCAATTATACTGCTCAAAGCCTCGGCTGTAGAAGCGCCGGTTGGCTGCGCCTCCTGCTTTATCTTGCCCACTGACTGTGCAGTCTTCTCCATTGCCTGTTGTGTGACGCCGAAATGCGGTATCAGCGCCGTCGGCCCAAGCACAGCAGTGAATGCAAAATAGATAAATCCGAAAATAATGTTGATCTTGCCGTTCATAAAAACCTCCTTTTTTTTAATTTACGAATTACGATTTACGAATTATGAATTATGATCTTAAATCTAAAATCGTAAATCTAAAATTTAATTGCCTCCCCCACCTCCTTTTTCAGATGTAGAGACGACTTTTATGGTCGCCAGGTGGGAGGGGGCAAGCTCCTCCCCTACATTTCCAGCGGAGTAGGGTGGGCTGCGCCCACCTTGTTCATAAACCCATATTTTGGTGGGCAAAGCCCACCCTACTTGTTTTTTTCCGATGAATCAAGTTCCAGCCATTCCTCTTGAGTAAATGTCTTTTTTCCGTGTATCATTGCCGGAATGAGACCGTGCCTTTCCGCCCATTCATGGACAAACACGGCAAATACATGGGCTGCGACATAAAGGATGAGTAAAAAATATCCTGCCTCGTGCCAATCAAGGAGAATGGATTTATCCCGCTGGTCAGGGGGAAGATTCAGAAGTATTGCGCCGGTAATCGCCTGTGCTCCCGCAAGCAGAAAAAAGACCGCATACACAAGGCCGGCAAACGTGTTGTGCGCCAGATAGAGCGGCGGCGTCTTGCGCAAAGCGCTGGCATAATAACGAAGCGTGTCCACGAGAACCTTGCGCTGATTCGCAGTTAACGGCAAAATATCCCGCCAGCTTGCAGTTGGAGAACCGACAAAAAGCCAGAGTATGCGTGTAAGAATGCCTGCTGCAAACAGGTATCCGCATACGGCATGAGTAGTGACCAGCCACCCGTCTGCGCCATCCTCTAATTTCTCAGACAGTATGAGGATGATGCTTCCAGTGGTTACCTGCAAGAGCATGGTTGAGGCATTCCACCAGTGCAATATTCTCAACAAAGGGTCCCAGACAGGATAAAAATAATATGCTTGTTTGTTCATATTTGGAGGCTATTTTCTAAAAAAAGAATATATCCTAAACGGCAGCCCTTTCATGTCATCAAACACAGAATAAACAACCGGTATAACAAGCAGTGTTACAATCAGGCACAATGCCTGGCCGCCGACAACAGCTATTGCCATAGATGCCCTTGATGCTGAGCCGTCGCCTTTTCCTATTGCCACAGGAACCAAGCCTGCGATAATAGCAAACGTTGTCATAAGGATGGGCCTTAACCGCACCCTGTTTGCCTCTATCTGCGCCTCATATACGGACATGCCGCGGCTCCTGAGCGTATTTGTATAATCAATAACAAGGATTGCATTTTTCTTTACCACACCGATTAAGACGAACATACCCATAAAACTGTAAATATTCAGGCTGCTGCCGAGAATCAAAAGGCTTAAAAGTCCGAAAGGTATGCTTAAAAAGATGGACACCATTATGGTAACAGGATGCAGAAAGCTTTCAAATTGCGCTGCAAGAACCATGTATATAAAGATAAGGCTTAATACAAAGGCTATCATAAAATTGAAAAATGCCTCTTGCATTAGCTTGCCTCTTCCAAGATACTCGGTATTATATTCCGGCGGCATATTCATTTCTTTTAATATCACATTGGCCTGGCTTATTGCTTCACCAAGAGGTTTTCCGAACAGGTTTGATATTACCGTTATCTGCCTTTCCTGTGCAAAGCGGTCTATCTGCGCCGGGCTTGTTCCTGCAACAAATGTTGTAATATTGCTCAGCTTGACCAGGTTGCCGTTTGCGCCCGGCACGGTAAGATTTTCTATCTGTCCTGCATCCTTTCTGTAGTCCGCCATTAGCCGCAGACGAACATTATACTGCTCATCCCCTTCCCTGAAAAAACTTACCTTCTCTCCGCCAACCATCGTCCTCAATCCAGATGCAATTGTATCCATCTTCACGCCGAGGTCAGACGCCTTTTTCCTGTCTATGCGGATTTGCGTTTCTGGATGTCTCAGCGCCTGACCTGTGTCTGTATCAACAAAACCGGGTATGGCCGAGAGCCTTTTAATCAATGTCTTTGAATATTCATCAAGCTTTTCAAGTTCAGGTCCGCGTATCACAAGATTAAAAGGCGTTTGCCGGAAACCTCCTCCTGATACAAGGTTTATATTCTGAATACTGTAGCGCAGCCCTGTGTATTTTTTTAAACTCATCCTTGCATTCTGCATTATTGCCTGTTGTCCCCTTTTCCTATCTGAAAGGCGCTTAAGGCCAATATAGATAGAGGCATCTGTTACATTTGATTGATACTGTCCCCGGACACCGATTGTCGTGAAGAGATGTTCTACCTCCGGAATCTTTCTCAGTTCGGCTTCCAGCATCCTTGTAACATCGTCGCTTTTTTCAAGCGATGACCCTGGCGGCGTCTCAACTATTACCTCAAACTCGCTCATATCATCATCAACAATAAATTCCCCTTTTAAAAACTTCATAATCAGCGCTGTGGAAAGGAAAAGCCCGATGGCAAGTATAATCACAACAATCCTGTGGTGAAGGCACCACTTGAGCGTTGACATATAAGCCGCCTCCATAAGGCTGTAAAACCATGACTGCTTTGATTTGCCTTTGTCGGCATGATTTGGTTTTTTCAACAAGCGGGATGAAAGCATTGGCGTAAGGGTAAACGAAACCAAAAGAGATACGGCTATGGCAATTGTTGCTGTAAGGCCAAAACTTTTCCAGAACCTGCCGACAAGACCGCCCATAAATGCAACAGGGAGAAAGATAACAACAAGCGAAAATGTTGTGGCCATAACAGCAAGGGCAATCTCTTTTGTGCCGCTTATTGCGGCGTCAAAGGGGTTTTTCCCCTCCTCCTCTATATGTCTGAAAATATTTTCAAGGACAATTATCGCATCATCAATGACAATGCCTGTACAGACAGAAAGCGCAAGCAGAGTCATGTTGTTGATGCTGAATCCCATATAACGCATTGCGGTCAACGTGGCAATTATAGATGTTGGAATGGCGATGGCGGCAATGAATGCGGTTTTGAAGTTTCTTATGAAAAGTAAAATTATTATGCTTGCGAGAAAGGCGCCTAATATAAGATGTTCTTCAACCTGCGCCACGGAACGTTTGATAAAACGGGACTGGTCTTTTACAGTCTCTATGTTAATATCCTTCGGAAGTAGCTCTTGTATATCATTAAGTTTTTTCTTTACCCTGTCTGTAACCTCTACAGTGTTTGTGCCGGACTGTTTCCTGATAAGGAGCGATACGGCATTGTTTCCGTCGAGACGCGATAAAGTTCTTGGTTCCTCTTCGCCATCGGTTATAGAACCTATATCTTTTAGTCTTACCGGCGCGCCTTTATAATCAGCGATTATGAGCTCATTAAAATCTTCAACAAGCTCAAGCCTCCCCATTGTCCTGACCCCTTGTTCCCGCCCTTTCCAGGTAACCCTGCCGCCGGGGATTTCAATGTTTTGCCTTCTGACAGCCTCCTTAATCTGCTGGATGCTGAGATTATAGGAATCAAGCTTGCCGGGGTTGATAGAAATTTGAATTTCTCTTTTCCTGCCGCCAACAATGGATATAGCGCCAACATCCTTTACAGTTTCAAGCTGGCGCTTTATTCTTTTGTCAGCAATCTCTGTTATCTCTCTGGCAGAACGTTTACCGGAGATAACAATGGCCATAACAGGGCTTGAATCAGGGTCAAATTTTTCTATTACAGGGGAATCTGTGCCTGAAGGAAGCTGAGAAACTATAGCAGATACTTTTTCTCTTACCTCGTTTGCTGCAACATTAATATCCTTTTCCAGCAGAAATGTCGCATATACCTGAGATTGGCCTTCAATAGTTGTGGAGCGGAGTTCATCAATGCCGTTTATGGTATTGACAGCCTCCTCAACCCTCTTGGTAATCTGATTTTCTATCTCCTCAGGGCTTGCGCCGTCAAGTCTTGTTGTTATGGTAACTGTCGGCAAGTCAACCTTTGGAAACAGGTCGACACCAAGCTCCCTGTATGAGGCAAGCCCAAGAACCACAAGGCTCATTACAAGCATTGTGGCAAAAACAGGTCTTCTTACGCAGATTTCGTATAGGGACATAAATTTAAAACAAATCCAAATACCAAAGCTCAAATGTCAAATAAAAATCCAAATCTCAAAGCAGATAAAGAAAGATTGAGCTTACGCACCAAATTATTTTGATATTTGGATTTTGGGTTTTATTTGAACTTTGGATTTTGTTATTTGACATTTATTTGTAATTTGGATTTTGAACTTTGGATTTTTATTTTGCTTCCACCTTTGCCCCGTTAAATAATTGGTCAAGGCCTGTTGTAGCAACCACTTCCCCTGCCTTAAGGCCTTCTGCTATTTCCACCATCCCTGCCTCGCGGCTCCCCACTTTAACCAATCGTTCTTTTGCTATGCCGGTTGAGGCCGCGCCATTTTCAATAGAATAGACCTTGTTTATGCCTGTGAAGGAATATACAGCGCTTTCCGGTACAAACGGGACATCTTTTTCCTGCTTTATTGTTATAATCGCCTTGGCAAAAAAGCCTGATTGAAGCCTGTTGCCGGAATTTGACACCTTTGCCTCTATAGAAATAGTTCTGGTCTGAACATCAATTGACGGGCTTAGACGGATAAGCTTGCCGGGAAATGCATGATTTGGAAATGCGCCTATATGGATAGAAACATCCTGACCAACCCTTATGTCGGAGGCAAAGGACTCGGGCACAGCGCCTTGAAACTTCAGCGGGTCATTTTTTACCAATATAAAAAGAGGGGTTTTATCCCTCAGCGCCTCTCCTGCCGACACAAATCTCTTTTTTATCTCGCCTGATATCGGGGCCTTTATTTCCGTATCTGATAGACGTTTTTTTGCAATCTCAAGCTGCGCCTTTGCCTGATTCACTAAAGCCCCTGCCTGCTTTAGTTGCGCATCTGCCACATCATACTGGGTTTGAACAGCATCTCTTTGACTAATAGAAACAACACCTTCTGAAAAAAGGCTTGTAAATCTCTTTAAATTTGCGCCTGCATCCTGCCATACAGCCTTTGCCCTTTCAAGGCTCCGGATATTTGTTTCAAGCACAGCTTCAGCAGCGTCAAGATTTGCCATGGCATCCTTCTGATCCAATCTTAATAAGAGCTCCCCTTCTGTGACACTATCACCGAGATCAACAAAAATCCTATCAACCGTACCTGGTATCTCATTGCTGATTGTTACCTCATCCCAAGGGGCAAGGTTTCCAGTTGCCTCAACCGTTCTTTGAACAGATTTGCCAATTACCACTGCGGTATTTACCTTAAAAACGCTCTCCTCTTTTTTCTCCACCTTTTTTGCCGTGCCATTTTCCTTAGAGCACGATGAGAGGATGAGCAGGACAGCAAATAGAGATAGTGTTATCTTTGTGATAATTTTCATGGAAATATCCTCGCTCAAATAAAAATAAATTGCTAATTACTTCCCCATCTCCTCCAACAGAATCCCCACTCGCTTCTTTAATTCCAGGATTGCAATCTGTAAATCATATTGCGCATTTGTAAGACCTCTCTGGCTTGAGACCAGGGTTGCATTTGCATCAATCACATCAACATTCGTTGCAAGGCCATAGCTGAATTGCTTAAAAACCATATTATAATTCTCTTCTGCAAAAGACATCTGCCTTTTATACGATTCTATAATGGGATTAAATGCCTCAAGATTATGAAAAGTCTCCCTCACCTCCAGTTCAATGTCCTTTCTCATTCTTACTCTCTTAAATTCAGCCTGCCTTTTTTTACTCTTTGCCTCATTCAGTTCAGCCTTTCTTAAACCGCCTTCAAATATAGGAAAGGTAAAGGTAATCCCTGCATACATACTTTCTGCGTTAAAAAGCGTTGATTTTGGAGTTTGGTCCTTGTTTGAATACACACCTTCCAGCTTAAGGCTCGGCAGGAAGTTTCCAACAGCATACTTGACCGCCTCGTCGGCAATGTCTTCGCCTATTTTACTTTGGATATAGTCCTGCCTTTTCTCCAGAGAAAGTGATATCAATCTGTCCAGACCGGCATCCGGTATAGCTTTACTATCAGGCTCAACAACCTTAAAATTCTCTGATATACCGATAAATCTTGCCAGCCTATCCTTTGCTACCAGGAGGTCTTTCTTTGCATTGGCAAGCTCTGTTTCTGCGCCTGCAACCTCAGCCTCTGCCCTCAATAAGATAGCCTTTGTAACCTCTCCAACTTGGAATCTTGCGCCGGCCACCCTCCTCTGCTCCATTGCCCTTTTTAATGCAGCCTCTTTGATTTCTACTGTCTTTTCTGATTTCAAGACAGTGTAGTATGTTTTTGAAACATTGAGCACAATATCTTCTTTTGCAGCATCAAGGCTGTATTTGCCTGCCTCTGTCTTTTTCCTGGCCTGCCTTAAGAGGCTCCATTCCTTGCCTCCTGAATAGAGAGGCTGGCTGAGTTTTACGCTAAAAGACGAGCTGTTGTCAGGTTGAGTATTGAAGCCGCCGGAGGTCTTGCTTTCAGTATATTCTGTATAATTGCTGTCCACAGTAACAGTAGGCAGCACCTGAGAAATTGCCTTGTCAATCCCTACCTCTGCCTGATAAAGGTCCTCCTGAGATAATACAACAGCCTCATAGTTAGAAACCGCAAGCCGAGAGGCCTCGGTAAGGGTAATGGTCTTTTCCTCGGCATGAACTACAGTGAACAGTGAACAGTACACGGTGAATAGTAATAAAATTTTTTTGAAATTTGAAATTTTAAATTTGAAATTTGAAATTTTATTCATACCTGTCTCCTCTCCATACCATCAAAAAATATATTTACAAATGCATCTGCCACTTTTCTTACCGGCATCTTGAAAAATTTCTTCATACCATAAACCTCCTGCATCATGGTGTAGTGAAGAATCATACCGAGGAACGCCCTCGCCGCCAGATGTGCATTTACATTCTTGAATCTCCCATCCTTTATAAGGTTGTTGATATATTTTGCCAGATAATCCAGTATTTCCAATCCTCGTGTCTTTATAAATATGTCAGAGAGCTTATGCCCCTCTAATGCGCTGAACATAAGAAGCTTCATAAAAGTCGGGTCTTCAAAATGTTTCTGTATGAGGAATGAGGCTATCTCTCTGAATACATCCCGCCCCTCTTTGCCTTCCAGTCTTTTCATTAAGATGGATTGTCCCAGCTTGTCATTGCACTGCATGTCAATTATAGCGGAATAGAGTTCTTCTTTTTTGGCAAAATGCTTAAAGATAATTGCCTCGCTAATTCCGGCTTGCTGCGCTATCTCTCTTGTTGTTGTGCCCTTGAAGCCTTTTTTTGAAAAAAGCCCCATAGCAACCCTTACAATCTGGGCATACCTTTGTTCTGCTGTTAATCTCTTTTTGGCCATTTTATATACACCGTTAACAATAAGGTTAAAGCAAGAATTTTTGTATTTTTTATCTCTCTTCAGCCTTAACCTTAAATTTATGAATACGACTTAAACCATAGTTAACCGAAAAATGCATTTGGTTTTTCTTTTTCGGTGCAAACGCAAGATTTGAGCCAAATACAAGCCCTTGACAAATTAACTCCTTTGCCTTTGACAAATGAGTTTTGTGTTTTGCTTCAACAAAATACATAATTTGTCAAGGGCAAGGAAAAGCTGGCTGGACAAAACGAAGCATACTGTTTTAAGTATAGTAGTTGCCCATTTATGAGCGTTTTTAAAATCACCGATGAATCGGCAACTACACTATTTGGCCACCTGTCTGCGTGCCTGTCTGCCGTGGCTCAGGCACAGGCAGGCAACGCACACGCAGGAAGATTGCGTTTGTCAAAAAATGCAATTGCATTTTTTAGGTTAGTGAGCGCTTACTTTATACTAATACATATAGCTTGTCAAGTGTGTTATTATGCTGTGTGTTATTATGCTGTGTAGTTATTATGCTGGGTAATGTCAATTCTTATGTGTAAATTCATTCAGAGGGTTATTCTCCCAGTTGACATTCAAATAGTGAAAAACAGCAAAGACAATCCTTTCAACACTTTCCCTGTTGGTAAACACCCCTATAGGCCGTGTCCTTCGTCTTACCTCACGGAAGGCTCTCTCTATGGCATTGGTCGTCCTGATCTTTGACCACAGCCTATCTTCATCCAGTATGTTCCTTGTCTTATGCGCCCAGCATCTTTGTTTTAATATCTTGGGATATACATACTCCAATGCGCTATGAAGCCCTTTGCCGCCGTCGGTAATTATCAGCTCGGGACAGGGAAAGCAGGGAAAGGGGACGGTTCTCTTTAATTTGTCCAACTCTTTCATTTAAAGAGAACCGTCCCTTTTATAGCCCTTTTATAGCCCTGATGTTCACAGCGGAAGCGACCTTGTCGCTTTGGATGGGACGCCGTATAATGAGTGGTGACGGCTTTGTAAAAAGCCCATCTGCTGTCCACTTCGGCGGCGTGTCGCTGCGGCTTCTACACTCAACATATCAGTAGTTTGCCCATTTATGGGCGTTTTTAAAAGCGCCGATGAATCGGCAGACTACAATTACCTTGCCGTCTGAATTTCAATTATTCCCGAGGCAACGATGACGGTTTTTATAAACTCAAAAGGCTTTACCCTTATCGGTCTTGCAGTTATTATAGCAATCATGAGTATTGTATTGATGACGGCGAGCCGGGTATACAGCACTATGGTGAAAAGGGATATGGAAGAAGATCTTTTATTCAGGGGCGATGGGATAAAAGACGCTATTGATTCTTAATTTCAAATACGGCAATGTATATCCAAAAAGCTTTGACGAGCTTTTAAAAGACCAGCGAGGTGTTAATCCTAAAAAACATCTCAGAAAGTTATATAAAGACCCTATAACTAAAGGTGAGTGGGATACAATACAAGATAAGGCAGAAAAAATCGTAGGGGTAAGGAGCAAGAGAGGGAAAGAGCTTCTAAAAAAAGCTGGGTTTTCCAATGAATACAAAATATTTGAAGCCAAGACAAAATATAGTGAATGGGAGTTTATAAGTAAACCGAAGATTGGAATAACACAAAAATAGATATTGGGCGCTGTCAAATTAATTGTGTCTGGTATGTTGAGAGAAATCCCAACCATTCCATGCAGTTAATATTAACCATGGCAAGTTCAAGAGGAGATTTGCCATTTTTACAGGATTCATTACTATTGGTAAAGGGTTTAAACCTATAGTAGATAAATCAGAGTTTAATAAAGTATAGGCAATATTTATATTTTTTAAACATCCTTACTGCTTTAGTTTTTTTTGAACTGCGGAAGATGGGTTGATGTTATCATGAATATAGAAGCGGCAGAGGAAACTGACGCTGCGGCCAGAATGGTAGCATAGGGAGAAATACTGATGAGAATCACTCTGATAATTTTAACTAAAATCTGGAGGCGGCGAGCGGATTTGAACCGCTGCATCGCAGTTTTGCAGACTGCTCCCTTAGCCACTTGGGTACGCCGCCGTGATATTGTGGTAAATAGTATAATTGCCCCATCAGTTATTTGTCAAGGCAAAAAGGCAAAGATTTTAAAAAAATACGAGGTATTGGCATACGCTTCTTCCGTCTCACATATTTTACCTTTTTTTGATGTTGTTATTTTGGGGAGGGGGAAAAGACCTCAATGGAAAGAATGACATCACTTTCTTTATTTATAATAAATCTTACCCCCTTGCATACTTTAACCCTCTTATCCTTGTCCTTATCATCATCTACACATCCATCCATATTGGCCTGCAATGCCATTTTCTGCTGAACTTGGGGGGGAAGTGACCCTTCTATATCAACCCCCTTGTCCCCTACCCTGACACCTCTTCCAGCAGTTATAAAGGCAGGGCTGTTTATAATAACCTTTTGAAGGATATTCTCACCAATGGCCTTTTTGCCTGCCTGAAAAATAAAACTTACCCCTTTGGCCTTATATATCAGGTAATATTCACCCTTGTTCTCATCCTTCCTGAATTCTTCGGGTTGTCCCCACATTAGATTTTTTATAACATCTTCCATTCTGTGACCAAGTCTGATATTCCCGATACCCTCCCCTGCATAAATGATGGAGAGAGGCCTTTCCCCTGTCATAGCAGGACTTGCCATGATAATTCCTGCTAAGCATATAAATAATAAAAAAGGGGTTATATTCTTCATTTTTCTTTCTCTCCTATATCCTTAAAACAATTTTTCAAATTCCTTTTTCTCTTTGTCTGATACCGGCTGCCATGTTTTTTCTTCTGCCACAGGAATAGGGGACGCCAGTATCCAGCGAAGGGTTTGAGTCTTTCCAGAAGGATTCCTTATTATCCCTATAAAGTTTATAGCCTCTCTGTCTATGATAACCATCCTTTTGGGGTTGCTGGTGGGTATAAAAAATATCTCCTTCCCGGCAGTATGCCCCATAAGATAATAAACCTCTCCACCCCCCTTTGCAATATTATCCCGCATCTTCTTTATGGAATCGTTCTTATATTTACTCTAATACTCAAAGTCGCCTACACTATAGACATTTAGGTCGTAGATATATCTGCCATAGCTAATCGGTATTGATAAAACAAGCAAAAGAAAGAGTATAGCAAAGGAGAGGTAGTGACTAGTCAGACGGCTGATGTTTGTAATGAGATAGATAATCAAGGCAATCAAAACTGGTGTAGACACAGAGTAGAGGATAAGCCTCTGTCTATTTTCAGAAAAACTTCCCAATTTGAATGTAATGAGGACCGCTGCAACTGCCAATACCAGAGATACCCATTTAAACGCCCTATTCTTATGGCTGTAAATAATGGATAGCAGTGATGCAGAAAAGGAAAAAAGGAAGATGCAAGGGCCCAGAACAAGGTGTTCACTAAAGAATGTACTGATACCGCTCAAGAACTGGAGGTCAGCCTCCATAAAAAACTCTCTGGGGAAGTTCGCCAGCCCATAGAGATTCATCTCCTGAATGAAACTCAAAACTATAGTGTAGCCTATTACCGCAAACAATACTGCTACGCCGCTCAAACTTCCGGCAACAGCGCCCACTACTTTAAAGACATCAATGAGCCATGTTGTATCTTTTTCTTTATCAGACATATTTCCCGATACCTCTCGCTATACACAATGACATAAATAAAGCCGCATACAGAGCGTCAGAATAAAGCAGACCAAGGCGCAACGAAGGTGAAGAGTGAGGCGTATTTTTAGCATACGCCGCAACGATGAACCGAGGAGTAACGCAGGTATGCGAAGTTATGACGCTCTGTATATAACTTTATCCGCTCAAGACTTTGGAAGCGGCAATCTATCCTTGATAAAATCAAAGATGCCCAACGTCCTCCTCAGGAAAAGGCCAAGTGTAAAGGACAGGCCAAGTGTCGTGTATATAGAACCTCCTACATCCTCTTCTGTGATACCCTCTATGAGCGTCCCTATAAACTGTTTCAATATAAAAAAGACAGCTACCACAACTATCGGACCTATAACTGCCTCTGTCAAGTACCAGTGCCTCTCCTGCTCATACATCAGCCTTGTATACTTGCCGCCCTCAACCTGCGTGCTGACCCACACAAGAATACCGACGATTACTCCAAACTCTCCCCAAAATACAATCTCTAGCCATCTCCAGTATCCGCTAATCCAGAAAAACCTGTCATTCTGGGCAAGTCCCCTTGCCCTTTTTTCTATCCTCGCAATTTCTTCTTTTATTTCAACCACCCTCTGGTCATTTTGTGAAATTTTTTCATCTGTTTTAAATGTTGATACGAACCCTTTGAGAAAGCTGACCCTCTCTGAAAACTCAGAGGTCAACACATCGTCTTCGCTCTTTAGTTCTGATAGAGTACCGATTACCTCTGCCGGTACAATCTCCGGTTTTACAATAGAGGCCTTGACCTTGCCGATGCTGTTAAAAAAATCTGCGGCATGCGCTTTGTTGTAAGACGGTATCTTGGGACAATAGTGGAGGGCAGTATAGAACCCTGCTGTAATGATAAGGAAGATGATGCCTGTTATGATAACCTGTCTTGCCTCTTTAACGGCGCTAAACATCCCGCTTTGTATCTGTTTTAGACCGCCCCTTATCCCCTGTATCCGCTCAGGCAAATCCTTTTGAACTTTTTTTATTATGTCAGCCTGTTTATCCTTATTTTCAGCCCACTTCTCAGGAGAGGCAAGAGAGGATTGCAGCAGGTTATCAATCTCCACATCTAAGGCATTACATTTAATGGAGACCTCCTTGGCAGACCCCTCTATCAACGGCATGAGATTTCCCGCCTCGTTTTTTAACCGTTCAAGCATAGCCTTTAGGTCATTAAATATATCGGCCATTTTGCACCTCCTGATACTGCTCCTATTGTTCCTCTAAAATGTTTTCCAATGGTCTTGCGCCATGACAGATTGCAACGATTTCAACAAAATCGCCCTTCAAACGATATACAATCCTATAATTTCATAAATCTTTTCCCTTAAGTTCTCGTCATTATATTCAGGAACTATCCAACCGGATTTGGGGAATTGAGGAATGGCTTTAATTATGGCAGTAACTTTCTTTGCAAAAAAAATGGCGTAGTACTCAGAATCTTTGGCGATGTAATCACAAATGTCTTCGAAATTGGAAGCAGCCCTTGGAGACCATTTTATCTTGAGAGCCATTTAGACATCCGCTTTTCAACTTCTTCCTGTGTGTAAACTCTTCCTTCTTTGGCATCTTGCAAGCCACGTTCAATTTTTTGAAGGACATACAGGTGATACTGGACGTCTTCCAATGAACAATCGTCCGGTAAGCGGGTAAGAAGATTGTTGACCTCCTGCTTTACTGTTTCCATGTTTTTTCCTCCTCTTTTATAATGATGAATAGATTATACCGCTTTTTGACCGTGAATTGCGCATAACGTTCAAGTCCTTGCATTGCGAAGTGGTCATCAATGGCATAGCGACAATTTAATTAGAACCGTCCCAAATACTTCACTATTCTCCGTCAACCCTGTTGAAATCGGAGCCCCAAGCTCTGCTCTTACGGCATCTCTATAAGTGCCCGGGGAAAGCACTTGGAGATTTTTTTCCTCCGGCTGTTTGACAGCCATTACCACCGAACAGCCGCTGGAGCGGCTGTTTGACAGCCATTACCACCGAACAGCCGCTGGAGAATAAACAAATAATTCCCAGCAAGTACAATATCTTTTTCATCTCACCCCTTTCCTTAACTTCCAAACTATTTGTCAGGGCAATTTTACTAAATCAGACCTATTTGTCAAGTAAATTATATATATTCCTGACTATTTGTCGGTTACATCAAAAACTGATTAGATTTATACTTAAAGGCCAGCCGGAGGCATTATGGAAGACATCCTGAAGAGGTTAGGAGTAAGGATTCGGGAAGAAAGAAAAAAGGCCCGACTTACCCAAGAGAAATTTGCTGAACGAGTGGGTTTAAGCGTTGATTATATCGGATATATTGAAAGGGGGAAACAGGCTCCTTACCTTAAAACTCTGGAACGTATTGCAAAAACCCTTGGCGTAGAGGTTTATGAACTTTTTATTTTTAGGAAGGATGGGAAAAAAGTGGATGAAGATATGGCTATTAAAGAGTTGATTCTATCTGTGCGGAATAGAAATCCAGATGACATAAGGTTTATCGCCTCCATCTTGAAGCAAATCTTTGAAAGGAAACACTTTTAAAATAGTAAAGAAAAACTCCGGCTGGCGAACAAAATCATTCGGGCTGTGGCGAGATGAACTATTCGGCAAAAACATCATCAAAGAACTTCTCTTTACTTAACAGTTTTTGCCATTCCCTGTGCCGCTTAACACTTTCCATTCGCTTTTTTATAGGGATATTGACAAAACGAAGGGCTTCTACAGGCCCTAATTCCTTGATAAGCGCCTCCATCCCTTTTTTTATTGCAACTTCTTCGTCCATATATTTTACTGTTTTCATCTCAATCCCTCCTTTACGCAAAAAGCAACAGGGTCGCCGCACCATACTTTTATGTTGTGATTACGGCATTTCTTAATCAATGAATCATCGCAACTGATGAATTGAGCCCCTGCCTCTTCTGCAAATGCGACATGCGCTGCATCTGCCACTCCAAACCCTGTCTTAACCAATTCTTCAGCCCGTTCCCTTGCCTTTTCTCTATTCGCTTTTATTGGTTTCCCCAGTTTTTCTAAAATGGTTAAAAGTTCTACGCGCTCAAAAATATCAGGAATGGCGTTAAATTCTTTGATATGAACCGGAGAAACCAGCAGTATATAACCACCTTGCTTTACTTTTGATAATATGAGGTTAACAGCCTCGGTCTCTATTTTTATTCTTATATAGCGCTGTTCGTCGAAAGGTCTGCTTAAAGTACAAACACCAAATGTTTGGGTAACATTTTTTATGAGGCAACTCGTTCTTCATTTTTCTTTTGTGTTTTGAGTTTTTATTTGGTAATTTTATATACTTCCAAAAACGAGGGTAAGTTTGAATACGCAGGAAATCATAAATCTAACCGGCAAATACATTGCAAATACCTATAACCGTTTTTCCATTGCAATTACAAAAGGAAAGGGGTGCAGGGTTTGGGATGCAGATGGAAAGGAATATCTGGATTTTGTGGCAGGTCTTGCAGTCTGCAATCTTGGCCACTGTCATCCAAAGGTTGTGAAGGCGATTCAGGAACAGGCAGAAAAGCTTATTCATGTATCAAATCTTTATCACATTGAGCTACAGGCACAGCTTGCGGAACTCCTCTGCAAAAATTCATTTGCAGAAAAAGCATTTTTTTGTAATTCAGGTGCAGAGGCGAATGAGGCTGCAATAAAGCTTACGAGGAAATATTTTAAGGATAAGGGTGAGAGCCGGTTTCAAATCATTACTATGGAGAAGTCCTTTCACGGCAGAACCATGGCAACGCTTGCGGCTACAGGCCAGAAGAAGTTTCAGCAGGGTTTTGAACCTCTCCTGGAAAAATTCATCTATGTGCCTTTCGATGATGTGGATGCCGTTGCGCGGGCTATTACAACGGATACGGCGGCGATCATGCTGGAGCCGATTCAGGGCGAAGGTGGTGTGAATATTCCGTCTGATAATTATTTAAAAGACTTAAAGGCGCTGTGCAGGGGAAAGGGTCTGCTTCTTATATTTGACGAGGTTCAGGTCGGCATGGGACGCACTGGAAAGTTATTTGCTTATGAGCATTATGATGTAGCGCCGGATATTATGACTTTGGCAAAGGGACTTGCCGGCGGCGTTGCCATTGGCGCCATGCTGGCAACGGATGAGGTTGCAAAGAGTTTTGTACCAGGAACCCATGCATCCACCTTTGGCGGAAATCCTCTTGCAGCAGCAGCAGGCATTGCGGCAATAAAGGCGGTGTTGGAAGAAGACATGTTGGAAAATTGCCGGAAGGTTGGGAAATATCTCCTTGAAAAATTATATACACTAAAAGCAGAATATCCGTTCATCAAAGAGGTCAGGGGAAAGGGTTTAATTATCGGCATGGAGTTGACTATCCCCGGTGCAGGCATTGTGAAGGCCTGTATGGAAAAGGGGCTTTTAATAAATTGCACTTCCGATACCATACTGCGTTTTATCCCGCCGCTTGTTGTGACGGAAAAAGATGTGGATGAGATGATGGGGATACTGAGGAAACAGCTATCAGCAGTCAGCTATCAGTAAAAAAATGTTCCGGCTGAAAACTGACCGCTGATTGCTGATAGCCAACAAACAAAAAATCATGACAAAACGCTTATTGACAATATCTGATATTACTAAAGATGAGATAGACAATATCTTTGAGAGAAGCATTTTGCTTAAAGAACGACAAAAAAGAGGGATCCCTCACAATCCTCTTATTGGCAAAACACTAGGGCTTATCTTTGAGAAGGCATCTACGAGGACGCGGGTTTCATTTGAAGTTGCCATGTGTCAATTGGGCGGCAATGCTATATTCATAAGCCACAGAGACTCTCATATTGGGAGGGGCGAGCCTATAAAGGATACTGCGAGAGTCTTGTCAAGATATGTGGACGGTCTTGTCATCAGGACATTCGGGCATGAGATAGCAGAGGAGTTCGCTATGTATGCCACTGTGCCGGTTATAAACGGCCTTACTGATTTACATCATCCGTGTCAGGTGCTGGCTGATATTTTTACTGTTATAGAAAAAAAAGGCGGATACAAAGGGGTTAAGGTTGCATGGATAGGTGATGGTAACAATATGGCGAATTCATGGATTGAGGCAGCGAGCATTTTAGGCTTTGATTTATTTCTTGCATGTCCAAAAGGATATGAACCTGATAAAAAGATACTTGAGCATGCGCAAAAAGAGGCAAAATCAGAGATTAAAGTTTTGAAAGACCCAAAAGATGCGGCAGATGGCGCTGACGTTTTGAATACAGATGTATGGGCAAGCATGGGGCAGGAGGAAGAGGCAGCGAAGAGAAAAAAAGTATTCAAAGGCTATCAGATAAATAAAGATATTTTAAAAGTTGCAAAAAAGGATGCCATTGTCATGCACTGCCTTCCTGCTCACAGGGGAGAAGAGATAACAGATGATGCGATAGAAGGTGCGCAATCTGTTATTTTTGACCAAGTGGAAAATAGGCTGCATATGCAGAAGGCGATTTTAGAAACGCTGTTAAAGAGCAATTAAAAATACATGGACGGCAAATCCTTTGATACAAAGCACGACAGGCTGCAAAGGGTGAAAGAGCCTTTCCATGAGGTTTTTGCCGAGAATCAGGTAGATTGGAAGAAGTTGAGGGTCTATTTTGGCGATGACATTGTTTTTGCAAATGAGCGGTATGTATTGAATGGGTTGGCAAGTCTGATGCCTTTAGAGTTTTGTAGCAGCCCACCACAGCCACATTAAAACCCATCCCGGAAGAATCCGTAAACTTTTACATAACCGCAAACTTCTTTATTGAAGGCGAAAATCTTGAAGTCCTCAAAGTCCTGCAAAAGGCATATTACTGCAAGGTAAAGTGCGTCATTATTGACCCGCCATACAACACATGAAGCGACAGTTTTATTTGCCCCGATAGATTCAGCGAGAAAAAGGAAGATTACCTGAAGCGCATCGGTGATAATGACGGAGAAGGTTTCCTCATGAAAGGGAGCATTTTCTGCAAGAACAGCAAAGACATCGGCCACTTTCACAGCAACCGGCTCAGCATGATGTATCCCCACCTGTTTCTTGCCAAAACCCTGCTCCGTGATGACGGCGTCATCTTTGTTCACATTGACGGTAATGAGGTTTATAACCTGCGCATGGTGATGAATGAAATTTTTGGGGAAGAGAATTTTGTGGCAAATATCATTTGGCAACATAGTATTCAGCTAAAGTGGTATTTAGGAAGATTCTCAGTTCATCATAATTATACACTTTGTTATCAGAAATCAGACTCATTTGATTTGCAAATCTTGGAAAGAACAGATGGACATAATAACTATTATTCCAATCCAGATGATGATACTAAAGGACCTTGGCGTTCAGGATATGTGAGAGTGTTTTACAGGCCAAATTTGATTTACGATATAATCACTCCGTCGGGAAAGGTTATTACTCCTCCTGAAAATAGATGGAGATGGAGTAAGGAAACAGTCCAAAAGAAAGTTGAAACAGAAGAAATTATTTTTAGTGATGATGAAACAAGAATTATTCGTAAGATTTATCTGTCAACGTTAGAGGGACTAACATCATAAACAATTTGGTTCGGTAAATATCAGCATGAGCCATAGCCACTTTGTTCAGTAGATGGACGAGCCGCTCTTTCTGTTTAGATGTCAGCCTCGGCGGTCTGCCAGCGCTGGCTTTGCTTTCAGCGTGTTTTTCCTGCCGTTTCGGAACGCATCGCGCCATCGAAGGACGCTGCTCGCGTGACAACCCATGCGTCTTGCAATCTCGTGAAGGGACAACTTCTGTTTGAGGAATGTTACGACACGCTTTCGACGTTCTTCCAGAGATTTTGGAGAGCCGTGAGGTCGCGAAGACACCCTCTTTCAGGATGCCTACATTATACTGCATTACTTATGCGGAAGTCGCTAATCCACCTGTGTTCATTGCTCCGTTTGCATTCAATACTGAAATCCTCACCTTGTTCTTTATGCCTTTTGACCCACTTAAAAAACTGCCTCCGTTTTAGTCAAAGTAAATCCATGCCTTGTTTTGCACTAATATCCTTGTTCAAATACCTCTATAAAATCATCTGGGCTTGCTCATCTCTCCGCCGTTTATAAATCTGTTCTGTCATCCTTTTACCCTCCATGTTTAGTTTGAAATTATAATTCCAATTTAAAAGATAGGAGCGCACTTTTGATTTTTAAATCCATCAAAAACAGTGTGCTTTTAATTTTTAAATGACAGAGCATCTTTTTTCCTTGACATATAAATAAAATTGCTATATAAATAAACCTCTCTACTTTGGAGAGACTGCATATTGATTGTGCGGGAGAATGTTTTTATAACAAACAAGAAAGTTTGTTCTTTGAAAACTAAATAGCAACTGTCAAGCCTGTCAAATTTCTTTTTTTATTGAGTTTTAAATTTAAGTGGAGAGTTTGATCCTGGCTCAGAGCGAACGCTAGCGGCGCGCCTAACACATGCAAGTCGAGTGGGTTCAGACCCACGGCAAACGGCTGCGTAACACGTTGGAACCTTCCCCGGACTCAGGGATAACCCGCCGAAAGGCGGGCTAATACCGGATAAGACCACACAACTTGAGTTGTGGGGTTAAAGGTGGGGATTTTTCGGAATCTATCACTTATGGATGAGCCCACGTCCCATCAGCTAGTTGGTAGGGTAAAGGCCTACCAAGGCTAAGACGGGTAGCTGGTCTGAGAGGACGATCAGCCACACTGGCACTGAAACACGGGCCAGACTCCTACGGGAGGCAGCAGTGGGGAATCTTGCGCAATGGGCGAAAGCCTG
>JACRNJ010000024.1 GCA_016219285.1 Deltaproteobacteria bacterium
CAAGGAGAGATCTATTGGTATTGGTTTTACCCACACATAGATAAGCGTTTATTTCGAATCGGCGGGATAATAAGAATAACGCTGGAAAATTTGCCATCTCAGACATTGAGGATTAAAATATAAAGATAGTTTTCACACAGTTATTATACAGTTACAATACAGGACAATAGCAGAACGCTTATTATGGGTCAAGAAAAATATTGATTGACGTATCTGCCTAATTTTATTATATTATTATACTGACTAATATGCATTTACTGATATTAGTCGGCGATTGACATCTGACCATGCAAACAACTCCAGCTGATATTCGTGAACAATTCCTCGCAGTCATCAAACGGCGTGTAGTTCCTGTTTCTCTCCACGCCGATTACATGAAGTGGCTGCGGTTTTTCCTCGATTTCCGAAGCAAGTATCCGCTTCCGGATTCCAGGTCGGAACAGGTGCGTTTGTTTATTCAGAAGTTGCGCGAAAAGAAGCAAACTAACGAACAACAGAAACAGGCTGCGCATGCAGTATCTCTCTTTTTTGAGTCACAGCCGAGGATCAAGTCAGGGTCGGGGAAAAGTGAAATCAGAGAATCCACGTCTTTAAAGATGCCGTCCACGCTGTCCCCACACTTAATATCACCCCTGATTGAAGAGAAGACTTCCAGTCCCGTTCTAAATGATAAAAGAATCACCGCTTCTACCCCGCAATTTCAAGAGAAAGAAAAAAGAACGGTGAATGGTCAAAGGGGTGGCAGCCGGTTTAATGAATGGCGTTGTATGGAGAAATCCAAATCTCTGGAATGGGATGCACTCATTGATAGACTGGCGGCTGAGATCAAGCTGCGGCATTATTCCAGGAAAACGCTCAAGACTTATGCAGATTGGAGCCGAAGGTTTCAAAGCTATCTAAAAAACAAACGGCCTTATGAATTGTCGCAATGGATGTGAAGGCTTATCTTAACGTATCTCGCGGTAAACTGCAAGGTTGCCGCATCAACGCAAAATCAGGCTTTTAATGCGCTGTTGTTTTTATACAGGCATATACTCAAAAAGGATTTCGGCGATCATAAGGATATTCCGCGCGCAAAGAGGTCTAATTATATCCCCGTTGTTCTTTCACTACAGGAGATTGATGCTGTCGTGAAGCACCTCCGGCATCCTTACGATCTTTTTATCAAGCTGCTCTATGGTTGCGGCCTGCGCCTTTTTGAAGGCGTGAAACTGAGGGTGAAGGATTTTAATTTCGCCGCAGGAATACTAACTGTCCGCGGCAAAGGAAACAAGAGCAGGACCGTTCCTCTGCCGCAAAAAATCGTTCCTGAACTCCTGAGACAAATGGACATCCTGAGAAAGATGCACGATGAGGACTGCGCAGTCGGTTTTGCAGGTGTGTTCATGGAGGATCAACTTGAGAAGAAATATCCGAATGCTGCAAAGGAATTCATCTGGCAGTGGCTTTTTCCTCAGGGGTCGCTTACCATTGTGGAAGAAACGAATGAGAAGAGACGATATCATATCCATGATACCCATGTTCAGGAAGCCCTTTACAGCGCTGTCCGGCGGGCGAAGCTCACGAAACGTGTTACATCTCACACCTTTCGCCACTCTTTTGCCACGCACCTGCTTCAGGCCAATTACGACATCCGCACTATACAGGTATTGCTCGGACATAGTGACGTGAGGACAACGATGATATATACTCACTGTGTGCCGAGTAAGACGATTAAAGAGACCAGAAGTCCGTTGGATTTTTGATGCTGGCTTTACAAACATTCCTAAATATCAGTTGAAAAAGTTTTATATATAATGTAGTATCTTTTGACAAGAATCATGATGCAAAAAAATGATGCAAAAAAATAGATTATTCGTTTTGCATCTTAACAGTATGGAGGTTTTGTAATGGTTGACAAGTTTATAGAAGACAAGGTAACCCGTATCGCTGTTAAAAAAGACGGCCAGGAAGTCAAAGTAGATTTCAACGACCTCAAGTCCGGAGGTTTTATAAAACAGCGGCAAAAGGACCAGTTTACTGTCAGGTTAAGATGCCCAGGAGGCAGAATTGATACAAAAAAGCTTATAGAAATTTCAAAGATCGCTGACAAATACAGCAAAAAAAGTGTAGTTCATCTAAGCTACAGACAGTCGCTTGAAATACTTTATGTTGATTATAAAGACTTTGACAATATGGTCAGAGACCTTGAGAAAATAGGTCAGAAGGTGGCATCTTGCGGACCGAGGGTCAGGGTGCCAACTGCCTGTGGAGGCTGTGAATACAATCCGAACGGCTTGACAGATACTCAGGGACTGGCCAGAATGGTGGATGAGAAATATTTTGGCACACCGTGCTATCATAAATTTAAAATCTCATTTTCAGGCTGCCCCATTGATTGTTCAAGAACAAAGGAGATGGACCTTGGTTTTCAGGGTGTGGTGGAACCAATATGGGATGAGGATACATGCACCGGCTGCACCATATGCAGCAAGGCATGTAAAGAGGATGCAATTAAGTCTCACCCTGAAACCGGAAAGCCCATATATGACCCGCTTAAATGCATCTGGTGCGGCGATTGCATAAGGGCATGCCCCACAGAATCATGGCAGGCAAAGAGATACGGTCATTTTGTGAGAATTGGCGGAAGACACGGCAGACACCCGAGAGAAGCAAATGATGTGGCTATATTTATCCCTGATGAAAATGTCCCTGAAGTTATAGAGAAGACTCTTGAATGGTATAAAATAAATGGCAGAAAGGGCGAACGTATCGGTAAAACCATTGACAGGGTAGGTCTGGAAAGCTATATGAAATTTATGGAATCAGTGTTCAAGGGCACTGAACTGGTAATAGCCCAAAAATAGCTTGCTATTTTTGTACGAACTGATAAATTGCCTGCCATGCAAGGCAGAGGTTATATTTTAGATACAATTGCATGTTACCTTAATATAATGGTGGGCAAAGATGCAGACGGTAACTATAGTGAACGATAAAAATAAGTAGCTGTAGTTTGCCCGACACAACCTTCTGTTGGGTACCCCATGGGCGTATTTTAAAATCGCCGATAAATCGGCAGACTACAAATTTATGTCGCTGCCTATAAATATGAGGGGCGAATCGTAGGTTGGGACAATATCAGATAACTCCTGTTCTATTTGTTATATAAAAAGGTATAAAATGGCAGATATAAAAGCAAATGATTTGTTAGATTTAAGAGGTGTTTTATGTCCTATAAACTTTGTAAAAACAAAGCTTAAACTTGAGAGTATGGATATAGGCCAGGTTCTTGAGATTGTATTGGATGACGGCGAACCTATCCAAAATGTCCCCAAAAGCATAAAGGAAGAAGGACATAAAATTGTTGAAGTAAAAAAACAAGGTGAGCATTTTAGGCTGAAGATAGAGAAGCGATAAAAACCGTGATTCGTGGCCGTGTTCCGTGACCGTGAAGAAAAGTTTTTAACGGTTACGGATAACGGACACGGACAACGGCATTACGGAGGTAAACAATGGCTGTAAAGGTAAGGATTCCAACACCGCTGAGGAAACTGACTAATGGTAAGGATGAGGTATCTGCCGATGGCAAGGATGTGAAAGAAGTTATAGATGACATGGAAAGGCAGTATCCTGGCCTAAAAGAGAGGATATGCGAGGGCGACGGCAAGCTCAGACGATTTGTAAATATCTATGTTAATGACGAAGATATACGGTTTAAGAACAATACAGATACCCAGCTAAAAGCAGATGATGAGGTTTCTATTATTCCTGCTATAGCCGGAGGAACAGCGTGAAAAAAAGATATTATCTTACCTATCCGCCAGAACTTATCAAAGAGCCGGTTATATATCAGGTCGGAAAACTTTATAAAGTTGTGACCAATATACGGCAGTCAAGCATTTCTGACAAGTTAGGGCTTGTTGCTCTTGAACTTGAAGGTGAAGCCGGGGAGATAGATAAGGCCGTCAAGTTTTTAAGCAATAAAGGCGTTAAAGTAGAACCTATAGAGCTGGATGTCGTAGAGTAGCGCTCCTGTCTGTTCTCATATGGCACATATAATAGTTTTTGCCATAACCTCATACATCTTCTTATCTCCAGCTCTTGCCCATGCAGTTGAGCCAGAGAGCGGCCTGTCTCTTGGCTACAAGGCATACCAGAATGGCAGCTTCGAAAAGGCGGTAGAATATCTTGAATCCGCCAAAAAAGACGATTTTATCATCTCTGACTATACTTCATATTATCTTGGAGAGGCCTATCTATCGCTTAACAGATTCGATGAGGCATTAAATGCATTTGACGCCTGCATAAAATATCATATCAAAAGCCCACTGGCTCCTCTTGCCTTGGAAAAAATTGGCGATGTCTATCTAACAAAAGGCAACATCATAAATTCTATAAATACCTACAAAGCTTTTCTGGCAGAATATCCGGATAATTCCCAAACCCCCTATGTTCTTTATAAACTTATTTCCATCCTTATATCCAACAACATGCTGGATGAGGCCATTCCTTTTATAAGAAGGCTTCTCGTAGAATTTCCACAGCAGGAATATTCCGATTTTTCTAATCTTAAAATGCTATACCATGAGATTAAAAAACTAGATGCAGATTAATTTTACAAAAGGGCAAAGGCCGTACTCAAAACCAGAAATTATAAAAGGGCTGCCGTAGAAATTGAGGATTATTTGTTTGAAGACTCACCATGGCTGCATAAGGCGCATTTATCAGAGAATAATGCCCAACTCCGTTTGCTTATGGGACAGGCCTTGTATCATGCAAGAGATTATAAAAAGGCAAAAGAGGTTTTTAAAAATGAGTTTTCAAGCACGGGGGATGATAAAATAAGACAAGAATCTCTTATTTGGCTTGCACGTACTTATATAAGGCTAAAGGATTTTAAAAACGCCAAAAATATTTTAAAGACCTTTATTATTGTCTATGCAGACAACACATCAGACAATCAGTATAGAGAAGAGTCAATCTACAGGCTTGCCATAATTGCAAAGGAGGAGGGAGACATAAACCTGACTACCCTTCTTCTAAGACAACTGTTGGCGGAAAAGCCTTCATCTTCTTACAGGAATGATGCGCTCTGGCAGCTAGGCTGGATATACTACACACAGGGAAATTTAGAGAAATCCCTTGACACATTGAAAACTTTAGAAAATTCTCCCATACGAATGCGGGCCATCTATTGGCAGGGTAAAATATCTCTTATGCTGGGTAGGAAAGATAATGCTTTGAAATTATTCAAAGCTGCGGCAGACAGCTTTCCACCTAATTATTATTCAGCCATGAGCAAGAAAGCAGCAGAAAAATTGGGCAGCAAATCCAGTATAATACCAGCCTCTTCGTATATCAACAAGAGACAGACTAAACCAAACCAAGCAAATGATTCTCTCATTATGAAAAGGGCGCAGAGATTATTAGAACTCGGCCTAAATAGTCTTGCATTAAAAGAATTGGCATCAATGGACCAGCGTCAATATCCTATAAGTATAAGCTTGCTCTACAAAGATGCTGGCGACATTTATCATTCATATATCATAGCCAGAAACCAATCGTATAGCTCTGCTGCCTTCGACTATCAACTTGCCTTTCCTGAAGCATACAAGGAATTGGTAGAACGGGCAGCCCATAAACTTAGCCTGGATTCTTTCCTTATCTATGCAGTAATGATGCAGGAGAGTGAATTTGATGCAAGGGCTGTATCACATGCGGGCGCAGTCGGCCTATTGCAGATAATGCCTGCTACAGGAGAGATGATAGCAAAGAAACTGTCTCACCAATCATTCAAAGAAGATGACTTATTTGCGCCGCCTCTCAATATAAACTTTGGCGCCTGGTATCTTAAAACTCTCATAACAAGATTTAACGGAAGGCTCCACCTTGCAATTGCCGCTTATAACGCCGGCCCAAACGCAGTAGATGAATGGTTGAAACTATGGGGGAAATTAGGTATGGATGAATTTGTGGAAAATATCCCCTATCAGGAGACAAGAAAATATGTTGAACGGGTGATGGGATATTACGAGGCATATCAAACCATATATAACCCTTAAACAATAGTAGGCAGTTTTTTATATCAAGAGGATAATGATGATGGCTGCGAAAATAAAGGTTAAGGCTGAGGTTAAAGCTGAGATGGGAAAATATTTTTTCTTGACCTTAATCTTAACCTGTTTTGCAACATCATCTTTTGCTTCAACAATAATCCTCGAAGGCGCCATGAACGAGGCAATAGAGGTTGAGCAAAATCATGGTTTCACAATACAGCCTTCAGGGCTTAAGAAACTTGTTTTTCGCTTTGCCAGCCCTACATCTTTTACAAGTTCGACGGTCAATCAGGAGGTTAGGAATTATAATCTTGCATATAATCCTAAGCCAACATCCGTGGAAACTGAGACAGACGGTTTTGGCAACCAATTTACCAAGGTTACATGGCTCAATATAAATGGCAATGCAACTATAAGCGGGAAATTTACTGTTGCGGTGAATATTGGTCTCAAAGAGCTGACAAGCGCAGCGCCATTTCCGTTAAAGGGCATTGATGCAAATGAAAAGAGATTTCTTGTTCCTACATTGCTTACGCAAACAGATGATATAAAAATTAAAGAGTTGGCTGGCAGTCTGGTAAATGGCGCAAAGACAGAAGAGGCAGCCGTAATCCAGATTTTAAACTGGGTAGTTGATAATGTTAAATATACCACTAATCTCCCGCAATACGATGCTATCTATACCCTGAATACCGGAACAGGCAATTGTCAGAATTTTTCTCACCTGTCCATTGCCCTTTTAAGGGCTGTTGGCATACCTGCAAGGATTGTGGGTGGAATCACATTGAGCAAATCATGGAAGGTGCCGCTGAAAAACGGGACGCTTGTACAAAGCATAGGCCAGGGCGGTCACGCATGGCTTGAGGTCTATTTTCCTGATATTGGGTGGGTTCCATATGATGCCCAGCAGAGCCATCTGTTCGTAAGTCCGAGGCATATAAAGCAGACGGTTGGGCTTGATGCAAAAGATATAAACGATTCATGGCGTGCCGCACCAACACTTCCACCGTTCAGAGAGGATATACAGGCAAATTTTTTAAGAGATGATATAAAGCTCTCTTTAAAAGATATAAAGTCAAATCCATCAAACTACATCCTCACCAATGCAATTATTGCCCATGTTGCAAAGCCAGTTGTAGAAATTTCCAGGCCGGAGAAGCCAACGTCCAAAACTAAGGCCATGGAAAGGGTTGAGTTTGGCAATATAGGTTTCCCCTCAATGATAGATATATTTACCAAGACCGAAGGAGAAGAGCAGGGATATAAAACGCTGGACAAGGAAACAGCAGAATATGTTACCTCCGAATATACTTATGCTCAGGCATTTGTAACTGCAAGGCCATTGAAGATGGAAGAGATAAATCTTGCAATGCACAAATTTGGAGGTATGGCAGGCAGTCTCTGGGTAGACGTGGTAAAGGATGATAAAGGAAAGCCTGGTATGGAAGGCTTAAGAAGCTTTCCCCTTAATCTTGACACCATCAAATACTTTCCTGGCTACCAGTGGTTTCCTTTTAGATTTGCAAAAGAATCCCCCGATAGAGACACTCGGTGGCAGGCTTTTGATAATCCGATTTTAACGCCGGGCCGCTACTGGATAATATTAAGAAAGTCAAAAGATGCAATTGTAAACTGGTTCTATATTCCAGGCAATCCTTATGGTGATGCGGATGATACCCGTTCCACTGCCCAAGGTATAGATTGGTCAAATATATTAAACTATGATTTTAATTTTAAGGTAACAGGAATGTTTTTAGAATAAAGAGATTTGGAACAAGGCAACCGTGTTGCCGTTACTTTATACGCCGACACGGTCGGCTTGCTCCACATTAAAGGAGGAAAAAGGGTGAAGGTTTTTACAGAAGAAGAATTAAAGCAGTATGATGGGAGCCGGAAAGGAAAGCCGATATATTTTGCCTACAAGGGCAAGGTTTACGATATAACGGCAAGCCCGTTATTTATTGACGGTCTGCACTTTGAGCATTACGCCGGCATTGATTTGACTGATTATATGGCCGATGCGCCGCACAAGGATGAGGTTCTTGAAAATTTGAGGATTGTTGGTGAGTATAAGGCAAAATAACTGAATACCACCTTGCTTTTAGCATGGGATTATTTGCAAGCGCTGGAAGCTTCAATATATTGTAGAGACAGCAGAATATACGGCAATGACCGGATTTTTAAATGACAGGATTTTAAAAATCTTTTGACTTTAGAGGGTTATTGTGGTATTATTAGTGCCATTGTTTAAATAAGGTTTATTTAAAGGGCTGTTGCCCAAATGTCAATTTTTTGTTACACTAAACTTAATTATTTCATAACTCTTTGATTTTATTAAGCGCTTAAACAGGCGATTAGCATAACATTTTGAGAAAAATCGTTGAGCAACATCATTGAGGAGATATATTTATTTTTGTTTAAGAAACAATCATAGAAGTCTGCTTAAAATCTAATCTAAGCGAGGTGAAAAAATGTTTAAGATTGGAGACATAGCAGTATATCCAGGTCATGGAGTAGGGAGTATTGAATCAGTTGAAGCCAAGAAAATATCTGGCGGTGAAAATCAAAAGTTTTATATTATGCGGGTGTTGGGCAGCGGCGCTACCATTATGGTGCCTATAGCCAATGAAAGGGCGGTAGGTCTTAGAAAGGTAATAAACAGGGATACGGCGTCAAAGATTTACGAGATTCTAAAAGAACGAAATGATATTCCTGTAGTGGATAAACAGACATGGAACAGGAGATATCGTGAGTACATGGATAAGGTCAAAACAGGTTGTGCTATGGAAGTGGCAAAGGTTTTTAGGGACCTGTATCTTCTGAAAACAGACAAAGAGCTTTCCTTTGGTGAACGGCGGATGCTTGATACTGCCAGAACCCTTCTAGTAAAAGAACTTTCAATAGCCAGAAAGATGCCAGAAGATAAGATAGAGGCTGAGATTTATAAAATTATGAATGTGTAAAATGTTTGAATTGAAACTTGATGGGGATGTGAAAAGTAAGCGCTAAATACAATGTATACCTTCCATAAACGGAATGATGATATTTTCAAAACTCAAGCAATAACTCAAGCCCGAATTGTATTGTCAGGCTAGTAACTAAAAAACAAGGGTTGGGAGCAGGGGCTAGGGACTAGCAAAAATAAGTTCCTAGCCCTTTATTTTTTAATAAGTGCGCCCAGTGAGAAGTTTTAACCCGAAAAATGCATTTGATTTTTATTTTTCGGGGCAAACACAAGATTTGAGCCAAAGCCTGCCCCTGAAAGTTTCTATCAAGGGACAAGCCCTTGACAAATTATCTCCTTTGCCTTTAACAAAGAGGAGTTTCGTGTTTTGCTTCAACAAAATACATAATTTGTCAAGGGCAAGGGAAAGCCGGTTGGACAAAACGGAGCATACTGTTTTAAGTATAGTAGCCTGCCCATTTATGGGCGCTTTTAAAATACGCCGATAAATCGGCAGACTACAGTATTTGGCCAAAGATTGCGTTTGCCAAAAAATGCAACTGCATTTTTTGG
>JACRNJ010000003.1 GCA_016219285.1 Deltaproteobacteria bacterium
ATGTCATTCCCGCATGTTTTTAGCGGGAATCCAGTTCTTGTAAATTTAATGACTTATGGATGCCCGACAGAAGCATTCGGGCATGACAATTTTAAAAAAGGTAGTTTTTCAGAGGTTCCCTAATACTAAATCCCCGAGCTCGCAAAGAAGATGCCTTGTCCAACTGCCATTGCGGTAATCTGAACGCTCTCCTCCTCTCTCATAGGCTTCTAATCCTATGTAATCACACATCTCATTTTCCATACGGTCTTCCAGTATCTTCTTGATTGACTCCTTTGCTTTGAGTTTGAATTCTCCTTCCCACTGAAAACTATTGACTTCTTTTAATGCACGATTTACATTTCTTACCGTTGCCTTGTGCAACATGGGTGTATTCCTCCTTTGTTTTATTTTGATGATAATACATGGAGAATACACCCTCTTTTTTTATGGTTCAATGAATTTACACAGAGAAGTTTACATTACCATAAATACCTTGTTGCAGAATTTGGCGAGAATAAGGTATAATCTCCAAGGGATTTGGGACCTGATAACATTTTAAAGGATGTTCACCTTTTAGATGAAGAATATACCACAAAAAACAGTATCAGATTGTTGATGCCGTGCAGTAGAGACAGGCTTCAAACCTGTCTGTACTATATGCCCTTGGCGGGATTAATTGCCAAAGGCATAAATTCTCAGAGGGAGATACTATTATGAGGAGTAAAGGGTTTGCGGTAGTTTTAGCGGGTATGTTCTTAAGTAGTATTCTTGTGCTGGAGTGGCGCTTCAGCAATGTCTTTGATTTATCATATTTATCTATGGTAATTGTTGTCTTTATTTTTCTGTTTTTTGTATTTATGCTGGGCATGTATGTTGGACGAACATGGGATATCCCTTATATAACAAAGAGAAACGAATGGTCTGTAGGGATTTATACAGGAAATTCGCCGTTGGATCTGAAACCGGTTGTTGATGCAATGAATCCTGTCTTGTCGGCAAAGGATATCACGGATATCCCTGCGCATTTTGTTGCTGACCCTTTTATGGTTAAAAAGGATTCAAAGTGGTTTATGTTTGTTGAAATCTTGAATGCAAGAACGCAGAAAGGAGAAATAGGATTTGCTGTTAGTGATGATGCTTTGAGATGGACATATAAGCAGATAGCGCTTGAGGAGCCGTTCCACCTATCATATCCGTATGTTTTTGAATGGGGGGGCGAGTATTATATGATACCTGAAAGCAGTCAAGTATACGCTGTCAGGTTATACAAGGCGTCGAATTTCCCTGTCGGATGGTCTTTCGTAACAAATCTTCTTTATGGAAGGAGTTTCAAGGATTCATCTGTATTTCGTTACGATGATATATGGTGGATGTTTACAACTGACAGAAATGATTATCTTTTGCTGTATTATAGTGATAATTTATTAGGTCCGTGGATTGAACATCCTAAAAGCCCCGTTGTTAGAGGAGATGTAAACGCTGCAAGGCCTGGCGGAAGAGTTGTTGTATCAGACAATAGGATAATCAGATATGTACAAAAAGGAACTCCTGAAAATGGATTCTATGTGCTGGCATTTGAAGTAACAGAACTTACAACTTTGACTTATAAAGATATGCCTGTTGCTGAGAATCCTATCTTAAAGGCCGGCAATAATAAATGGAATAAAAAGGGCGGACACACTATTGATGCTCATAGGATTACAACGGATAAGTGGATAGCATGTGTGGATGGCATAAGGAAATCGCTTGTTGTCGGGGTTGATTATTAAAATAAAAGATAAAATGTTGAAGGTGTCCAAAGATATAATGCGCGCTATTAGAGGAGTGATATCCAAGTGCGCTGCTGTAATTTTGAATATTATGCCTTCTGCATTTCGTGCTAATATATTGATACGGTTAATAAATGTGTCAATCCGATATGATTCACCTGACAGGGCGATTGGATTTCTGCTTGAGGTGGACAATCGTCTTTATGAACTTGAAGGAAAGGCAGCAATCCGTTATGGTAATGGGATACATCCAAAACACAAACATATCAACTATCACATGTTTTTTATAAAAAATATTAATCAAGGCGAGCATGTATTGGATATAGGCTGTGGCAATGGCCTTCTCACGTATGATATAGCGGCTTGCGTTAGTGATGTGAGGATAATAGGCGTAGAACTGAATGAGGTGAATATCAAATTTGCGAATGAACATTATAGACATCCCAATCTTAGATTTATTTGTGGCAATGCAATGTCGGATTTGCCGCACGAATGTTTTGATGTTATTGTTCTTTCGAATGTTTTGGAACATCTTGAAGACAGGGTAAATTTCCTGCAGAGGGTTATAAGGCAGACATCGCCCAAACGATTGCTTTTAAGGGTCCCTATGTTTGAACGAGACTGGCGTGTTCCTTTGAAAAAGGAGCTTGGGATAGATTATCGCCTTGATTCTACGCATCATATTGAGTATACATATGAGGAATTTGTAGAAGAACTCAGACAAGCAGGGTTAAGTATAACACATATAGAGTTTCGCTGGGGTGAAATATGGGCTGTTGCAGTGAAGGACTCAATGAATATAGGAATATGAACGTTCCAAAAGTTACGGTGTTGATGTCTGTTTATAATGATGAAAGATATGTGTCTCAGGCAATAGAGAGCATATTAAAACAGACCTTTACAGATTTTGAATTCCTTATCATAAATGATGGGTCAACCGACTCTACTTCTTGTATCCTGGAGCAATATGCCCAAAAAGATAATAGGATTAAAGTTGTTCACCAGGAAAATATCGGTCTTACAAAATCGTTAAATAAAGGGCTTAAAATTGCCGTGGGGGAATATATCGCTCGAATGGATGCTGACGATATATCTCTAATGCATAGATTGCAAAGGCAGGTGGAGTTATTAGATGAACATTCTGATATAGCTGTTTTAGGTTCATGGGCTCAGATAATAGATGAAAAAGGGGATGTAGTTTCAGAGTATTGTCCGGCCTTAAGCCCTGTTTTGTTGAGATGGCGGTTATTGTTTGGGAACTGTTTGCTTCATTCCACTGTGATGTTCAGAAAAGATGTTATAATTCGCGCGGGAGGCTATCCTGAAGATTGTATGATCGCCCAAGATTATGATTTATGGGCTAAACTTGCATTTGTTGCGGAAATTTATCAACTCTCTGCTGTTTTAATACAATACCGACAGAATAAAAAGGCAATTTCTTTTAGATTATATGATAAACAGGTTGAAACATCTATCAGGGTTGTTCAGAGGAATATCCTTGAGTTTTTCAAGATGGATGTATCTATGGAGTTGGCTAAGGCATTATGTGATAGTGAAAATGTGAGAAACTTTCCTGTAGAAAAAGGCGCCCTGATATTAGAGGCAGTTGGTCTTTGGTTGGAATTTAAAAAGATTTTTATATCAAGCTGTTATACGTCTGAACTATCATTAAAGAGCGCTGTCAGAGAACTCAAGAAAGATGTTGCAAATAAAGTGGTCGCATTATCAAGGGCAAACGCAGGCTTTTATCCATACCAATCAATCAGGGCTCTGATAATTGGGTTTTTTGTGAAGCCATATATAGTTTCTAAATTTAATTTCTGGAGCGCTATTGTAAAGGCAATTTTGGGACAAGAAAAGTTTGAAACCTTAAAACATTGGATTAGGATAATGCAATCAGCTATTTATAAAGTAAAGGCTGATGTAGTATGAGCAGAGGAATTAAGGTTCTTTTTTCATCAAATAGAAATCCAAATTTTGAGACCTTTACAGACTATATAGAAAAGGCTTTCAAAGAGATTGGCTGTGAGATAGTATTTTTTGAGAACAGGGATTTTATTATTCCGTGGAGGATAAGGGGTAAGTTTAATTTTTTACAAAAAATTGACCTCAAGGCGCTGAACAAGAGGCTCCTCAATATAGCTAAAACCTTTAAACCAGATTTGTTTCTGGAGGACGGCGGTTGGAACATTTTAGCTGAGACAATGGAGTCCATGAAAAGGCTTGGAATAAAAACGGCTATGTGGACAAACGATGTGCCTATTAAGTTTGAGTCAATCATAAGGGCTGCTCCTCATTACGACCATGTTTTTACAACAGATTCAGGATATATAGAACTGTTTATTAAAAATAACATTAAGAACTATAGCGTGCTCAATTTTGCATGTGACCCTGATTTTCATAAGCCAGTGATACTGAGTAATGAGGAGATGAAAATATATGGATGTGATATATCATTTGTGGGTTCATATACGTCGGAATGTTACCCCAACCGTAGAATAATATTGGAAAGCCTAACTGATTTTGATATTGGAGTTTGGGGTCCAGGTTGGGAGAACCTGCCTGATTCGTCCCCACTAAAAAGGCGTGTCAGGGGTGGGCATGCGAGACCCGAAGAATGGGTTAAAATATATTCGGCATCCAAAATGGCGCTTTGTATCCATTATCAGTCTCCATATGGAATGCCTAAAACTCATCAAGCCACCACAAAGGTCTTTGAAATACCTGCTTGCGGAGTATTACTTGTTGTTGATGCTCAAAAAGATATTATGACACTGTTAAAATCAGGTGAACATCTTGTTGTTTATAAAAATGTAGATGATTTAAGGGCAAAAGTGTTGTATTATCTGAATAATGAAGATGAGAGAAAAACTATAGCAGAGAATGGAAGAAGAGAAGTCCTTGAAAAACACACATATAAGCATAGAGTTGAAACGATATTGAAAACTGTTGGTTTAAAGTAAAGAAGTTATGTTACACAAACTGCGTGAATGGAGATTTTTTATTTTATTAAAACATGCCATTAAAGGAATTAATTGTTTTTTAAGGGGTATTGGTGGATATGGTCAAAATGTTTATATCGCTTTTTATACACGAATAGAAAAGCCAAAGAATATTAGGTTAGGTAATAATGTGGGGATAAGAGAACATGCTGAATTGATAGTTGATTCGCCTGACAGTTGGATAGAGATAGGGGATATGACTTATATATTTCAGTATAGTTTGCTTAAGACTTTTGATGGCTGGATCAAAATTGGGAGTAACTGCACTATAAATAGATTTTGTATTTTGTATGGCAATGGCGGTATTGGAATAGGCGATAATGTGAGGATAGCCCCTAATGTTATGATACTTGCTCAAAATCATATATTTGAATCTATTGATACGGCAATATCAGAGCAGGGTATTTCATCTAAGGGGATAAAGATAGAAGATGATGTTTGGCTGGGCGCCGGCGCCATTGTGCTTGATGGAGTAATAATTGGCAAAGGTTCAGTTATCGGCGCCGGCGCAGTAGTAACTAAAGATATTCCGCCGTATTCCGTTGCGGTTGGTGTGCCGGCAAGGATAGTTAAGAATCGGGTCAATAATTGATAGAGGCGCCTCATTATGTCATCAATCAAAATATTAGGCATATCGGCATTTTATCACGACAGCGCAGCAGTATTGATAAATGATGGCAGAATAGTTGCGGCTGCGCATGAGGAGAGATTTACGAGGAAAAAACATGACCCGTCATTTCCACACAATGCAGTTAAGTTCTGCCTTGATTACGGCGGTGTTTCTATCAATGACCTTTCAGCCGTGGTATTTTACGATAAGCCTTTATTAAAATTTGAAAGATTGCTTGAGACTTACTATGCATTTGCTCCTAAAGGTCTGAAACAATTTCTTTTATCCATACCGGTATGGATAAAAGAGAAGATGTTTTTTAAGAAGCTGTTATTTGATGAGTTTAAAAAGATAGGATTGATTGATAAAAAAAAGATAACCCTTCTATTTACAGAACATCACCTATCACATGCAGCCAGCGCATTTTATCCGTCGCCATTCAAGGATTCTGCCATATTGACCATTGACGGTGTAGGTGAATGGGCAACGGCATCTATTGCCTGCGGCAAAGATAAGGAAATAACAATCCTGAAAGAACTGCGCTTTCCTCACTCATTAGGATTGTTATATTCAGCATTTACTTACTACACAGGCTTTAAGGTTAACTCAGGGGAATACAAGTTAATGGGGCTTGCCCCCTATGGCGACCCTGCTTCTGAAAGGGTATCCAAATTTATAAAACTAATCTATGACTATCTTATAGATGTGAAAGAAGATGGTTCAGTATGGCTTAATCAGGAGTATTTTGACTATTGCACTGGGCTTAAGATGGTAAATGAAGACAAGTGGCAAAGACTCTTTGGATTTCCAAGCAGAAAACCAGAAGGTGATATAAATCAGGAATGCTGCGATATGGCATTTGCAATTCAGAAGATTACTGAAGATGTGGTTTTGAAGATGGCTAAAGAGGCGAAGAAGCTGACAGGCTCAAATAACCTGTGCATGGCCGGCGGAGTGGCATTGAATTGCGTGGCAAACGGTCTGCTCATGAGAGAAGCCATTTTTGATAATATATGGATACAGCCTGCAGCCGGAGATGCAGGCGGCGCCTTAGGGGCTGCCCTTTCTGCGTATCACATATATTTTGATAAACCACGAATCAGGGCAGGGGAGATGGACAATATGCAGGGGGCGTATCTGGGACCTGAATATACAGGACTTGATATAGAGGTTATGGCGGTTAAACATAAGGCAGTATATGAAAGGCTAGATGGGGATGATGTCTATGAAAAAGTCGCCGGATTGCTTGAAGCAGGCAATGTCATAGGCTGGTTTCAGGGCAGGATGGAATGGGGGCCGAGGGCATTGGGCAACCGCAGCATCATTGCCGATGTGAGAAGCCCTGAGATGCAGAAAAAACTTAATCTAAAAATCAAATATCGTGAAGGCTTCAGGCCATTTGCGCCATCTGTTCTTGCTGAAGATGCAGGCGAATACTTTGAGAATGGATTTATTTCGCCTTATATGCTTCTGATAGATTATGTGCATAACAAGAGAAGAAATCCGTTGCCTGATGGCTATTATTCCATGCCGCTAAAAGATAAACTATATTTTTTGCGCTCTGATATCCCTTCAATAACCCATCTTGACTACACAGCAAGGGTGCAGACTGTGCATCAGGAAACCAATCCTGCATATCATAAACTTATCAGCGAATTTAAAAAAAGGACAGGATACGGTGTGATTGTTAATACGAGTTTCAATGTGCGGGGAGAACCGATAGTCTGCGCCCCAGAGGATGCGTACAAATGTTTTATGCGGACAGAGATGGATTATCTGGTTATGAATAATTACATATTTGCAAAAGACAAACAGCCTGTTTGGAGCGAAAGAAGGGATTGGAGGGATGAATATGGGCTGGATTAAGAAATATCATAAAAGGCATGAATGTGTGTAGTATGGAAAAGAAGAACTGGTTTGAACAAAATCCCAAGAAGACAATATTTTTTATAGTGTTTATCGGATTATTGCTGAGCATATCTATAGCGGAAGTTTTTTTTAGATATACATCCAATAAGTCTGATGAGCCTGATTCTTTGAGATATATTAGATTAAAAGAATGGCCTCCATTAATATCACAATCAAATCATCCTGATGACAAGCGTATGCAAAAGGCAGATAGCCTGATTCAGATGAAGTATGAAATCAAGACAGATAGAGATGGTTTTATACAACCATCTCAAAGATACGAAAAGGCTGATAAAACTATTGTCTTTTTAGGCGGCTCTACTACAGAATGTTTTTATGTGGGAGAATATAATAGGTTCCCTTATTTGTCAGGTGTTTTATTAGAGCAGATGACAGGGTTAAAAATAAATTCTTATAATGGCGGGGTTGCCGGCAACAATTCACTCCATTCGCTTAATATCCTTTTGAATAAAGTGATACCTTTAAAACCTGATATAGTAGCTATGATGCATAATATCAACGATTTATCAATTCTTCTTTACGAAAAAAGTTACTGGAATAACAACCCTTATCGTTCACCAATAGTTATTGTGCCAAATTTTAAAAATGAGAATGTTCGTTTAGTTGATTTTCTTAAAACGGTTAAGAATTTTCTTATACCAAATGTATATCAAAAGTTAGTTGTTGACCTAATAAAGGTTAGATTATTTGGGGTAAAGATAGGTATAGATGTAGATGAATTTGAGCGTGTGCGAGGACAAAAAGTTGTTAGTGATAAAGAGAAGATAAAGAAGGAATTTGAGATGAATTTGCAAACCTTTATATCTCTATGCAAAATAAGGGGTATAACTCCAGTTTTAATGACGCAACAGAATAGACTGACACCAATTCCAGACCCGTTAATTTCGAAAACCCTTGTTGCTTTTTTAAAGAAAAATGTTGATATAGAATATAAGGATTATAAAGAAGTATATGATTTATTGAGTCAAACGATTAGGACAGTAGGACTAAAAAATGGTGTTATGGTAATTGATTTAGATAAAGAAATACCTCATACAAAAGAGTTTATGTATGATGTTGTTCATTTCAATGATAATGGGTCAAAACTTGCCGCAGAGATTATAAGCAAAAAACTTTTGCCTGTTGTTAGACAGTAAGACAATAAAGAGGATATGTATTATGATTGATCTTTTGAAGGACTTATGGGGATTTTTGAAGGAGAGAAAGAAGTTTTGGCTTTTGCCGATGATTATTATTCTCCTGCTTGTGGGGTTGCTAATAATCTTCTCGAGCGGCTCGGCAGTAGCTCCATTTATATACACGTTATTTTAGGAGGTTTTTGTGAGTGATGATATTAATATAAAACGGGACAGAGAGATAGAATTAGAGACGATAATTGTTCTATCATTGGCCGGCATTGTTTTGTTTTTGATATTTAAGGCAAAGATTTTTGTTTTATTGTCTTTAATATTTCTCTTGGTGAGTTTATTATCCAGAAGGCTGACATCTGTGATTTCTGGATTATGGCTGAGTTTTTCACATCATTTAGGAGCCTTCAATTCAAAAATAATACTCATGTTAATTTTTTACCTTTTCCTTACGCCAATAGCGTTTGTGTTTAGGATATTTAATAAAAATCCACTGCTTATAAAAAGGGTTAATTCTATTGAAAGCTATTATATTGTGCGAAACTATATGCCAAACAGAAAAGACTTTGAGAAGGTATGGTAATCTAAAAAACAGTGCGTTTATAGTGGACGACAAAAATAAGTAGCTGTAGTTTGCCCATTTATGGGCGTATTTTAAAACTGCCGATAAATCGGCAGACTACAAATTTATGTCGCTGCCTATAGTTGTTGATAGCGGCAAGAAAAGTATATTTTAGCTTTCAATCAACAGGACATGCAGGATACTTGATTTAAACCGGCATTTGTTATGTTCCAATGAAGGGATGTATAGATGATAAGAGATATCGCAAGAAAATTTATGCCGGCAAAAACGCCTGAACAAAAAGCGCAAAAACTATTTTTTGGTGTTAAATTGAAGGAGGCTGATATTGCCATAGATTGCGGCGCTAATGTAGGAAACATCACCAAGCACTTATGTAAATCAGGAGCTACAGTTTATTCCTTTGAGCCCAATCCACACGCATTTAACGTGTTACAAGATAGGTTTTCTGATATGCATAATGTTCATTGTATCCAAAAGGGGGTTAGCGATAAAAAAGGCAAAATGAAACTGTATTTGCACGAGAATTCAGATAAAGATGAAGTGTATTGGTCACAAGCCTCTTCGTTGTTAGACTTCAAAGGGAACGTACGTACTGATAGGTATGTGGAAGTTGAAACCATAGACCTTTGTGAGTTTATTGAATCATTAAATCGCCGTGTAAAAGTTCTCAAGATGGATGTAGAAGGTGTTGAGTGCAGGATCATAGAGAAAATCATCTGCACCGGCGTCATAGACAAAATTGATTATGTTTTTGTAGAGACACATGATCATAAGATACCAGAACTACAAGCAGAAACGAATGCAATTAGGGAACTTATTAAGAAAAGAAAAATTGAAAATATTAATTTGGACTGGACATAACGTTTGCTTTTTCTATATAGTCCTTGCCTGAGGTGGTATTATGAAAATCGTTTATGTCAGGAGCTATTTTTCCAGCTTTAAAACACTTTATGACTATCTTGAAGAGGCGTTCAGGAGGGCGGGACATGAGGTTTATCCATTTGATTACAGGGCGTACGGGATTCCAGCAAAGATTAGAAAATATCATAAGTTTCTGGATGACTTCGGCACCTATAAGATAAACAAGGACTTTACAAAGCTTGTGGAAAGCGTAAAACCCGATATGTTGTTCATGCTGCACGGTTTTACAATACATTTGTCCACACTTAAGTCACTGAAGGACAGATATAAAATGCTCACAGTGAACTGGCTCTGTGATTACCCGAGAGATTATGAAGTCGCCTGCCGGTATGCTTCACTTTTTGATTATTTCTTTGTTTCTGGAACAGACGCATTAAAGAGGTTTAGGCTGGCCGGCCATAAGAATGTGAACCTTCTTCTCTTTGCATGTGAGCCGAAGTATCATATGCCTGTGGAATTATCTGATGAAGAAAGGAAGGAATACGCTTCTGAAATATGTTTTATCGGCTCAATGTATCCTGGCAGGCTGAGGATGCTGGAGAAGATATCTGATTTTGACATAGCGATATGGGGACCGAGATGGAATGATATACCGCTTGGCTCACCGCTAAGGGCGTTGGTGAGAGGCGGCAGTCTTGATGTTGATGAGTGGGTTAAGGCGTATGCAGCAACAAAGATAGTTCTGAACAATATAAGCTCTTTTGCCCCGTATGTTGACAATATGATGAACACAAGGATATTTGAGATATTTGCCTGCAGGAAATTCCAGTTGATAGACACGAGAGACGATGTGCTGATGCATTTTACCTCTGGCTCCGAACTTGTATGCTACAGCAGTATTGAGGAACTGAGGCGTCTCTTTATATATTATCTAGGCCATATGGATGAAGCCATGGAGATAGCGAATAACGGTTACAATAAGGTGCTGCAGTTTCATACCTATGACCATAGGGTGAAAGAGATAATGGATGTAATTAGTAAATAGTAAAATTGATTTGTGATGCCGGCAGAATTAAGAGACATAAAAAGGGTACTCATATTCACTGGAGGTGGTATTGGTGATATAGTTATGTCGCTGACGGCACTGAGGTCTATCGGCGAATGCTTTAAGGGCAAGGAGATAGACATCGCAATATCTTCAAGGGTCAGGGATATAGTTGATAATGTAATAAACTGGAATGATGTAATCGTCTGGGATAAGGGACTGGTCAAAAAAACGATCACAAGGTCTTTAATGTCAAACTATGGGCTATATTTTAATCTCAGGAAAAGAAAATATGATCTTCTCATTGATATAGAGGCTATAGAATCATGGCAGGCGGCTATTAAAAGATTCTTATTTTATAAGTTAATTAGTCCCGGAAAGATAGCAGGTCGCAATACTGACGGGCACGGTTTTTTTTTGGATTATGGAGTGTACGATAGTTTATACAGTGGTGAGCATGAAGTAAATAGAAGATTGTCATTGGTTGAGACATTGGGCTGCAAGACGATGTCTATTGATACCAGCATAAATATAGATGAGTCTTATCGAAAATATGCTGATAATCTTTTGATTGATAAAGGGATTGCTGAAAGTGATTTTGTCGTTGGTATTAATCCAAACGCATTCAAACAGTCATGTCAATGGGGTGTCGATAGATTTATCAGTCTGTCAAAAAGAATTCTTGAAATTTACAAGGCTAAAATTGTTGTTATTGGAAGCGAAGACGATAGGACTTTAACAGAAAAGGTAGTTGAAAAAGTGGAGAGTGATAATTGTATCGCACTTACAGGATTGAGATTGATGCACCTAAGCGCAGTAATCTCAAGGTTTCATATTTTTATTACAAATGATACAGGACCAATGCATATTGCAGCCGCTGTAAAGACACCAGTGGTAGCAGTTATAGGACAGGACCATAAACGCTATGCCCCATATATGCAGGATGATAATAGAAGGATTTTGTATATTGAGAATCTTCCCTGCCGGCCGTGCAACAAGTTTGATTGTAATAATAAATTATGCCTAGATCCTATATCTGTTGACATGGTATGGGATAACTTCAGGTCATTGGCAGACAATATTTTAAGGATGAGGAATGACAATAACAAGTAAGAATAATAGGAATTGGTTTTTAAAGATTTTATCATGGGCATTTAAGAGGTTTCGCGGCGTATCAAAAGATGGCGGCGGCACAAGAGAACTCTCATCAGGGTTTCTTTCCGACAGGGTGAGGGATGAACTTATTGCCGAAACGAAGAGGTATGGGGGAGACCTTCTGGAGATTGGCTGCGGGGAGGGAATGTTTCTCAAGGAGATGCTCTCTAACAATAAGAACAGGTTAGTTGGGTTAGAGTTATTTTTCAGAATGCTAGAAAAGACAAAACATGTGCTCGGTGACGATAGGAAGTTTATAGATTTTGTTCAGGCCGGAGGCGAAAGAATGCCTTTTAAGGATGCCTCTTTTGAGAGGGCAGTATGCGTGAACATTTTTTATAATATACCAACCATGAGTTTAATAGAGGCAATTATTAAAGAAACAAGCAGGGTATTGCGCAAAGACGGTGTGTTTATTTTTGAGATAAGAAACAAATACAACCCCTTTATGTACCTCCTTTACAGGTGGGTGGATACTTACGATACGTCCATTGGAGAACTTCCGCTTAACACTTATTTTTATCATAGCATCAACGGATTCTTAAGAAGGCACGGCATGAGGGTTATAAGAAAGAAGGGCATTTTTATCCCGCTGTGGTTTTTATCGCCTGTATTTATTATAGTAGCAAGGAAGGAGAGATAGAATGAGAAAGGTGCCTACAACATCCGCACCAATGAAAGCAATGGATATTTTAGGAGGTTTTAGCGCAGTGATTGCCTCTAATTCCTGTATAGAGGAACTGGAAAAGTCATTTGCCGAATATGTGGGTGTTAAACACTGCCTTGCCGTAAACAAGGGCACGGCAGCCCTGTATCTGGCTATTATGGCGATGAAGAAGCTGTCTGACAAAACGGAGGTTATTCTGCCTGCCTACACCGTGCCTACCCTGACCCTCGCTATGAACATGGCTGGACTGAAAACCAAATTGTGCGACATCTCGCTTGAGACATTCAATATGGAACCAGAATCTCTGAAAGGGCATCTGTCTAAAAAGACCCTTTGCGTTGTTCCTGTGCATATGTTCGGATTCCCCTGTGAATTGAAGGAGATAAAGAAAACATGTCAGGATATGAAGGCCTTTATGCTGGAGGACCCTGCACAGGCTATGGGTGCAGAACTGGATGGCAAGAAGGTCGGCGCATATGGAGACGCTGCCCTTTTCAGCCTTTGCAAAGGCAAGGTCATATCCACATTTTCAGGAGGTTTCGCAGTTACAGACAACGATGAACTTGCCCTGTTAATGAGGGCAGAGAGAGACAAACTTCCGCTTAATAAAAAAAGATTTGCCAACCCGCTGCTGCTTTTTGCATTTGCATTTGCCATGAGGCCTTTTATTTACGGCACAATGTATCCGTTTATTGAGCGGTTTAAGTCAACAGAGGTGCATGAGCACTTCTTTCCGGAGAAATACACAGAGTTCCAGGCGGCTGTGGGTCTGAAATTGCTCCAGAGGCTTGATGATGTGGTTGAAAAGAGGATACGGATAGGCAAGGCTATGTACGATGCGCTTAATGGCTATGACTGGATTATACTCCCCAAGATTGTGCCGGGCAGTAAACCAGTATTTAACCACCTGCCTGTTGTCTTTAAGGATGCCTCAAGGTTTCAGAAGGTTATGAAGAGCCTCTGGCAAAGAGGCATAGATACTGCGCGAATGTATATGAGGCCGATACATCATATATACGATCTTGGTTATGGTTGTAATCCAGACCCTTTTCCGAATGCAACATATGTTGCTGAAAGGCTGCTTACATTACCGTCACACCCTTATATGACGGATGCTGATGTGGAGAAGATAATTGATGCCTTTAGAAAGGCATAAGAATCATTAATGAGCAAAAGAAGCCTCTTGTTGATAATAATTACCCTGCTGGGACTCACACCGTATTACTCCTTTGCCTCGGATGACGGTCTGCATCCTGTGCCGGGCGTGATACACCTTGATAGTTCTATCAGCAGCGCCCCACTCTTACCTGAAGAAATAGTAAAACGAGTGAATGATGCAGGATTAAAGGTAGCCATTTTTTCTGATAAGGATACGAATAAGGTTGAATACGGGCTTTTTCCCCTGAGGAACCTGCTGAAGATATCAAAGGAGCTGATGTCTATAAGTCGTTACGGAGCAGGACAATATATAGAGCATATAAACGGTATGGCGCAGCAGCATCCGGATATGGTGATACTTCCGGGCACAGAAACCACCACATTTTACTACTGGGATGGTTCCATATGGGATTCCATTCGCAATGGCTCTATATTTTCCGTGGATCCAGGACTTAAAATTAAAAACTTCCATAAAAACATTCTAGTTATTGGCTTGGAAAAGGCTGGAGATTATGAAAACCTCCCCTCGGTCAGCAACAAAAAACCTAGAAGTTGGTCTATTGCATGCATCCTTAACCTTTGGCCTCTGTTGTTAATAGTATTTGGATTGAAGCGTTTTTTTTACAGAAAGACTTATCCTTATGTGGTTGACATTAAATCCGTTAAAAATGCAAAGAAGAAGGTCAGGGTGTCAAGCCTAATTTTTACAGGGCTTGGTGTTGTATTTCTTATAAGCAATTTCCCGTTCTGCAACCCAAAGTTTGACCAGTATCACGGCGATAAAGGGTCAGCGCCGTATCAGGACTTGATAGATTATGTTAATTCCAAAGGCGGGCTTACCTTTTGGTCTGCCCCCGATGTTACCACTGCAAATTATAAGATGGGACCTGTAACCTTTGAGACGCCGCCATACTATCATGAACTCCTCAATACAAGGGACTATACCGGTTTTGCAGTTTTTGCCGAGGGCATGAAAAATTCAGGCATCCCAGGAGGTGTATGGGATCAGGTATTAATAGAATATATAAATGGCAAGAGGAAGAAGCCTGTCTGGGCAATCGGCGAACTTGACTATGAGGAAGGGGACTGGATGGGTGAGACTCAGACAGTTTTCATGGTAAGGGATAATACGAAAGAAGATATATTGTCATCATTGCGGACAGGCAGGGTCTATGCTGTGATAGGTAATTCCAAATTTACTAAACCCGTTCTTGAACAATTCCAGATATGGGATGAACTGAAACAGAAATGGGTTGAAATGGGTGAAACCGCAGCAGTTAAGGGGACTACAAGGATACGGATTAAGCTCACCATCCCTCCTGACACAGGAGGCAGCCATGTCTTGAAGGTGATAAGCGAGGGGGAGGTTGTAAAGAGCTTTAATATCAATGGCTCATTAGAGGAGACAATAGAGGCAGATTACCAGAAAAAGGATGGAATGACTTATTACAGGCTTGACTTGGATTCTCGCCTTATTTCTAATCCAATCTTCTGTGATTTTAGATATGCCCAAAATCCGATTTAAGATTTTGGAATTTGCAATTACCTTAGGATTTATGGTTGTTGACAATGCTATAGTAATAGTGTAGTTTAAAGGAAATTAAAATAGCATGTGGAAATATTCACATCTCATAGAGACACAAAAGAAAATGTCAGTTCCCTCCGAATCTTGTCCCGGCGTGTTTTAAGCGGGGAGCAGGAATCCAGAGAACTAAAGAAGTGGATTCCAGTTTACACGGAAATAACGGATTAGAAATATTGGTTGAAAACAGTATAAATTATATGTTACGGTTATCCCAAAAACACTATAGGGATGGTGGATAAACCATGGAAGTAGAATATCTGAAAAACAGACGTATACACCAGAGGATTAACGATGCCAATGTTATAGTGTATTATAAGACAATCAACTCTGATTCAGAACTTAATTCTAATGAGAAGGCAAATATTAAAAAGAGTATATTTGACGATAAGGTATCAAGGCTCAATGCGATTTTAAGGAGTAGGGGGGCTGGTTATGAGCCCATAATTAATACAATCAACGCAAAGGTGAATAAATTAACCAGCCTTATCAATTCATTTGCAAATCCGGAGATGAAGATTGCCGAGTTAAGCGCAGTCAACCTTAGTGTCTCAGGAATACGGTTTCGCACAAGAAGTGTGTTTCGTGAGGGGGACAGGGTTGAGTTGCTCATGATATTCATGCCGAGAGTAGATTTGGTTGACTGCAGATGTGAAGTGGTAAGGGTTATAGATGGCAGGGACGACCATGGCGACTATTACGATATCGCTGTAAAATATATTATTTTAGATAAGGACGATGAGCATAAGATTGTAAATTATGTCAAAATTACCATTGAAAGCGGACCTTTTTAATTTCAACAAATGAAAATGATATGAGGGGGTTAAATAATATGTACGAAGAATATTGGGGACTTAATGGACTGCCGTTTCAGATACTTCCAGACGCAGGTTTTTATTATCCGACCAAGATGCATGAGGAGGCGATAAAGAGAATATTATATGCAATAAAGACATCTAAGGGGTCTTTTCTTCTCACCGGCGACATAGGCGCTGGCAAAACCATAGTGGTAAGTTTGATTACAGAAACACTGTTCAAGGAGAGGGAAAAGTATGAGGTTGCCCTGATTAACCACCCCACACTTGATTGCAATAGTTTTATAAAAGAAATACTTCATCAATTTGGCATAAGGGGTGATTTTGCAGAAAAGACGGATATGATACACACATTCCATGAATGGCTGCTCTCTTCACACACACGAGGGAAATATGCCGTCCTAATAATTGATGAAGCGCATCTTATTAAGGATATGGATATCTTTGAGGAAATCAGGCTCTTTTCTGATTTTCATGTAAATAATCGTCCGCTTTTAACATTGGTGCTGGCAGGTCAGTCTGAAATAAGGAAGACCATCCAGAATATTCGTCCTCTTGACGCAAGGATAGCAATTAAGTATCATATTTTTCCGTTAAGCATGGAAGAGACGACAGAGTATATTAAGCATAGGTTGGAAGCAGCCGGCGGGGATTTGAAAATATTTACAGATAACGCAGTGGCGGACATCTATAGATTCTCTGGCGGGCTGCCGAGGGAAATTAACAAGATTTGCGACATGTGTCTTTTTGAGACGTATCTCTTGAAAAAGAAGCAGGTTGACTCCGATATTGTTCAGAAAGTAGGCAGTGAAGAATTTATAGTATAGGGGTATTATGCGTGTAACGGATATTATAAGAAAATTATCCCAGCCTCCATCCTCAGAATCTTCCCAATCTAATACAGATAATCATATCGGAACACAGGAGGCCTCTTTGTCTTCATCTCCTGATGCGCAGGCTGATGTGGGTGAAACAAAAGAGGCTCCTTTTCATGAAGCAGTTACTGCGGGAGGAGATGAAAAAATCCAGCAGACCTTGGAAGGAGAAATAACCATGCCTTTATCTGGAGAGAATTCTACGGGTAGCGGGTATTTACAGGATGAGCAAGAAAGAGATATAATAAAACAAGGCATTGCGCAGCATGTATTGTATAAACAGTTTCAATGCCAGCCAGGAGGCAGTTTGACAGGTAATGATGCGGGGATTTTACAGATATGGAAGGCTGTTAACGACTTTTTGCTGGACATAAGTGAAAACCGCAAGCCAGACCCTTGCCCAATTATATCAACAGCAGAAACAATCATAAATTCATTAAGAAAAAATGACGATATTATTAGGGTTTTGTTCGCCGAAAAACAGTCTAATGATATTACATCACACCTGATAGATGTATCTATTGTGGCGGCAAAGATAGGATTTGCATTAGGATACAACAATGACAGGATGAAAGATCTTGTGATATGCGCCTTGCTGCATGATATAGGACTATTGAGGGTGTCGGAAAGCATCTTAAGAAAAAAAGAAAAATTAAAAGCAGCAGAGCTTACAGAGATAAGAAAACACCCTCAATATACATTGGAGATGTTAAGAGAAATTAATGGGATCCCCCCAATTATCATGGAGGTGACGTATCAGATACAGGAAAGGGAAGATGGTTCGGGATACCCCCAAGGTTTAAAGGGGGATAGTATTCATGAGTATGCCAAGATAATAGGACTTGCTGTTATTTATACGGCAATGCTTCAGCCAAGGCCGCAGAGAGAAAGAAAACCCCCATTTGAAATTATAAAAGAGATTATAGATAAAAACAAGGCGCAATTCCCTGTATATTTAATAAGAATTTTGATAGATGAATTATCTGTATTTCCAGTGGGGCTGTATGTCAAGTTAAACAGCGGCGAGATGGGCAGGATTGTCCGCAATAACAGACTGGCGCCAATGAGACCTGTGATTGAGATAATCGGAGATTCACCAAATAACAGGCAACATCAGGAGCATAGGGAATATGACCTGATGAAAGAACATATATTACGCATAGTAGATACACTCTTTGAAATTACATAATTGGGGGTATATCCATGGCTAAAGGTAGAAATAGAATGATATTACTTGTTATTGGCGGAATAATTGCGCTTTTCCTAAATGGCTGCTTAAAACAGCAGCCGTTGTCTATGGAGGGGCATGGGGTGTCGCAGATAAAATCCGACCCTGTATGGTTGAGAGATTTTGGCCCTGAGCGGTCTGGACACTTCAGGTCTATGGCCATAGCAGACTTTAACAATGACGGTCAACTGGATATTGTGGGCGGAAGTTATGAACCCGGCGCTATATTCCTCTGGTTTGGCGATGGTTTTGGAAACTGGGAAAGGATTCAACGTTTTAGAATCAGGTCTGACATCCGCTTCATATCTGCAGGAGACATAAACAATGATGGTTTCCTTGATATTATTTCATCAGGTCGCGGCGATACAAAAGGAATACAGGTATGGATAAATAATAAGGTTTTGACCAATGAAGATGGGTTTTTTAAGGCGGCTAAGAGCGTTATAGAAAAAGAACTATATGAAGGGCTGAGGCTTGCGGACATTAATAATGATGGCAATCTGGATATTATTGCCGCAAACAGCACAGATGTCAACATTGGCGGCATTCAAGTCTGGCTGGGGGATGGTAAAGGCAATTTTATTATAGAGACAGGCCCTACGCGGAAAGGCATCTACTATGATGTTGCAGTTGGCGATATTAATAACGACGGCAAGTTAGACATAGTTGGAGCAGGCTGGGGAGAGGTTGATGGAGGGGTGAGGGTATGGCTGGGTTCCGGAGACGGCAGATGGTCGGCAATGAAAGAGATAGAAAAAGGTTCGTTCTGGGGAGTGACATTAGCGGATATAAATAGCGATGGCAATCTGGATATTATTGCGGCGTCAAACTTTAATGGTGTTACGGTTTTTTATGGGGATGGGAAAGGGTATTTTGCCAACAAAGAAAAACTGGCAGAAAGTGGTAGTTTCTGGCGCGTAAAGGCAGTAGATTTAAATACAGACGGATTTTTGGATATAATTGGCACATCGAATGATGGCAAGGGAATTGTGGTATGGTATCAACAAAGAACCGGAAATGAAATTAGATGGGTTGCAAAGGATGAAGGTCTGCCAACAGATGGATTCTATTTTGATAGCGCCTTTGCTGATTTTAACCATGACGGCAGACCAGATATCGCTGCCTCAACTCATGGTGAAGGAATAAAGGTCTGGTTCAGATCTCCGGGAGAACCAATCAGGGTTAAAAAAGAGGTTGTTAAGGAGAAGGAAATAGTTGAAAAGATTGTTGAGAAGGAGAAAATAATAGAGAAAAAGGTTCTTATGGTGCCGGTCTTTTACACTGCTGTTTTCTTTGATACAGGCAAGGCAGACATAAGGCCTGAGTCAATAGTAATCTTAAATAGTGTTTCAGAGTTTCTTAAAAGAGTTGATGGCACGATCGTAAAACTGGAAGGATATGCTGACCCGAGGAGAATTATGACTAGCGAATTTCCAGATAATAAGATGCTTTCAATTGGGAGGGCAGGGAAAGTCACTGAGTATTTAATAAATGCAGGCATCCCAAAAGGCAGGATAGAAGAGGCTGGGTTTGGGGATAATGTTATCAAGTATAAAGGCGATGACCACGAATCAATGCAGAAAAACCGAAGGGTAGATATAACAATTATATACAAGGGCGGCAATCCGCCGGAAAAAGAGAAAACAAATAATCCTGCTGATGAGAAAAAAAAAATTATAGAGACAACGAATAAACAACTGTCGGATGAAAAAATTATGGAGGAGTTGCCGTATAGAGACCCTTTTGGTGAGACAGGGGATATTGTGCCTGTTGTAGACTATAAGGCTTTCAAATTAATCGGCAATGTGCCTGAATATCGCATTGGACCTAACGATATATTAGATGTTGTAATATGGGAGGGGATAAAGGAAAATCATTTTAAAGTTATGGTTTCGCCGCAGGGCACTTTATCTTTTTCTTATATAAAAGATTTTATGGTATCAGGGTTTACACAAACCGAGCTGGAAATTGAATTTATCAAGTCTTTAGAGAAATTTGTTAAAAACCCAGCGGTAAAAGTCTATGTTTCTCATAAGGAGGCACATAATGCTTCTATCTTTGGCGCTGTGAGAGACCTCGCAAGACAACCTACCGGGCCAGGCACCTATAAGATGTATGGCAAAGAACGGCTGTCACAATTTTTATCAAGGGCAGGAGGACACCTCCCAAATGCAGACCTCACCCGTGTTCAGTTCACGAGGCAGGGTAAAACCTATTTTGTAAATCTGTTTGATGCGATATTTAAGGCTGATTTGCGGCAGGATGTAATCATTGATTCCGGCGATGTGATTTTTATACCAAGCAAGGCAGAGATTAAAAATAAGATATTCATTTTTGGCGAGGTAATGAGGCCAGGGCTGTTTCAATATGATGTTAGCATGTCCTTGCTTGAGGCAATAGTTCGCGCAGGAGGCCCTTCATTTTATGGCAAGGCGGATGATGTGTTTATAATCCGCGGCGATGAAACAAAACCGGAAGCAGTAAGGGTCAACATGAAGGACATTTATGTAAAGGGCGACTTCAGGAACAACATCGCGCTTCAGAATAATGATATATTGTATGTCGCCAACAATGTTTATGGAGATATAAGGGATTTTGTCAGGGCGATATCCCCCTTCCTTTCAATAACTCGTCTGCCTATGGATGTATATTCCTCAACTGCTCTGCCTAACTGGGAAGGGTTTCCGATTAGGAGAGACGCTGCTCCAACGCCAACAACTCTTATAACAGCGCCGCCTGCTTCGCCTCCTGAGGGTACTGTTTGGGAATCTAAATAAGGAGAGGAGATACAAGGATGGCTGATTATACAATTAAAGATGTAAGAGATATAACACGCAGGAGAAGAAAGACTATTGTTATTGTGAGCGTAGTTTCTGCTCTTTTATTATTTAGCATCATACTTTTTTCGAAGCCAGAGCCTATCTATGAAGCAGAAGCGGCTATTAAGGTTGAAAAGGTTACGACAGTTGGTGAACTCCTTACAGGTGTAACCAAGATGGGAGACCCTGCTATAACAGCGATAGCAATGATAAGGAGTTTCCATGTGCTTGAGGCTGTTGCAAAGCAGGCAGGAATGATACCACCTAACATAAAGACTGAAGATGTGCTTGAATCTCCACAATACATGGCTGTCATAAAGGATATGGAAAACAAGATACTCCCCGGAAAAGATCCAAGGGGGGGTAACATTATTATAATAAAGACTCAACATACTGTGCCTGCAACGGCAAAGAAATTGGTTAGTCTTGTGGCAGAATCGTATAGAAAGGTTGCATTTCAGGAAAGGAATAAGAATGTTATAGAAGAGATGAAGATTGTTGCGAATAAACTGGCTGAAGCAGAAGTAAATATGACGAAGTCAAGGGAAAAACTGAACTCTTACAGGAAGAGCCTGGAATTAACTACAATTACAGATGAACATAGGGTTATTCTTGACAGATATATTGATAGAAAAAGGAGGGTGGATGACCTGCGTTTTAGGATTGCCAGGATTAACGAGGATATAAAGATACTGAAAAGCGGGCTTACACTTAACGATGCAAAGAATTGGATATATACCCCCACCGGTGAAAATGTCGGTATCATCTTTGCTCTCAACAGCACATTGAAGGACTTGAAAATAAAGGAAGACTCTTTACTAACCCATTATACCCCTTTACACCCAGAAGTAATTGCCGTCAGAGAACAAAAAAGTGGTATAGTAAGGCTGATGATTACAGACCTTGAGGCAGAGATGGAACAACATGAAGAGGAGATGAGGGTAATAGAAGATGATATGAAATTAACTTATGACAAGTTAAAGGCAATACCTGATGCAGGAAAGATGTACAGCATACTTGAAAAGGATGTGTCAGCAAATGAAGAACTTTACAATAAGATACTCCTGAAGCAGCAGGAGGTAACCGTAAAAAAGGCAGAGATGGCAGAAGAGGTTAGTATGGTCAGCTATCCTGTTGATCCTAAAGTTCCCATAAACAGGGTGACCTTTATAGGAAATGCAATTGTAAGTTTTTTCTTTGCTGTGATTATCGGATTCATTGGCGGCTTTATCCATGAAGCTGTTGACACAGTACCTCACAAAATGGAGAGCCTTGCAGAAATGTTCGGGATCCCTCTCTTAACTACTATCTCGGATTGGAATAAGCCGGAGATGTTTAAACTTGTGAGAAATAAATATCCTGATATTTCCGATAAGGATACAATGAGATACCTGTCGCTATCTTCACATTTTCTGTCAGATTCCGCTGTTGTCGAGGAGTACAGGGCTGTAGTGCCTAATCTTTTGCTAATGGCAAAAGAGAGTGATATTAAGGCGCTGGCAATTCTAAGCGCTTCAGGAGGGGAAGGCGCCACTATTTTTGCCGCAAATCTTGCTGTCTCACTCGCTCAGGCAGGCAGGACAGTAGCGCTGGTTGACGCAAACATTAGATCCCCTGGTATTCATGAGTTGTTCGGCATTAAAAACAAGCCTGGATTAACTGATATACTCATGGGCAACTATGAGTGGGAAAATGTCATCAGGAAAATTACTGACCTTATGTTAGGTGAGATACAGCCAAGTCACCTGCTTTCGCCAGCCGGTCTTGATAGTCTATATATCCTCACAAGCGGCGAAAAAGTAGAAAATCCTTCTAATTTTATAAATTCCAAGAAAATGGAAACAACAATTGAGATGTTAAGGAACTCCTTTGATTTCGTTATAATTGATACTTCCCCTGCGCTGCAATCTTCAGAGACATCCATACTTGCAAGAAAGGTGGATGCAGCAATACTCCTGACCGAGTACGAGAAACTGCCAAGGTTTACACTGCTAAAATTCAGGACACATATGCAGGATATGAAGGTGAAACTGGCAGGTTTGGTTCTAAACAAAAGTAAAAAAACAGAGGTATAACTTCTAGACCTATGGGAGAACAGATACTCAATTACGTCGGCTTTATAGTACTGCTGTTTGTTATAGCTGTCTCGCTCTTCAAGCCTGTCTTTGCGCTTTACCTGCTCCCCTATGCTTTCTCTCTTTCTCCTGAAATAATAGTTTCACAGACTGCTGCAAGGGAAGTCACGATAAGGATTGAAGACCTGTTAACTGTCACCCTGCTTTTAAAGATTTTCTTTGATTTTCTTATCAGCAAATCCTTCCCATTGGAAAGATTTAGAAAAAATCAGTTTTTCCTGCCCATGTTTCTATATTCATTTGTGTTGATAATAGCAACTACCCTGGGTATGGCACAAGGTTATGTTTCTCCTGCATCCGGCTTTTTCTTTGTTACTAAGCTGATACAGTTCTTTCTCTTCTTTTTTATGTTCTTATACTATATCAGCGACAAGAAGGATATAAAGGTAATTTTAAATAGCGCACTGCTCACAATGGGTATTGTTACTATTATAGGCATTATTCAGATACCTACTTTTGCGAGGACAACCATGCCCTTTGAGGGTGAAAGCTATGAGCCAAATACATTTGGGGGATATTATGTCTTGCTCGGCTCTGTTGTTGCAGGGCTCTATACCCATGAGCCTAAAGGCAGAAAAAAGGTGATATATGCCTTGCTGCTTGCTGCTGCTGTAATGCCGTTTATCTATACACTGTCGAGAAGTTCATGGATTGCCGCCGGGTTTGCGTTAATAACCTTTCTTTTATTGACAAAAGGATTGCAGAGAAAGGTAGTCATATTTATGGTACTGCTTCTTCTTGTCCTTTCCATCCCGTTTATGCCAGGCGCTATAAGAGAAAGAGCAGAATTCTGGAAGGCTGAGGAAGGGTTTGGGCGAACAGAGACGATCGGGGGAACAAAATTTGACGCTTCAACATCTGAAAGGATTACCAGATATAGGGAGATGGTGGATATATTTATTGAAAGTCCTGTGTTAGGCAGGGGTATGACGGGCGCTGGTTTTATTGATGGACAATATATTCGTGTAATCAATGAGACAGGGATAGTCGGAGTTTTTGCATTTTCCTATCTTTTCTACGCTATTTTGAAGTATTTGTACTCTTCATATAAGAATACCGTGGATCCATTTGTAAGGTCCCTTTCACTAGGTCTCTTTTGTGCTACCATCGGTTTGCTTATCCACTCTCTTGGCGCTTCTACATTTTTGCTAGTAAGGGTTACGGAACCATACATGATGTTTCTGGCGTTGTTGGTAGGTTATGACAGGATGACTGAAGGAGAGGAAAAGGTCGAGTCACATACAGTAAATCAGATATATATATATCCATATTTAATAACAGCGCCTGTTAAAAGCAGGGCTGAACGGACATAGATGAGAATCGCTATTCATCAACCTCAGTTTATGCCATGGCTCGGTTATTTTGACAAGATGGACAAGGTTGATGTCTTTGTCCTTCTGGACAATGTCCAGTTCAAAAAGAATGAGTTCCAGAACAGGAATAAAATCAAGACAGCCAATAACTGGATATGGTTTACAGTCCCTGTCAATTTCAGTTTTGGCGATACAATCAGCGGTATAAGGATAGACAACAGACACGACTGGCAGAAGAAACACCTGCATGCCATTCAGACCAATTATGGGAAGGCGCCGTTTTTTAAGGAGCATCAACCCGCGCTTGAGGAATTATATAAGAATGAATATACCCTTTTATCGCCGCTGAATGTCTATACAATCAATCTTATAAAAACCCTCTTTTCTATAGAGACAAAGATTGTAATGGCGAGCTCTATTCCTAACTTAAGCCAAGACCCTACTGAAAGGCTGCTTGATATTTGCAGATATTTTAATGCAGATACCTATCTGGCAGGTGCCGGCGGCAAGGGTTATATGGAATGCGAGAGGTTTAAAAACGCAGGCATTAAACTGCTGTTTCAACACTTTGTCCATCCGGAATACAAACAACTTTACGGCGCCTTTGAACCCTTTATGTCTGCAATTGATTTTATTTTTAATGCAGGGAATAACTTTGACTTAGTAAGGGGATTGAACAAAAAATTGGAGGAGTGTTATTGATACCCCATTCCCTTCCCACATTAGGCAGAGAAGAATTATCCGCTGTCTCTGAAGTCATTTCATCAGGCTGTATTGCTCAGGGTAAAAAGGTTGAAGAATTTGAGCGGCAGTTTTCCCAATTCATAGGATTAAGAAGAACTGCGGCAGTTAATTCAGGCACATCAGCATTGCACCTCGCTCTTATTGCGCTTGACGTTAAAGCCGGAGATGAAGTTGTAGTGCCTGATATTGTATGCACTGCGTTGTTAAATGCTATTAATTATATCGGCGCAACTCCTGTTATAGCAGATATTAACGGAGACGACTATAACCTGAGCTATAATGATGTGAAAAGGCGCTCCACGAAAAAGACGAAGGCAATTATCCTGCCTCATATGTTTGGAACACCGTCCCGCGAGACAGAGAGATTTAAAGATATGGGCATCCCTGTTATAGAAGACTGTGCGCAGTCGGTAGGGGGAAAAATCAGAGGGCGCAATGCTGGAACAATAGGCGACATAAGTATATTTTCCTTTTATGCCACAAAGGTTTTTACAACAGGCGAAGGGGGGATGCTCGCAAGTGATTCTGATGACCTCATAGACAAGGTTGTTAACCTGAGAGAGTATGATAATAAAGATGATTACACGACAAGATATAATTACAAGATGACGGATATACAGGGGGCTATGGGCATTGAACAACTCAAGAAACTTCCTGAATTTATCTCAAAGAGGAGAAGGATAGCAGAGTATTATCACATGGTGTTAAATGACCTGCCTGTAAAACTGCCTATGTTTTCATCTGAAGTAGAAGGTATCTATTATAGGTATGTCATATGTTCTGACCTGGCGCAGGAACTCATTGGCTTTCTTCGCAGCAATGGAATTGGAGCTGCCAAACCTGTCTTCAAGCAGCTCCATAAGTTTGCAGGACTCCAAAAAGGAAACTATCCGGTTGCTGATAATGTATGGAGGGACTCGGTATCACTGCCGATTTATCCCAAATTGTCAGATGCAGAGGTTGAAGAGATAGCCAAATCTACAAGATTTTTTTTTAGATGATTTACCGTCAGTTTTTCTTCTTGCTATTAGCAAATAAGAGCTTTGCTCTTGCTACAGACTGTCTGAGAAGAGCTGCCAGCCACATAATGATTAGTTTGGCTCCGCGAATGAAATGCTGCAAGGCATAAAAACATACCTTGAGGACTATAGGTATTAACCATGCGGTGAACTGTTTAATGAGAGATATCAGCCACCTGATAAACTCTTTGACAATCGGCATTAGCCATCCATTGAACTTCTGAATAACAGTATGTTCCAGTATTTTTTCTTTGTTTTTTTGTATCTCTTGTTCATCAGAAACAGGATGAGTTATTTCAGTTTGTTTACTCGGTTTTTCAAGCAGTAGAGTAATTATTTTAGTTTCGGCTGGCTGCGGTTCTAAATCTACCTGTATTTCATCTGCCTGTATTTTAAGTTCTTTAATATCAGAAGAAAGCGGTGTTATTTGAGGCTTTTTAGTTGTGTCAACTGTCGTTTCAGATGGTATAGGTGAAGGTGAGAGGTCTGTTTTTTTAGTTTTATAAGGTAGAAGAACATCTATTTGTTCGAGGGTTTGAGGAACTGATATGGGATGTTCAGCAATAACAGGTTTTTCTTTTACTTCTTGTTCAACAACATTAAGAGGAAGTCCGAATCTGTAAAAATTTATTATTGATTCCGTCAATTTGTCAGTTTGCAATTGTATTTGGGCAAGCTGCTCATCTGTTGCCCATATGAGCAGATGTATTTTTTTGTCAATGATATGTCTTATATTTGCGCTTATACTGCTGATAAGCCATTTAAGGTCATCTTTAGAGAGAGCTATAGCATTTACAAAGATTATACTGCTTTTCATATTGTCCTTGTTCTGCAATAGAGGCACCTTATCAAAGAACTTTCTGAAGCTAGTATTTAAAGGCTCAATCTTATAAATATCCATGTGGCAGGATATAGATTCAAGCATAGATTCAAGGATTATGTCTGCCTTTTCCGGATTGTTTGCGATTATATAAATGCCGCTCTTCATGGCATTATATTTCAGAGACATTATAATGTCATTAATAACCAGACTGCTGACTGTGGAGGACATTACTCGTGAGATTTTGGTCGGTAAGCGCGGCAGTGTCAAGTCTTTTTTGGAAATTTTTCTAGGGGCTTTATTCTCATCTGATAAATAATTATCATCCCCCTCTTTTGAAGGCAGGTTTGTTGGACTCCAGAATTTCTCCCTTGCCTCCGTTTCTGTCGTAATCATACGCTTAATGCCGTCAATATTAAACTTTTTTCTCATTAAGCACCCTATCTACAATCATTTTCATATCTTCTATTATTATATTTCTTGGGTCATACTCATTTAGCGTTTGAAATGATCCACTGGCCTCTTTAACTCTAACCGATGTATGAATCATCGGAAGCACGTTGTCGTAGTTAGCCTTTATCAGATTCAACACCTGCTTGGCAACATTTGACTGGTTGTTTACAAAAGTAGGCACTATACCAAGCAAACCTATCTTATGTTTCATTAACTTCCGCATGATCTTTATAGATTCAATGATTGATGATGCGCCGACAACGGCAAGCGGTTCCATGTTCACAGGGATTATGACCTCTCTGCTTGCCAAATATGCATTCTGGTTAAGCAAAGAAAGCGAAGGGGAAGTATCAATAAGAATAAAATCATATCTGTTATATACATCGAACTCTTCAAATCTGTTTCTGAGCAGATTTTCTCGGGATACCATGCCTACCATGCGGATTTCGGCTTCCTTTATATAGTCTTTGGAAATGATTATATCAAACTTATCCTTATAGCGAAGCACACAGTCATCCAAAGAGGACTCTCCGAGCAGCAAGTGATACAATGTTGCAGGCGAATCCATGTTTAGCCAAAGCCCTACGGTGCCTTGCGGATCGGTATCTATCAAAAGCACTTTTTTTCTCCGCTCTGCCAGCATATATGCCAAATGAATGCTTACAAATGTTTTGCCTACGCCGCCTCTTGCATTTGCTATTGTTATACCTCTGCAGCTTTTCTTGTCTGTGATAGTATTCATATTAATTACCTCGTCGCTTCATAGTCATCTATATATTCACGAAACAGACTGAGCGCAATGGTTGTATAGCGTTTTTTTTGTTTTCTACAAATAGTTTTGAATTTACGTATGATTCTGGCATCATCATGCTTAATAATAGTAAGGCCAAACCGAGATTGTTTAGAACTTCCAGTAGATTTTGATTTTAATGTCATATTTCACCATTAAGCGTTACACTTAAATTTAAAGACGCTTAATTAAACCAAGTTTTGAGGATTTTGTCAATAATAATTTGATATTTTTAATTTTTAGGCTTGATTGCCGAAGATATTAAACATATCGGCATTTTAAAATAAATCTTTAGTTATGGTGTGCCAGGAATGTTCCGACCTGAAGAGCAGAATGGTGACAATGACATAAGTAAGTATAGTCTGAAAAAAGGCTGCTATGATAAACCAATTTGATGTGTCTTTATAAATAGCAAATAAGGCAGGGAATATTGCATTGCTCGCAGATATGGCATAGATAAATCCAACCGCTGTCAGCTTGTTCCCTCTGAAAATATCTGAAAGCCTGTGGTGGATGTGGTCCTTGCCTGTATAAATCAGCCATTCCAAAAAGGTCTTTACCTTTCCAGTATAAATCCTTGTGGCAGTAGTCATGCACATATCATATATGCAGATGGAAAATACTATTACCGGCATCAGCAGATTTGTTAAACTCGGCTGTTCCCCCCATTCAATATGAATGCTCATGGCTGACAGAAAAAACCCTAAAAATCCGCTTCCTCCATCTCCAAGGAAAATATCGGCATTGCGTTTTAAGTTGTACGGTAAAAAGCCGCATACAGCCCCGATAGCAATGACAATGACCGCTCCCTTTAAAGCAGCTCCGCTATTGAATGCAAACACCGCAAGGGTGAGCCCTATAATAACCGCCAAACCTGACGCCTCTCCATTTATGCCATCTAAAAAGTTGAAGGCATTTGTTATGCCTATTATCCATAAAAATGTAAGGAGAACATTTATGACCGTTCCTGTGTATGTATCGGCAGACAGTATATTCAGATGCACGCCGAATAATACGACTAGAAAGGCAGCAATAGACTGGACAAACAATCTTAATTTTGCAGAGATGGAAAACATGTCATCTAACACCCCTGACACAAATACAAGGAGCGAGGCTGCTATGATGGCAATGAGTTCAGGTGACTGTGTGCCTGTCAGGAGAATAGAAGGGATAAAGCCGCATGCAACAGCAATTCCGCCTATTTTTGGTATAGGTGTGCTGTGGATCTTTCTGTTGTCAGGTATGTCAAGTATATTGAATCTAAAGGCAAATCTTATTATAAAGGGCATTATGAAAAAGGCAAGTAAAAAGGAGAGTTGTAAGTAAAATAACCAGAACAAGCCCAAATCAAAGAAGCGCTTACGGATGAGGATGGTAAGAATAATAAGAGGCGCAAGCACTAGACTCTTTAACAACACAATGAACACCATCCATGGCCGTATGTTTTATTTATCTGTGCAGCAGGTACTTATACAAAAAACCTGAATGGGACAAAAGCCTCTGCATATTTTACTCTGCCTTCAGTCCCTCTGAATATGGCATTTGCTTCAGCTATCTCAGCAATATTCAGTCCTTTTATATTTGTCTTGTTTACTTGTGAAGTGTGTGCATACAGCGAATCGAATTTTTTGATAATATGGCTGGAAATATCTACGAAAACAACAGGTGAAAATTCATAGCTGCTTGGACCTTCATAAAACAGCACATTTGATGTATATCTGGATGCCGTGATCGTAGCGGTTGATAGTATCCTATGGTCCTGGTGTGTATCTTTGTGATAATGCACGAAGACAACATCGGGCGACATCTCAAATATAACCTTTTCAATATCCGTTATAAGGGTGTTGTCAAGTATGAAATTGGCGTCCGGATAATCACCCCAGTAAAGTTTTTTTATGCCGAGTATTTTAGATGCATCTTCCTGCTCCTGTTTTCTTATGGCAGCTTCGCCGCCTGATTCCCCAAAGGTCATCACCATGAAATAAATCTCTGCGCCGCTTTTTGCCCACTTGGCAATAGTTCCCCCGCATCCTATCTCAATATCATCGGGGTGGCTTCCTATGGCAAGCACTTTTTCAAATTTTCTCATGGCCGGCTATACCCTCCATTATATTTAGCGGCTGACAATACTGAGTTATAAACCTCTTCAAACTTACTGACCATTTCTGAAAGGGAATATTTGATTGCCAGATTATATGCATTGACACTTAATGAATTATATATGTCTCTATTCTCTATAAGGTATTTAACATGGTTTGCTATAGCGTCAATATCCCCCTTTTTAACCATGTATCCGGTTGCATTATCAACGATTAGGTCAGATACGCCGCCTACATTGTGAGATATCACAGGTTTGCCGGCAGCCATAGATTCCAGTATAACCATGCCAAATCCCTCATTCAGCGAGGTTAAGACTAGAATATCAATATCTGCAAATAGAGGACTAATATCATTTCTATAGCCTAAAAGCAATAAAAACTTGTTTAATCCAAGCATGTCTCGTTTTTTTCTTATATCATCAAAAAGGGCGCCGTTGCCTGCCATCACTGCCATAACGCCATTGTTAAACATATCATGCAATTTCTTGCATACGGACAGGAAGATATCCGGTCCTTTAACCGGCTCAAAACGTCCAACCCATCCGATAAGAAAGGTCTCGTCGTTTATACCAAGTTCACGCCGTATGGTCCCCTTTTTTGCTTCTGAAAACAAACTAATATCCAATCCATTCGGCACTGGAATAATCTTACATTTTTTTGCTATATTAAGGTTCAGGAATTCCCTTTTCTCTTTTTCGGTGAGTGTGGTAATAGCGTCGCAGAAGAATGATGCGAGGCGCTCCATATTGATAAAGAGCCTTGTCTTAATCCTGCTGAAGTAACCATAAAATATATGTCCGTGGGTGGTATAGACAATACACTTCACCCCTGCAAGTTTCGCTGCGAGCCTTCCTATAAAACCAGCCTTTGAGGTATGGAGATGCGCTATCAATGGTTTTTCTCTCCTCAGCAGCTTAAAAAGGTAAAGAAAAGTCTGTATATCCTTTAACGGATTAATATTACGTTGCAGATAAGGGATAAATTTTATTTCTATACCTGTCTTTTTTGTGAACCCTTCAATATCGGCGACAGGATCTGTTGTGAGTCCGCTTAAGATGCCGACATCGTATCCCCTGTTTTTTAATTCTGCAGAGAGTTTAAGCACAATATCTGCCGAACCGCCTTTGTCCAGCCTTGTGATTATGTGTATAATCTTTTTGCCCAAAGTAAGACCTTAAACCGAAAAGTGCATTTGCCAAAAAATGCAACTGCATTTTTTGGCTAATATCTGTAGAGTTCTGTGCAGCCTTTGCCGCACACAGCGAATTTCCCTATATGTTTAACTACCTGCCTGAACTTCCTGTATTTCACTCCGTTCCATATATCCATGAAGGAGCTGACATTCACATTCCCCATGTTATAGTTCATTGTGTGATATGGTACTACAGAGCCGTCAGGGAATATGTAAGCCACCATCCACGGACTCAGACACCTGTTGGAGTAACTCTTTGATTCAAATTCCCACCCAGTGTAGTATTCCCGTATCTCTTCTTCTGTAAAATTCGGGTAAAAGCTTACAGACACCCCTGTTTGCCTCTGTTTTATCAGGCGCATTTGTTTAAGAAGGGTGTCAACATCTATATCAGGAAGGGTGTCGCGCACAAAACCGAACCAGTCAGGAGATGTCACCCCAAATGTTTCCTTGAAAAAGTTGTTGTGCCTTTCGCATATTGCCTTGTTCAGAAACAGGAGATGGTGTATGTTCAGGTGATAGGCGCCTACGTCATCCGCAATATCCACGATTTCGGAGAGGCAGTTGTAATTATAATTATTGACGGTGGCATTTATGGTTACAAACGGTTTTTTCTTGCCCTGTTTAAATTTGATATCCCTTAAGAGCTTAAATCCGTCCATTGCCCTGTCAAACGTCCCTGCCACTCCCCTTATGCGGTCATGCACATCTCGCGGTCCGTCAAGAGAGAAAATGATCTCGTCCATTTCATATTTCACCATATCCTCTGCATACCTTGAGAGTAAGACAGCATTGGTGACCATATTGCATCTCATGGCGTTTTCTTTTGCTTCCCTCACAATATCAATCCAGCCCTTATAGAGCATCGGTTCGCCGCCGAACAGGGTTATCGTGGGTTTAAAGATTTTGAATTCGCGCAGAAGCCTTCTGATTGTTTCGTGACTGAGGTGTTGATTGAGGGCAGATGATGTGTAATCCTTGAACACACCGTGTTCCCCCCACTGTCCGCACATACTGCATCTCAGATTGCAGCGGTATGTCAGGAACAATGAAACAGTTTCCGGGGGGGCGCTGTATCCGCTGCCGAATTTGTAGGTCAAGAAAGAGAGGAACCGTCTGCGAAAGGAATGGAGGGCGAAACGGGGGTCCTGTATGGCCTTGCGCACAATCCTGCCGATATTCTTTAAGGGGACTATACTTACACTTTTCATCTAAAAACACCTCTAATTTATTATTATAAACTTAATCTATCATAGACTTTCTTAATAACCTCTTTTACCGTTATATCTACCATACATTCATGTGTCTTGCAAATGGCTTTATTACATGGGCTGCATGGATAGTCCCGTCTTATTACTGTATGCCCTTTGCCATGCGGCCGCCATACTGCCGGGACAGTAGGCCCCATAATGGATACTGTCTTAATCTTTAATGCGCAGGCTATATGAAGAGGTCCTGAATTGTTGCATATCAGGATTTCACACAAACTCAAGAGGGCGATAAATTGCCTCATCTGCATATCATTTGCAATCAGCACATTAAGAGAGTCTTTAAATATATTTTTATCAAAGTCAGGGAACTCCTTTGCAGGGGCAAAAAAGATAACACCGAATCCATGATAGGACAGCTCCTTTGCTATCTCTGCAAACCTGTCTATCGGCCATCTTTGGGACGGATAGAATGCGCCGGGATGAATTGCAGCCAGTCTCTTGCCCGAAAGGATTGAAAGGTTTTTCTCTGCCTCTGTTTTTTCATCAGGTGTTATAAAAATCAGAGGCTCATCAGATTTATCATCCTCAATGCCTAGTTCGGACAGGATGAGCATCATGATCTGTATAAAGGAATTTTTTTCATCATAAAGAGGGGCTTTCATGGAAAAAAAGAGTTCTCTGCCAGCGAAGGCAAAACCAATCCTGTATCTTGCGCCTGATAAAAAGGTCATAAAGGCTGGTTTGAGTTCATGATTGTTATGAAAGGGGTCTATGGCAAGGTCAAACCTCCTGTGATGTGCATGCTTAATATAATCAAACATGCCGTTATACACAAGGACTTCATCTACATAAGGGTTATTAGATAGGATGTCCTTGTTTGACCCGGATGCAACAACCGTCAGCCTGGCATGAGGAAAGGAATTTTTAAGGAGTTTTATGGCAGGAAGGGACAATGCCATATCGCCTATTCTGTCGTGCCTCAGAAAGAGTATATCCCTGATGCTGTCAGGCTCGAGGGTCCTCTGTGGCCTCATAAGGCATAATGGCCGCAGGAGAAGCGCCCTTGTCAGAAGGTATATCTTTTTAACCGCTTCTTTAGTTAGCATTTTTCAATATGCTGAGGTATAACTGCTCTGTTTTATTTATGTTGTCTGTAAGGGAAAAGAGATGTTCCACCCGTTGCCTGCCTTGCGTGCCCATCTCTTTTCTTTTTTCAGGACTGCTCAAGAGATTTAAGATTGTTTCTGCCAGCGCATTATAATTACCAGGATGGATGATATAGCCGTTAATTCCATCAATAACAGCCTCTCCTGTGCCTCCTACATCCGTGGCTATAACCGGCTTGCCTGCTGCCATTGCCTCAAGGATGACTCTTGAGAGCCCTTCTTGAAATGATGAAGAAACTAGTATATCTACATCTTTTATTATTCCTGCTGTGTCTGTTCTATAACCAAGATATGAAAAGAGCATTGTTATATTAAGGGAATCCATTAAAGCCATTATATCCTTATAGTATGTCTCATCTGCCTCACCGATAAGAAGGACACGGAAGTCTCTTCTTTCTCTTGAAACTATGTCTATCGCCCTTACAAGATATTCCTGCCCCTTCATCTCTTCTATTCTTCCAATACAACCTATAACTACAGTGTCTTTATCTGTTCCTATTTCTTTTCTTATGTCGGTTCTAGAAAATGCGTCAAACTCTTCTACATTGATACCATTAATGATGGGCACAAGTTTGTTTGAATTCAGATATGGGAATCGGCTTTCCAATGATTTTGCCACAAGGATAAGTTTGGCGCATAGATAGGATAAGAGGCTATTTATAACTTTATTTCCATTACTCACCCTTATGTGCCATACCAGAGGAATGCCGAGCAGCCGCGCCGCAACCCCGGCATAAAAGGTTTCTGCAGGCGCATCTGTATGGACAATGGCAATATTTTTCTCTTTAAACAGCCTTAATAGTTTGATTATAAATCTAATGCTTAAATGCCTGAATCTTCTGGAAGGCATTACCACTGTTTCTATGCCGGTTTCTTTGAGTTTATTAACCAGTTCGCCCTCTTCAGGACATACGACAATGGGATTGAATATGTTTTTATTAAGCCCCCTGACGAGATAAAAGAGGCTGCGCTGCCCTCCGCCTTTCATTGAGCCGAAACTTGAAAAATAAAGGATATTGTGCCGATTGGTGTTTTTCTTGCTCATCTTTTTTTATTTTAACCTTTAAGCGCCTCAATTGACAACAATTAAATCTGACCTTTGACAAATTATCTGTCCAGATGTTACATAAGGGCAACCTTGAGACTACTTCAATAACTAAAGGGACATTGTATCTGTTTGTTGTATTGACCCTATCCCATTCCTCTTCTATCCCATTACTGCAACCTCCTTATTTCCTATTTTGACACTCTTTAGTCCAACCCTTCTTTTAAAGACGAGCTTTCCCTCAGGGAGCTCCTTTAGATATATGCTTAAAAAAGGGATATTTAAATACAAAACTGATTTTATGCTTAATAGCATCTCATCGCTTGAATTCATTGCCCTATATAAACGATTGTTCATCACACTAATCCCAAATATTGACAGAATGTCAAGTAGCGCCTTGCCTATAGGCCGCAGGCCATAATCCAAAGGCTCAAATGAGTCCCATGTTATTTCGTCATTACTAATAAAAGGGGCTTCTGATAAAAGACTGCCCATGAGCGATAGACCAGTTGCGGCATCTCCTTCAATGTTTTTAATGCTTAATATTCCGTCAGACAACTGAAAGTAAATCTTTGTGGTCTTTGGCGATGACATCAAGATTGTGTTTCCATAAAAGTCCACATCCATCGTCCATTGTTCTATTTTATCTTTACCTTTGGCGGTAAACTTGTATGTCCATATCTTATTTAAGGAATATGGAAAAAATTCTTCGTAATTAAGGCAAGGGCTCATGTTTTGCACAACAGAGTTTTCAAGAACTTCACCTTGGGTAATAAATTTCTGCTTTTCATTGCATACCATCAGGTTAGAAAACTCAAAACTTATTGAGGGAGAGCCTATAACAGGCAGCATTTGAAATTGAAGGTGTATATGAGGATAAGGAGACCTTCCAGAGTTTCCACATGCCGCTATTATTTCACCTTTTTTTACATTCTGGCCGGCAATAACCTTTATAGAACCTTGTTTCAGGTGCGCCAAACAGGAATAATAGTTGGGGGCATGTTCAATTATTACATAATTGCCCCAGTTTGCCTCTGTATTAACCTTGCCTGTAAGATTATCATGCACATCGTTTACCAGAGAATGAATCCTACCGTCAGCAGGGGCAGTAACAGGTATGCCGTATGAGTAATAATCTTCTAATGCAGAGCCATCAGACTTGTATGTTTTGTTGTTTGAATCCACTGCCTGAAAGTCATAGGCAAAAGACCAGTCATCTTTATGTGTAAATTGTCCGTTTGCGCCTTGTGTAACCTTCCATTTTCCATAAAATGGGAGCGATATTTTTATTGCCGATTTTTTCCATTGTTTGAGACCTTCATGATGTGTCTTTAGATTTTTTTCAGGTGAAGATATATCGTCTTTTACCAGTTGAATACCCAGTGATGGATATGACCTGAGGCTAAGGCTGTATAAAAACAGATACACTGTTATATTAAAAGGCATGGCAAGCGGAGAGAATCCATCTGGCAGAAGCGCCTTGCCTGCGGCTATAATGACTACAGTTGCAGACGAGGATAAAATGGATAGAAACAGACTGCCTGGGCCAGGGACAGTAAAGATACCCCCTATTGCCAGGGCAGTGAACATATAGTTAAAACCAATATATTTACTGTCAATAATATTAGTATCCAGCCCTAAAACATTGTGCGTCTGCAATGCAAAAACAAATCCTGCAATCATTAGTATAATTGCAATCCTTGAATAAGAAAGTATTGCTATAGCTATTAAAAGCCCTGAAACTGGATTTGGCTGGAACAGTATAGCGCTGAATGAGGAAAGAAACATAGTAACTTCAGGAGAAATATGTAAAAAAGAAATATCTATAATGGAGAGCCGTTGTGACGGTATAGGTATAAGGAGAGAAAAGGCGCTGCCTGAAAGTATAAGGAGATATGTAGTTATGTTGAATGGCATACTCATGGCAGGCAGCCCAAAATACTGACTAAAGACTTGGTTGAGGAAAACGGTTAACAAGGTAAGAAACAAGGATATAATTAAAAGGAACAATATGGATTGAAGGTTTATGCTATAAAAGAAACCTATTGCCAGGCCGACCAGCACACCATTAAAACCATACAGCCCATTTTTTATAGACTGCTTGTTCATTCCTATAATATATGCCCATGTGTTTGAAAGAACAGCGCCCAGTATGCCGGCAGCGCCATGAGATGGATAAAGCATTGTTATGACAAGGATTGCAATGCCTAATAGTTTGCTGTCTGAGAAGAATATATTTGAGTAGGAGAGAGGTATAGATTCAAGGATGAGCCTAACCCATCCATTCAGGAACTCTTTCTTTTTCTTGAAGATATTCAAGTGTTTCTGCCTCTCTGATAACGGATATATCTCCGTTTTCCCCAATCATAACCACATTGGGTCTTAACTGAATGAACTGCAGCCACTGGGTGTTATTGTATGCGCCTACAGGCCCTATGATAACAGCATCTCCCTTTTCAAGATGCGGGAGTTTTATCTGCGGATGGATCACATCAATCTGCATGCAGAGTGGACCATAAACAACATGGTCTTCAGTAACATAACCCCTGTCAACGGCAGGCAGTATATTATGATTATACCAAAATGATGTAAATAAGAGGTTTACACCTGCATCAATTATAACTGCCCTCATGCCGCTTGGGAGCCGTTTAACAGCGCATACAGAGGCAATGAGCGAGGCGCATTCGTCTATTAATGCCCTGCCTGTTTCAAGTATCAGCAGCGGCAGTTCTCCAGGTTTAATGGCTGACAAGAGTTCGTCTGCCACTGCCTCGGCATAACTGTCAAATGCAGGCGTGATTTCATCTGTAGGAAGATATGCGCCTTTAAGTTTGTTTCTGGACGCAAAGCCTCCGCCGATGTCAATATATTTTATGGTTATGTCAAACTCATCCTTTATAAGTTTGCTGAATTCAATGAGTCGTTTAACCGCCATTCTGTAAATATCAGGGTCAAGCATGAAAGTGCCAACATGACAGTGCAGACCCGTCAGGCATATCTTTCCGCCCGACACAGCCCGTTTTACAGCCCTGTATGCCTCTCCTGAGTCTATATTAAAGCCGAATCGGTCCCATGCAGTATACGTCCCGAGACTCATATTAAGCCTTATGCCAATGTTCACAGGATTGCCTGTCTCATGGGCTATCTTTTCAGCATCATAGAGTTCATCCATACCGTCTATGTTGACCATAGCGCCTTCAGTCAATGCAGTTTTAAGTATATGATACGGCTTGAAAGGTCCGTTGAATATTATCTTGGCCGGCTCAATGCCAAGTTTCTTTGCCATTTCGTATTCCATGTCCGAGACCACTTCTGCCCACGAGCCCAGGTTATGAAAAGTTTTGCATACTGCCTTGAGATAATTAGTCTTATAACTCCATGAGTGCTGCACCTTTGGATATCGCAAGGTAAATGCGTCCAGCAAACGTCTGTATTGTTCTTTAATCTTTTTTTCTGAATATACAAAGAGCGGACTCCCAAATCTTCCAATAAGTTCAGATACCTTTATTCCGTCAATGGAGTCATATATCTGGGTTCTGGGTGGTTCCCCAAACTTATTAATAATCCCTCCATGATGCCGTGTTATGAATGGTTTTTCATACAGTTTTTTCATAAACAATCTCTCCGGTGGTAAAGAGCGTCTGAATACTTGTTAAATCAGTAATAAGATTTACAGTATAATTGGAAAATACAACCCCTGTTTTATAGGTTGAAACAGGGGGGTCTCCGTTTCGTAATCCCGCCCCTTTATCAAGGGCAGTCTGCAGGAGCATATAAGGCAGGTTTATGCCAGCGGCCTTTGCTAAATAAATCCATGCAGGAAATCGCGGATTTATTTCAATGAGATAAAAACCCTCCTCTTTTTTTGAATATATTGCTTCAACCTCCAGCGCCCCTCTCCATTTCAGGGAACTGACAACCTTTTGGGTCAAATCCATCAACCCATGGTTTTTAATGCTCACACATGCCCATCCTTTGCCTTTGTCCGTAAGAACTATTTTTTTCATGCAGACTATCCCCATTGTATTCCCCTCTCCATCGCCTATAACCGCCGCATTAAACTCCTCCCCTTCAATATATTTCTGCATAAGCACAGGATACCCCCATTTGTTGACGATTTTAAGGGCATAATGAACGGCCTCATCATTAGAATAAGCCATGTAAGCCTCGTAAAATATGCCTTTTACCACAATTGGGAAATCCTCTTTTGGCAGCAATATCTTATTTATATCTGTTATAAGATGTGTTTCCGGCGTTTTTATCCCGAATTCATGTTGCAGTTTATGGAGATTTATCTTTGACCTTTTTACAAACTGTTCCTCTGTTGGAAGGATGGTTTTTATTCCCATTTCAGACAGGTTGTTACGAATATATATAAAATTTAATAACTCGGAATCAAGGGTGGGAATTATTACATCTAATTGTTCTTTGGCATGAATATACTGGATTCTTTCTAAAAGGGCGTCTTTACCTGCCCTTGGGTAAGGCATGAGGTATGCGGAATCTATTAATTGATTGTCCAACACGCCTGGCTCAAGGGCATCATACGCCAGTCCGATGATGCGTCCCTGACATTCAGGGTGTTCCCTGATACACCTTGCCACAGGCACCCCTGGGCCTGGGGTGTCCCCTGCATTAAGTCCTGTTATCGCTGCATTCATACCTTTATAAGTCCGCAGTTGGCAAGATTGCTTATAAAGTCAAAGATGTCTTTCTCAGCGATATCTTCATTTATATCATAAGTATCTACAACAATTTTCTTAATTTCACTTGTATCTTTGCCGTCTTTCAGAGAATTTATTATCAGGATGCCTGTTGTATTAGATGTAAATATATACCCTGTGGACGGCTCAAATATCAGACCGCTCTCATTGACCGCAAGGTCTTTCAGTTTCTGTATATCCATATAATCTTCCACAAAAATCAATGTCTATTTTTGGGGTCTCCAGTAAATTATGGATTTACTATATATCTCCATATATATGCTGTCATGCCTGTTAGTCTGTAGCCATTTTTCTGGCAGAGGTCGTCTGTCTTCAGGCATTCATCTTTGGAAAGTTTCTTGGTCCATACAGCAGCCTCAAATGTGCCGTTTATAAATTTTGGATTAACAGGGATTTCTGTAAGACTTTTCCCTGACTTTATAGGATAAACCTGTGTTTCTGTTTCTGTGGCATTAGGGGTATAAAATGTTATACCAAGCCACAGCCCTGGTGCAATTGCATTACTTGATATTCTGAGTTTCAGTCCTGAAAAGTCTTTTGCTATCTCATAGCCAAGAGAGTAACTCCTGTCCTCGGCAAATGCCGCCCCTTTTATCAGAATCAAAGCGAATAGTAAAACTATTGAAAACATTGTATGTTTTTTCATTGTATCCTCCTTTAAAATGAGATGCTGATGCCTGCCGTGCTGTATTGCACGTTATATTTATCGTCAATATTGTTGTTATTATAATATTCATAAGTTACATCCCCATAAACAGATACTGATTTTGTAAGATTATAATTCAGCGATACTCCGGCGCTCCCTTCGTGAATATCGGAAAGATTATAAGCCGTTTGCAGGTCGGGGTCGTAGGCATATATTCTCTGCCCGAGCATACCGTAAAGGGTCAGGCTTAATTTCTCTGGTATTGCATAATAGGTGAATCGTTCTTCAACTGCAAACGTATTTTTTTTGCCTTGAACCATTTGAGTTAAGTCAATATAGTAAAGCCTTGTTTGAGACCATACAAAATCGTTAAAAAGAGAAACCCCGCCTGTAACTGTAAACTGGTTTGCTGTTGTGTCGTTATAGGCTGTGCGGGCATATCCAAAATCAAAATATTTTCTCAAGTCAGGTGATTTATAGAGCATAGCGAGAAAAGGTATAAAGGTATTGTCCGAATTCTGGTCATCGCTGTTGATATAAAGAGCGCCGACCTTTCCTCCGATGAAACTGCCTTTTTCTGTTTTAGGCGTCCAGAGGTATTCAGCGCCTATATTTGTGCCATTTATATCATTTAGCGGAGATTTGAGATTAAGACTCGAATTTTTAACCGTTAAATTCAGTCCGTTTTCGGGGTTTGGGATATAAGAAAGGTTCAGGGTTTCTGATATAATATTGTCCCTTTGTGTGCTTCCTGAATATGCGCCATATGTGCCATGACCTGAGAGAGAAACGGCTTGTCCTTTTTCTTGTGCAAGGACAAAGTAAGGGACACACAGCATAATCAACAAGAACACGATAATTTTGTTGAACATTGTTAACCTCCTTATCGTTTTTTTATAAAGTAAAATCAACTCTATTTTATATTATGACGCAGCGCTGTATATTGTCTCCTCCTTTCATTGAAGTAGGAAGAATCATTAGGTTCACATCTTAAGTAACAAACTCCTTTATGTCAAGATTTTTCTGGCACAACTGATTTTTCCGGACATTTTTCTGGACAGGTTTTTCTGGCGGACAATTCTATTTGTTGACAACACCCAACCTTTAGTTGGGTGCCCCATGGGCGTCTTTAAAAGCGCCGATAAATCGGCAAACTACAGAGTCTTGCATCTGTGCAATTTTTGAGCGTAAATTAAATAATGGAGAAGTATCTAAGTATCAAATCTGGCTGTCCAAATACGGATGCTTCACATCATTGCTTTTAGGCAAGAGGTGTTGTATAACATTTAAGTAAATTTGATAGTATTTACGTTATTAAGGATAACTTTATTCTTTGATGGGCTATATTAAATGTAGATCAAAAAAGGAAGCAATGGACGGAGAATCAATAGATATTAAACAGACCAGGCTTCAAAAGCTGAAAGAGTTTTTCCCAGATATTTTTACCGAAAATCAGTTGGATTGGGAGAAGCTGAAAGCCGCTTTTGGCGATGCCATCAACTTTGCCAATGAGCGGTATGTGTTGAATTGGGCGGGAAAGTCTGATGCCTTTAGAGTTTTGCAGCAGCCTACTACAGCCACATTAAAGCCCATCCCGGAAGAATCCGTAAACTTTGACACTTCGGAAAACCTATTTATTGAAGGCGAAAATCTGGAAGTCCTCAAGGTTCTGCAAAAGGCTTATTACGGCAAGGTGAAGTGCATCATCATTGACCCGCCATACAACACAGGAAGCGACAGCTTTATTTACCCCGACAGATTCAGCGAAAAGAAGGAAGATTACCTCAAGCGCATCGGTGACAAGGACGAAGAAGGCTTTCTGATGAAAGAGGGGCTGTTCCGCAAAAACAGCAAGGACAGCGGACACTTTCACAGCAACTGGCTTAGCATGATCTATCCGCGCCTGTTTCTTGCCAAAAACCTCCTGCGCGATGACGGCGTTATCTTTGTTCACATTGACGACAACGAGGTTCACAACCTGCGGATGGTTATGAATGAGATATTTGGGGAAGAGAATTTTGTGGCTTAGATCATTTGGCAGAAGAAGTATGCTGTTTCAAATGATGATGATGGTATAAGCCAGATGCACGACTACATTTTAGTGTATCAAAAATCTTCAGCATTCCAGAGACAACTACTTCCAAGAACAGAAAAACAACTTAACAGATATGTTAATCCAGATAACGACCCAAGGGGTGTTTGGTCTTCAGATAATTACGTGAGCAATAAGTCGCGTTTTGAACGTCCGACACTTTGGTATCCAGTTATCCATCCAAAAACAGGGGAAGAGGTTTGGCCAGATGAAAATGCTGTATGGAGATATAGCAAAGATAAGCATAAAATAATGGTCAAAGAGAACAGGCTTTATTGGGGGCCAGACATAAGTTATAAAAAACCAAGACTTAAAAGGTTTCTATCAGAAATACAAGATGGTGTTGTCCCTAGCACTTGGTGGCCGTTTGAAGATGTTGGTCACAATGATGAAGGCCAGAAGGAAACGGGAGAGCTATTGGGTAAAAAGATTTTCAGCACACCAAAACCCGTAAGGTTAATCAAGAAAACCCTCACTATTTCAACAGCAAAAGAAGACGATATCATCCTCGACTTCTTCGCTGGATCCGGCACCACTGCCCAAGCTGTTTTAGAACTCAACAAAGAAGACGGCGGCAGTCGTAAGTTTATTCTTGTGCAAATGCCTGAGCAATGCGATGAAGACAGCGAGGCTTACAAGGCAGGATATAAGACCATTGCAGATATTGCAAAAGAGCGCATCCGCAGGGTTATTCAGAAAATAGAAAAAGAAAAAGCCGAGAAGCCTGATTTGTTTGCTAAAGGCAATCTGGATTTGGGGTTCAAGGTATTCAAGCTTTCTCCCTCCAGCTTTAAAATCTGGCGTAGCCAGGAAATCACAGAAGAGAACCTGGAACAGCAGCTTGACGCATTTACTAACCCCACCCGGCCCGGAGCCGAAAAACAAAATATGCTTTATGAGCTTATGCTCAAGGCTGGGTATGAAATTACAAGTCCGGTGCAGTATGTTACCCAAAACCACCCCTCACCTCAATCCTCTCCCGCTGAGGGGAGAGGAGGGTTAAAAGTTCAATCATCTTCCGCTGAGGGGAGAGGAAGTTTAAAAGTCCCCTCCACCCTTGCGGGGGAGGGCCAGGGTGGGGGGTATTACAGCATCAACAACAACGAACTCATAATTGCATTAGATGCAGTGAATGAAAAACTCATAGAACAGATCATTGCCGCCAAGCCGCAAAAGGTCATCACCCTTGATAGTTTATTCACAGGCAACGACCAGCTTAAAACCAATACCGTCCTGCAAATGCGCGATGCAGGGGTGGATTTTAAGACGATATGAGCGACAAATCAAAATCTCAATTTTCGGATATTATCCTTTATTCCTCGCCGGAGGGGAATATTCATGTGGAAGTGGTTTTCGGCGATGAAACCTTCTGGCTCACAATTAATAAAATGGCTGATTTGTTTGGCGCTTCCAAACAGAACATCAGCTATCATCTTCAAAACATATATAAGGAGAAAGAATTGGATACGGAAGCAACTGTCAAAGAAATTTTGACAGTTCAGAATACTACAATCTTGATGCTTTATTTTAGGAGGGGGGATGTCGGATAAAAATTTGGTATCAATGGGAAGCAAATCTTTTGAAGACCTGAAGAAAGCAAATGAACATGGCGCAGAATATTGGAGCGCGCGGGAAATTCAGCCTCTATTAGGATATACGCAATGGAGGCGATTTGAAGATGCAATTAATAGGGCGCTGACCTCTTGCAAACAGTCTGGAAATACACCTGAAAACCATTTTGCCGGCGCCGGCAAAATGGTTGACCTTGGATCAGGAAGCGTGCGCGAAGTTCCTGATTATCATCTGTCGCGTTTTGCCTGTTATCTTATTGCACAAAACGGCGATCCACGAAAACCTGAAATTGCAAATGCCCAGAAGTATTTTGCAATTCAAGCACGCAGGCAGGAAATCTCAGATGCAATTGCCGCTGATATAGAACGTTTGGAACTTCGCAAGCAGACTGCCGAAGAATTTAAAGCCCTGTCAGGTGCGGCGCGTGATGCAGGAGTGCATGACAGGATGTTCGGGGTTTTCCATGATGCCGGATATAAAGGCATGTATGGAGGGCTTGGCAGAGATGCGATAAAGAAGCACAAAAGAATACCTGAAAAGGAAAATCTCATGGACCGCATGGACACTACAGAATTAGCGGCAAACCAATTTCGTATGACACAGACACGCGATAAACTCGCCCGTGAACGGGTGAAAGACCAACAATCAGCTATCAGGACTCATGAAAGTGTCGGCAAAGAAGTTCGAGAAGCCATTAAACGAATCGGCGGGACGCCGCCTGAACAGCTTCCCCCGGCAGAGCATATCAAACAAGTTGAGAAGCGTGTAAAAAGCGCTGCTCCTAAACTGGAACTGGAAGAAAAAGACGCTAAGGGGTTGATCGGAAAATTGGAAGAGGAATGAAACTCCACTTCGACAGCAATCAGGAATATCAGATAGAGGCTATAAGAGCCGTTACCGATATATTTGAAGGCCAGCCTTTGAGCGGCGGCGACTTTGAATTTTCTTTGACCACAACAGGTGCCCTGCTTTCCGAGAACGGCGTAGGAAATAAGCTGACACTGACCGAGGGACAGATTTGGGAGAATGTAAAGAGGATACAGCAACGAAATGAGATACACAACCCCCCTTTATTAAGGGGGAAAACACACCCCCGACCCCTCCTCAAGAGGGGAATAAAAATCCCCTACTTGGAGGGGCAGGGGTGGGTGGATTGCAGGGAATGAACTTCTCCGTAGAGATGGAGACCGGCACAGGCAAGACCTATGTTTATCTGCGCTCAATCTACGAACTGAACAAACTCTACGGCTTCAAAAAGTTTGTGATTGTAGTCCCGTCAATCGCCATCAGGGAAGGGGTCTTAAAAAATCTGCAAATTACGCACGAACACTTTCAGACCCTTTTTGACAGGGCGCAGCTCAATTACGATGTATATGACAGCAAAAAGGTTTCAAACCTTCGGGGATTTGCCTGCAATAATTCCATTCAGATTTTGGTTATAAATATTGACGCCTTTGCCAAAGATGAAAACATCATCAACAAGCCCAACGATAAACTTACCGGGAAAAGGCCTGTTGAATTTATTCAAGGCGTCAACCCGATTGTGATTGTGGATGAGCCGCAGAATATGGAAACGGAGAACCGCAAGAAGGCGATTGCAAATCTAAATCCGCTTTGCACCCTTCGTTATTCAGCCACACATACCAATCTTTATAATCTGGTCTATTCCCTCAATCCTGTAAAGGCGTATGATTTGGGGCTGGTAAAACAAATAGAAGTTGATTCGGTGATAAGTGAAAATGCCATGAATGAGCCGTTCATTCAGTTGGAAAACATAAGCGCAGCCAAGACCAAAATTACCGCGAAAATCAAGATTGACTGCAACACGGATAAAGGAGTTGTGAAGAAATCCGTTACTGTCAGGGCGGGTGATGATATTTATAAGCTCAGCAAAGAGCGGGAGATTTACAAAGAGGGGTTTATCATTGATGAAATTGACGCAGGCGGCGGCGCTATTACCCTCACCAATGGTTTGACGCTTTCAAAAGGCGAAACTCAAGGCGGGATGAATGATGAGGTTATGAAGTTTATGCTCCGCAGGACTGTTGAAGAACATATCAAAAAAGAGCGGGTTTATAAAGACAAAGGCATTAAAGTCCTTTCGCTGTTTTTTATAGATAAGGTTAAAAATTACAGGGAATATGACGCAAACGGAAATCAGGCAAAAGGGAAGTTTGCCGGATGGTTTGAAGAGATTTATCAGAAGGAGGCCGCAAAGCCTGCTTTCAGCGGTTTGCTGCCATACGCCGTTGATGATGTGCATAACGGTTACTTCTCGCAAGACAGCAAAGGCAGAGTGAAAGACACCGAAGGAGAAAGTCAGGCGGATTACGATACATACAAATTGATAATGCAGGACAAAGAAAAACTCCTTGACCCTGAGACCCCGCTCCGCTTCATATTCAGCCACTCCGCATTGCGGGAGGGATGGGACAACCCGAATGTGTTTCAGATATGCACTTTGAACGAGACTAAATCCGAAATCAAAAAGAGGCAGGAAATAGGCAGGGGCTTGCGTCTGCCGGTAAATCAAAATGGCGAACGGATATTTGACCGCAATATCAATAAACTCACAGTAGTAGCCAATGAACGGTATGAGGATTTTGCCAAGGCGTTGCAGAAAGAGATACAGGAAGACTGCGGAGTAGATTTTTCCGGCAGAATAAAGAACAGGGGCGACAGGCAGAAAGTCAATTTCCGCAAAGGGTTTGAGGCAGACCCGAAATTTCTTGAGATATGGGAGAAGATAAAATTTCAGACGCGATACAGCGTTGATTACAAGACGGATGAATTGATTACACTGGCTGCAAAGGCTGTTAAGGATATGCCTGAAACCAAGAAACCTTCTATTCGCTCCACTACTCATGGATTAACGATCACGGGCGAAGGCGTCGGCGGAATTTTAGTTCGTGATGCAGGAATAGACTATGGAACAGAAGGGTTTGACATGCCGGATATGCTAACTTATATCCAGTCAAAAACCGAATTAACCCGGCACACTATTTTGGAGATACTCAAAAAGTCAGAAAGGTTGAGCGAGGTTTTATTAAACCCGCAGCTATTTATGGATAATGCGGCAGCAGCCGTCAAATCAGCGTTGTATGATTTGATGGCTGACGGCATCAAGTATGAGAAAATCGGCGGCAAGGTTTATGAAATGACATTGTTTAACGATGCAGACTTTGAGATATATCTTGACGGGTTTACCTTCACAGTAAAAAACCCGGGCAAGACCATTTACGAGAATTACATCCCTCTTGACTCATCCGTAGAAAATCAGTTTGCCAGAGACTGCGAGACCCACGAGAACATTGAGTTCTTTTTCAAACTGCCGAATTGGTTCAAGATAAATACGCCTATTGGCGCCTATAATCCCGATTTGGCGATAGTATTCAAGGGAGAAAAGAAAATATATTTTGTGGCAGAGACAAAAGGCAAAGAACAAGAATTACGTGGCAGTGAAAAACTTAAAATCAAATGCGGAGCAGAACACTTCAAAAAGTTTGAGGATGTTGTTTATAAAAGAGTTTCGTCGGTTTCTGAATTGAATGAGTGATAGTTACAATTATGTATGTTTAAGGCAATAATGTTCACTTAAGAATTCTGCGCTTTAGGCGATATTGATATTTAAATTAGAAGGTCTCAATTAACTGCCTGTCTCTTTACTTATTTGCTGTCACACGTTAATTCTTTACTCTGTGCGCTATAGGCCTTTTCTAATGCCTCTTGTTTTGCTGTGAGTTGCTGGTATGAAGCGCTGTGCTCATAATCTGTATGATATTTTTCTAACAGTCTGTTTTCCATATCATCATTTGAGCATAATGTCCCATTTTTAAGAATATGGCTGACCTTGACACCCTGTGATGACAAGGCATGAGAAACTAGTGCAAATCTGTGGCAGTTAAACGGTTCCTTATCTGTGCACATGATGGCAATGGCAGCCCCATTTTTCAACTCTTCAATAATCCGTTGAACCCCTGATTTAAATATCTCAGTTTTCCATGCATCATATTTTGCCTCCAGCGAATCACCCATAAAGAGATATCGAATGCCTTTCTGTTTGAGTTCAGAGTCAAGATATTCCCTATTGTATTGTGCCGCATACTTAACCGATGGGATGTTACGCACATCTACAATACAGTTTATACTATAGGATGACATGAATTTTAGAAATTTGCTGAGAGGATGTATGGAATGTCCAATAGTGAAGCAGTGTAGTTGTTTCATCTGTTTTAAATGCCAAGATCTGCCTTAAACTCCATGAGTTTCATTATATCTCTGCGGGTGATTATGCCGACGATTTTGCCGCCATCCATAACAATGACCCTCCCCGTATCAAGGTTTATCATTCTTGAGAGTGCGTCCATAGCGCTGTCTTCAGGACGGAGTATAGCATCTGGAGAAATTTTATTCATCACATCTTTTACCAGTGTTGTATTCCATTCTTGCTGTGGTATTATGCGCACATTATTTAAGGTGAGCATGCCTGTAATCTGTCCGTCAGATACAACAGGGAAGCCTGCAAAGTGGTAGCCGAAGAAATATTTTTCAACTACGGATGCCAGGGTAGAATCTCCCGCTATGGCGATGACATTCATTGTCATGGCATCACCAACCTTCATTCTTTCAAGGGTCTTATTTACCAGAAGCTGCCGGTAGCCGGAGTCTGCCGCCTGCTGCAGAAACATACCGATAAATATCATCCACAGGCCGCCGATGAAATTACCCAGAAATATTTGAAAAAAACCAAAACCGATGAGCAATGCCGCAAAGCCCTTGCCAACCTGGCTTGCAACATGAGTTGCCTTTTGAAGGTCGCCTGTTTTATTCCACCAGATAGCCCTTAAAATCCTTCCGCCGTCCAAAGGAAAGCCTGGGATAATGTTGAATGCGACAAGCACCATATTTATCATGGAGAGATATCCAAAAACAGCAGACAAAACCGGATATATTGAGATGGCATCTACAAGACGCATAAGGACCCAGAATGTTGCGGCAAGCGCTGTGCTTGCCGCAGGGCCGGCAATGGCAATCTTTAACTCTTTTATCGGGTCGTCAGGCTCCTTGGTCAGTTTGGCAACTCCGCCGAAGATAAAAAGCGTTATTTCTTTTACTTCAATTCCAAGTTTGTTTGAGGTGTAAGAGTGAGAAAGCTCATGAATGAGAACGCATATAAAAAGGAGAGCGGCAGATATTGTTCCAACAATAATATAGGTAAAAGTAGTAAGGCCTGGAATGGTGAGGGGGAAATAGCCCTGGGCAAGACTCCACGCAACAAGACCGAATACAATAAACCATGTATAATCCAGAGAAATCTGGATGCCCAGTATTTTAAATAATTTTACGCCGCGTCCCATAGATAGATGATATGTGATAGATTATCAGAAAGGTTTCGGATATGCAACCGTTAGACAGACCCCGGTAATGTAAACTTCTCTGTGTAAATTCATTGAACCATAAAAAAAGAGGGTGTATTCTCCATGTATTATCAGCAAAATAAAACAAAGGAGGAATACACCCATGTTGCACAAGGCAACGGTAAGAAATGTAAACCGAG
>JACRNJ010000014.1 GCA_016219285.1 Deltaproteobacteria bacterium
CATACAACAAACAAAGAGGGTAACCTGATTTTGAAAATGCGTATTTACCTGTCTAAAAGCCTTGTTTTATGCGGAAGGGATTTATGAATTTAGATTATCTTGGACAGCAGTGTCCCAAGATATTAAAACAAAGATGCTGGGCGCATAAGACAAGGAACATACTGGATAAGGTAAGGAAGAGGGATTGGGAGATAGTGAAAAAGACCTTACGGAGAATACCTTATGCAAAGAATAGGAGAGAGGCAACAAAGGCATATTGGGCATTTGCAGACAAATGGCGAAGCCACTATCCGAATGCGGTCAAATGTTTGGAAACTGATATAGAGGATTTGCTGACCTTTTTTCATATCAAAGAAGATAGGCTGTGGTCAAAGATCAGGACGACCAATGCCATTGAGAGAGCCTTCCGTGAGGTAAGACGAAGGACACGGCCTATAGGGGTCTTTACCAATAGGGAGAGTGTTGAAAGGATTGTCTTTGCTGTTTTTCACTATTTGAATGTCAACTGGGAGAATAACCCTCTGAATGAATTTACACATAAGGATTGACATTACCGTTCTTCTCAAAATTTGATAATCTAAAGACTTGGTGCTAATATAGTTTTAATTCCGGGCAATATAAAAGAAGGTCATGGCGCTGACAGATTAATTTGCAGAACCATGCGGCTTTAAGAAAGAAAAATATCGGCAGCCAGGAGAGAATATGTACAAACTTACAATAATATCCGATTTTGCGGCAGCGCATAACTTAAGAGGTTATGAAGGCGAGTGCGAAAACCTGCACGGCCATAACTGGAAAGTTGAGGTTACGGTTGAAAGTAAAGGTTTAAACAATATTGGACTTGCTGTGGATTACAAAATTTTAAAAAAGATACTAAAAGAAATTTTAGACAATCTGGATCACAAGTATCTGAATGACATTATGCCGTTTAATAAAGAAAACCCTTCCTCAGAAAATATTGCACGATATATCTATAGGGAATTTGAAAAAATGCTGTTAAATCCCACCGTATCCACTTTACAAAATGGTGTGGTAAATGTGGCAAGTGTCAAGGTGTGGGAGTCGGATAATGCTGCCGCAACATACTATGAGTAAAAAAATGGGTCAGAAGAAAAAAATAACGGATGTTCAAAGCCAGATTGACCACAGGCAGATAGCCATAGACAAGGTTGGCGTCAAAGACATCCGTTATCCGATTGTGGTGCTGGATAAGAAGAATAAGTTTCAGCATACTATCGGCTCTGTGAATATGTATGTGGCTCTGCCTCATCATTTTAAAGGCACGCACATGAGCAGATTTGTGGAGATATTGAATGAACATAGGGGCGAGATTACTGTAAAAAACTTTCCGGAGATTCTGGCAAAGATGAAGACACGGTTCAATGCCAAGACCGCCCACATGGAGGTGGAATTCCCTTATTTTATTGAAAAGGCGGCGCCTGTTTCAAAGGCAAAGGGTTTGATGGAATACAGATGCAGGTTTGCAGGGACGCTCAGCGTAAAAAAAGACTTTATTCTTGAAGTGATTGTGCCTGTTACAACACTCTGCCCTTGCTCCAAAGAAATCAGCAGACGGGGCGCTCATAACCAGCGTGGGACAGTGAAGGTTGCGCTGCGGTTTCACGGTTTTGTCTGGATAGAGGATATAATAAAAGCAGTGGAAAATTCCGCATCAAGCCCTGTCTATTCGCTTTTAAAAAGGCCGGATGAAAAATTTGTTACGGAGCATGCCTATGACAATCCGCGGTTTGTGGAAGATGTTGTCCGAGAGATTGCATCCAGGCTGAATAAGATAAAGGCTGTTACATGGTTCAGCATAGAGGCTGAAAACTGGGAGAGCATACATAATCACAGCGCTTATGCATATTTGGAAAGCAAGGCAAATTTTAGGGTTATCTCTTGACAACTCCGCAATAACTCCGTTAGGATGCCTTAACCCGAAAAATGCATTTGATTTTCATTTTTCTGTGTTAAGTTGCAAATTACACTATTGCGTAATTTATACACAGCGACATAAATAGTTGCGGCGCATACAGAGCGTCAGAACAAAACAGGCCAAGGCACGACGAATGTGAGGAGCAACGCAGGTATGCTAAGTTATGCGCTCTGTATAGTATAAACACCTATGAACCTATCTCCCCTGCAATTAGCTCTCCTTTATCTTAATCTTTTTTGCCTCAGGTGTTGGCAGTCTTATAAGCGAGATTACATGGAACAGGATGCTTGTCTTGATTGTGGGGAACACGATTGCTGCTGCCAGTATGCTCGTGGCCGCATTTATGGGAGGGCTTGCCCTGGGGAGCTATTGGGGAGGACGCACCTTTAGCAAACTCAGGCCATCCCTTTTGTCATACTCTTTTCTGGAGGTCTGTATCGGTCTTTATGTTGTCCTTTCACCTTTTTTCTTCAAGCTGTTCGCCAATATATTTTCCGGACTGGCGCCAGCCTTTGCAGACTCAGCTACACTTCCTGTAATCAGGCTCGCAATTACATTCGCCTCTTTATTTGCCCCTGCCTTTCTTATGGGTGCAACCTTTCCTGCTATTATTGCCGGGACCGCACATGCGAACCAAAAGGAAAAGGCATCCCGCACCGGCTATCTATACAGCATTAATACCATTGGCGCTGCCCTGGGCTGTCTAACGGCAGGCTATGTTTTATTGCCAAAGGTTGGCTCTCAATTGACCATGGTCTGGGCGTTTTCATTTAATATGGCTGCTGCAGGGGGCGGCCTTCTCCTGAACGCGATTGTAAAAAAGAAAGAGGCAACCCCATCAGTTGAGCTTAAAACCAACCTAAAGAACGGAAAACATCCAGCCACAGGCAGTTCTTTCCTCCTTCTTATCAGCATTGCTACATTCATAGTCGGTTTTGCAGCCCTCTCTTATGAAGCGCTGCTCACAAGGCTGGTAATCCTTTACTTTGGCAATCAGCTTATTGTGTTTACCCTTGTCCTGACAGCCTTTCTCCTTGGAACAGGCTATTGACCTGTTATTGGGAATGAAGACAAGAGATGACAATACCGGAGAACCTGACCTTAAATTATATCAACATTATATGAACCTCGCAGGGGCTTGTTTTTCCAATAAAGATATTGAAAACGCTGAAACATTCCTCTTACGTTCGTTGGAGATATATCCGGGCAATACCTTGGCGCGGCTCTATCTGGCCAGATTATACCTGCAAAACAAACATCATGAAGATGCCGTCTCTCAATTAAAAGAGATTCTTAAGATAAACCCATACAACGAATCTGCCCTTGCCCAACTCATCCAGCTTTACAAGGATAATGGAAAAAATGAAGAGGCTAAACAAATGCAAGCAAACCTTAACAGGGCAAAGTATCTTCGGGCTTTTTAGCAATAAACATTTTCCCGTATCCTTGCCTTTTAACATGGTTTTTGATAAAGATATCTCATGAATCCAGTTAGAAGGTCATTTCGAGGCTATTATTGCCAAGCTAAAAATTTTATTTCCTTTAACCCAAAAAATGTAGTTGCATTTTTTGGCAAACGCAATCTTTGGCCAAATACTGCGTCAAAGCTGGCTGTCCAAATACTCACATACTTAAAACAGTATGCTCCGTTTTGTCCACCCAGCTTTTCCTTGTCTTTGGCTCAAATCTTGCGTTTGCCCCGAAAAATAAAAACTAAATACATTTTTCGGGTTAACCAAAGATATTGTAAAATGGTGAATAGAAGAATTTTTGTTGTTAGTTTTATTCTTGTATTCCTTGTCACTTTAATAAATACCCCTCCATGCTGGCCAATGACTTCAGACAGCCAAAGGCTTGCCACATCTGATGCTGACAATATCGGAAAAACCATAGGCGAATATTTTAATGGAGAAGAATTTACGTACAACATTGGTTTTTGGTGGTTCAAAAAGGCTGCAATAGGCAGGATAGGCATTCACAAGAAAGAGGACGCTGCTTATGAGATAACCCTTACAGCAGAAACAATGGGCTTTATCGGATTTATTACAGGCTACAGGAAGGATATCTATTATGCTTATGTTGAAGAGATAGATGGCGGCAAGAGGTTCAGGACAAAAAGATTTGAAAAGGTTGTTAAAATAGGCGACAGGACAAGACACAGCTATACCGAGGCGGATTATAATCAAATGACATATCACTGGAAAAGCTGGGGAGACGGACAAGAGGAAAAGGAGGCTACCGAGCAAATCCCCCCGGATGTGCTTTACGACGACCCCATTACAGGCTTTTATAATTTCAGGTTTGGCGTCTACGGCCAAATAGAAGAAGGCAAAGAGTTTTATGTCCCTACCTTCCCGGCTAAAGGCGTATCAAGCATATATGTAAGAATTGAAACAAATAAGGAAAAGGTTGCCCGTCTAAACCCCAACCCTGCTGAAACGGATTATCTTGCGGACATAATCATAGATAAGGGGCTTTTTGGCTCACAAACAGGCAATGTGGAAGTGCACTTCAATAAAGAACTCATTCCTCTTTACGTTATAGCAAAAGACTTAATTTTATTCGGCGATGTCAGGGGAACACTTGTAGAACTGACATCAAGCATGGGGTTTAAGAAAATAAATCTTAATTTCCAATAAATATCAAATGTTCAAAAAAGTAAAAATCAAAACATTGGAAATTCAGTTATTGGACATTTTATTAGAAATTAGACATTAGGATTTAGGAATTGCAGTTAGACATAATGAGATTTCCCATTAAGGATTTTGTCTTGAAGCAAACAAACATTTATGAAAACATTATAGAGTGCCTTGGCCAAGGAGTTATCAGCATAGATGCATGTATGTCTATTACCGCATACAACAATGAGGCCGAAAGGATTTCGGGCCTGTCAAGGTCATTAACCATTGGAAAATTATTAGAAGATGTCTTTCCAAATGACTCGTGGTTTACGGAGATATTGGAGAAGACTTTAAAACAAGGTATGATTTTTATAGAGCACGAAAATATAATCTGCCAACGGATGGCGGGTGGAATGGGAGGGGCGGTACCGGTCGGCTTAACCACATCCACGGTTCTTGACCACAATGGCATAATAATCGGGGCAGTAGCGCTTTTACGAGACCTTTCAAGTATAAAGCCCATCAAGGAAGAATCTGTAAGAAAGGACAGGCTCGCATTTTTAGGCACATTTGCCGCAGGTGTTGCACACGAAGTCAAAAACCCGTTAGGCGGGATCCGCGGCGCTGCCCAGCTCTTGTCGCGCAAGGTTAAAGAAAAGGGGCTAAGTGAATATACCGATATTATTATAAGAGAGGTTGACAGATTAAATAAGATACTTGAAGAAATTCTGGACTTCGCAAACCCGCGCAGGCTAAATACACAGCCGATAAATATCCATGAGGCGCTTGATACAGTTATTTTGCTCGGCAATCGTATGGCAGAGGAAAAAACAGTTAATATAATAAAGGGCTATGACCCAAGCCTCCCACTGGTTTTAGGAGACAAAGAACATCTTGTGCAGGTATTTTTAAATCTTATAAAAAACTCTGTTGAGGCAATTACAAAAAACGGCGAGATAATAGTCAACACAAGAATACTGACAGATTTTCATTTAGTGGAGGAAGGTTATAAAGGCGGGAAAATGGTCTCTGTAGAGGTAAAAGACAATGGCTCTGGCATATCTAATCATGATATGGAAAAACTGTTCACACCATTTTTTACAACAAAGGCAAAGGGAAGCGGCCTCGGCCTTGCCTTGTCATTCAGGATTATAAAAGAACATGGCGGGTTTTTTAAGATAGATAGTGATAAGGGAAAAGGGACAACGGTTTCAGTGTTTTTGCCGATAGCATAAAGACAGGGATTAGGGAATAGAGGTTAGGGATTAGTAAAGACAAAACTATTTCAAAAGAGTGAGTTATGGAAAAAAAGGTTTTAATAGCAGATGATGATGAAAGTATCCTGTGGATACTTCAGCGCATGTTTAAAGATAAGAAGATAGAGACCGTAGAGGCGCGGGATGGCAAATCAGCTCTGGAAATGCTGAAACACGAGGACATTTCCATCGCAATAATGGATATAAGGATGCCTGAAAAGGATGGCCTTGATGTCTTAAGAGAGATAAAAGAAGCAGGCTGCCATATCCCCATCATCATCATGACCGCTCAGGGCACAATGAAGAATGCTGTAGAGGCTATGAAGCGCGGAGCTTTTGACTACATAACAAAGCCGTTTGACATTGGCGAATTAGAGATACTCATTGACAAAGCGCTCGAACACAAAAAACTAAGACAAGAGGTCGCCGACCTTAAAGACAGATTAAAAGAGAGGGTTGCAAAAGAAATAACATTCATCGGCAAGAGCAGGGCAGTGCAGAATGTGTTTAAGACTATAGGCATGGTTGCCCAAAAAGATGTTTCTGTAATTATTCAGGGCGAAAGCGGAACAGGAAAGGAGATAGTTGCAAAACTCATCCATATAAACTCTGCAAGAAATCAAGGACCGTTTATTGCTGTTAACTCTGCGGCCATACCAAAGGAACTGATGGAGAGCGAGCTCTTTGGCTATGAAAAGGGAGCTTTTACAGGTGCGGTGGAAACAAGGCTGGGTAAATTTGAACTTGCAAACAACGGCACGCTCTTTCTTGACGAGATTGGAGATATGCCTCTTGACCTGCAGAGCAAACTGCTGAGGGCAATACAGGGGCAGGAATTTTACAGGGTAGGCGGTAAACAACCGATAAAGGTGGATGTCAGGATAGTTGCAGCAACACATCAGGACATGGAAAAGGCTATTGAGGAAAAGAGGTTCAGAGAAGACCTGCTCTACAGATTAAATGTAGTTACCATAAAGCTGCCGCCGCTTCGAAACAGGAAAGAAGACATCTCTCTTCTGGCCGACTATTTTCTGCACAGGTTTCAGGAAGATATGGGCATTGAGCCGAGGACCCTCTCGTCAAATGCGCTTACCGCGCTTAAGGCATACTCGTGGCCAGGCAATGTAAGGGAGCTTGAAAATATCCTGAGAAGGGCGGTGATCCTCTCTCAAAACCCTATGCTGTCGCCTGATGACCTCTCCCTGCCGCAGAAAAAACAGAATAAAGAATCTCTGGAGGATATCATATCCAACCGGCTGGAGGGCTTCATAAACGACATTGATGCACGTGGAAAACATGACCTCTATGACACCATAGTGCCATTCATGGAGAGACCTCTTATAAGGCTTGTATTAAAAAAGACCGGCGGCAACCAGGTCAAGGCAGCAGAACTACTCGGCATAAACAGAAATACCTTAAGAAAGAAGATAAAAGAACTGGGAATAAAGGTGGAGGACTTTTCGTAAAGCAATCTGCCGAGTTATCGGCGTTTTTAAACCTGTCCCCGCAGGCTTTAAGCGGGGATACGCCCATAAACTTGTCCCCAAGTGTTTTAATTGGGGATGGGCAACTACAGAGTCTTCAGATACTCGATCACATCACCCAAATCCTCATCTGACATTGCCCATCTCGGCATAGCAATATTGAGTTTATATCCTTGGCCTTCACCTTCTGTTATTGCTCTTTTTATAAGAGTATCAACACCACCGGAAATCTTATCTCCTTTTCCCTCCATGTAACTTAAATATCCACCGTATTTCAATACAAGGGTTTTGTATCTGATGTCAGAGCCTTTCATGCCTGTTGCATCAAGGGCATGGCCGCCTTTTCCGTCTCTGCCGTGGCAGTTGGCACATCCTTTTAATGCCATCTTCATCACTGGAGCTCCTTGTTTTATGGTGATAAGGCCGTTCTTGCTTGTTGCCGTAAAAAATATCCTCTCGCCGTTGGAAGAAAATGAACAGCTATAGATGAGCGGTACTAATACAAAGACAGCGAACCTAATAACACCTTGCATTTGAGAAACCTGCTGATGGTTTATTTTTTGGCCAGCGCTTATTGCTTTTTGCTAAAGGTGTCCTTTAAAAGGAATACACCTGCTGTAAATATCCCCAGGGCAACAAGGGCAACACCTGGCCCTGCAATAACAGTTACGGATGCCTCGGCGCCGGCAGGACCGAGATTAGGCGTCCTGTAGCCCATAACAATCCATGCAAATGGATAGATAAGCCCGCCGAGTCCTGTAAGAAAAGACGCCACTGTCTTTATTTTTTCCGGAGCGCTGGTAAAGGCAAGTATGAAAGATATTGCGATGGTAACAAGGCCGAGGCCCATGGCATGGAGATGGCCTCTTGTAAGCCGCTTATGCGAAAGGTCTATAACAGGACTATCGTGCATACCTTCATTGTGCTGATGGCTATCTTCATTCTTTGAAGATTGGCCATGCTTGTGTTCCTCTTGTTGTTCTGTCTTAATATCCGTGTGTGCCATGACATTATCAGGCTCTAAAAGTTGAATAAAACTATGCGCCTCTTTTCTTTCAACAGCCCTATCTTCAAAGCTCTTATGTATCCTCTCATGGCCCAGCACAAGCCAGAACGCCCAGCCAATACCGAAGACTATGCCGAGAAGACCGATTAAGATTCCGTACCTAACCGGTTTGATAATTTCAATCATTTGTTATATCTCCTTATTTAAATCAGGCATAGGCATAGGTAGAGAGAAATACAGGTATAAAAAATATACCCCTTCCCTTTTTACCTATTCCTGCTTCATCTTCCAAACTCCTCATCCACCATCTTTTTTATTGTCGGGATATCTTTCCCCTGTTTATGTAATTCATATGCCATTATAGCCTCATTCTGGCAGACATCGCAGAAGGCAGCGTGTTTATCTGTATAGCATGATAAAAGACTCTTATGGCCTGAATGTTTCTGGCAGTGGCAATAGCAATAGATATTGTCTAAAACCTTTGGCATTTCATTTGCAATGGAATATGTGTATGCAGTCTTACCTTTGAAAAGGTCAGGGGAGAGTATCGGTCTTTTCTCTCCGCCTATTGCATCGTTTGCATCTGATGATGCAGCAGGGACAAACAAGGATAATAAACCAATGCATGCTATAATCCCAATTACAGATAGCAGCTTTCTTATGTCTCTTCTCATTTTATAAATTCTCCTCCTATGAAGAAAATTAATTATATCATCTCTTTTTATTGTTTACCATTAGGATAAAAGAAAGACTTGCTTCATTGCTTCTGCAAAATCCAATTTCACCCTCTCCATTGCCTCCTTATCCATAATCAATTCCGTTGCTGTCAGCGCCAGACATTTAGCGCCCTCCATGAGGGCATTTTTTCCGTCTTCTGTGATTGTCGCATCTGCAAATTCCCTGGTATGAATATTTATCCCCCTTCTTAAAACAATATGCGGGTGAATTGTTGGCAAAACATGAGAAACATTGCCAATATCAGAAGAGCCTGCATTTTTATCCAGTGGGAACTCGTCTTCTTTAATACCAAGAAACTCCAACTGCCTCCTGTATGTATCAGCCAGCGCTCTATTCATCTTTAACGGCGCATTCATATCAGCGCCTTCTTCTACAGCCAACTGGCATCCTGTTGCCAGAGCAGCGCCCCTTGCGCAGTTTAGGACTTTTTCTTTCACAGAATAGAGCGTTTCCAAATCTTTCGCCCTTACATAAAAACTTGCAGATGCCTTTTCAGGGATTATATTGGGAGCCACACCGCCGTCTGTTATTATCCCGTGAATCCTTACATCACTTCGTAATTGCTGCCTTAATGCGCTTATCGCATTAAATGTCTGGATAACTGCATCAAGGGCATTGATGCCTTCTTCAGGATATGCAGAGGCATGGCTTGGCTTGCCTTTAAAATGGAGATTAAGCCTTATAAGGCCAAGAAATATCCTTGACACTATCCTCTTTGAAGAAGGGTGAGTCATCATTGCGCAATCGAGCCCGTCAAACAGCCCTGCCTTTATCATTGCAATTTTTCCTACACCAATTTCTTCAGCGGGCGTGCCAAGCACAACAATACTTCCACCTGTTTTGGAAATTATTTTTGAAACTGCTATGGCAGCGCCGATAGAGGCGATCCCTGATATATTATGACCGCAGCCGTGGCCAATTTGAGGAAGCGCATCCATCTCAACAAGAAAACTGATTGACGGTCTTCCGCTTCCAAATCTTGCCATGAATGCGGTCTCAAGACCTGCCACACCTTTCTCTATCTTGAAATTAAACTCATTTAAGATGTTTACAGAGGCGGCAGATGTTTTGTATTCCTTCAGTCCGGTTTCTGGGTTATGGTAAAAATCGCAGCTTAAAGAAAAAAGCCTGTCCTTGAGGCCCTCAAGAATGTTTAGTATCTCGGTTTTTATTCCAGCTATGCCCATAATGAATTTATGATATTTCCTGTATCAGTTCCTTAATATCCTCAATTACCATATCTGCCCCCGCATCCTCCAACTCCTTCCTTCCCCGGAAGCCGTATGCCGCGCCTATTGTCACAATACCTGCTGTCTTTCCTGCCTCAACATCAATCTTGCTGTCTCCTATAAATACCGCCTTATGCGGCGGAACATTCACCTCTTTTAATATTACATCCAGAGCCTCAGGCGCTGGTTTTTTATTCTGCACGTCGTCCCCGCCCACTACCTTCTTAAAATAATATGATATGTTTAATTCGCCTAAAATCCTTTCAGTCAGATTGAATGGCTTATTAGTAGCCACAGCAAGCTTTTTATTTTTAAAATGTTCAAGAACATTCTTTACGCCAGGATAAAGCCCTGTCTTTACCAAGAGGTGATTGCTGTAATATCCCATAAATATTATCCTCGCCTCTTCAAGCAGATGAAGTTTCTCTTCAGGCAAGACCTTCTCAAGAAGCATCTTTACTCCCCAGCCGATGCGTTCTTTTATCGCCTGATAGGAAAGTCCCTTAAACCCCATCTCCATTAGGGTCATGTTCACTGCCCATGCAATGTCTTCGCTTGAATCAATAAGTGTGCCGTCTAAATCAAAGATTATAAGTTCTGTCTTAAACATAATTCTCATCTGAAAATGCCAATAATGGCAGCCGCAGGTTTTATGCCTGCGAAACGCACCCATAAATGGTGCGGCTACCGATTTTTATCATCTTTTGAGAGCCAAAGGTTCGTGAATGTTTCATTATACCTGAAAGGCAGATAATAAAAAAGCCCACTCCGATGAAACATCGGGGTGGGCTTTGGGGGTTATATTGTGCCCTTTTTACTGTGGTATCACATTTGCGGCCTGAGGGCCTTTTGGTCCCTTTGTGACATCAAATTGCACATTCTGTCCTTCTTTCAGGGTTTTAAAACCATCACCCTGAATAGCAGAAAAATGTACGAACACATCTTCGCCTGACTCTTGCTCAATAAATCCATAACCTTTGGACTCATTGAACCACTTTACTTTTCCATTTGCCATTGCACAAAACCTCCTTTCAAAAGATTTTCATAAGCCATAGAGGTTTTGCGTTTCAAAACATTAAAACTAATATAACAAACCAACCTACAACTTACTTAGGAATACACCTTATCAAAAAATATAATATAGGTCAAGGACTTTTTTGACAGCGCTTTTTTGACAGCAAATGGAGGCTGTTTCATAATTTCTTCTGTCCTTCGGTGAAACTTATTGCAAAGTTGGCTGACTTCGTTAAAAAAGCTCAGAAGTTGAGAGAAAGGATAGGCGAAAATCCTCTGCCCATAAGAGACCATAACGACTGGGTTGAACGCGCAAACGAATATATTAGGAAGAACCTTGATAGTGCATATGAGGTGATATTTAACGATTTTAGTGGCATGACGTTCTATGGAGATATATCAGAACATTCCAAAATATTGCGGTCAATAGAAGGACTGTCTCGACGATTGTATGAATTCATTTCTGATATATCTTGGTAAGGTTCGTCTTTGGAGTATTGGGGACATATTCCCATATTTTCCGCAATAAAATATGCGAAAGAATTCTCAGTAAGGTTTAGCTATTTGATGATTGATTAATATACTCTTCTACAACATCTTTTAATATCTCATAAATCTCATCTTCTGTAGCAACTTCTTTAATAACATCAGCAAGTTTTGGGTGCCTACCTAGTTTCCCGTTTGCCATGACTTTAAATCCTTTTTTCTCAATTACAATAGATTCTGTTGGGCAGACCTCAGCGCAGTCATCGCACAGGACGCAGAGGCTATAATCAAATACAGGCCTGGCATCTATTATCTTTATAGCGCCATCTTCTTTGCATATGTCAACACACTTAATACATTCTACACAATGGGCGTCTGTAGCTGCAGGCCTTGCTTGGCCGCTTATGCCAAAGGTTTTTATTTGCGGTTGAGGGCAGGCATTTGGGCAGCCTGCAAGGGCAATCTTGAACTTCATGTGATATAGAAGTTTGCCTTTGGCCTTTGTCTTTATATGTTTGCCGAGGCCAAGCTCATCCAATAGAATTTCTATTTTATCAGCGATTGGTTTGGGGTTTATTATTGCATGGAGGCAGCCTATGGTTCCTGCCCTGCAGATAATTATATCATAAGGAGAAACAGCTTTCTCTTCAGGGATTGGCGGAGGGGCTATTTTTAATGCCTCTTTGGTTTTCATTTGTTTTTAAGAAATTATAAATCCTAAATAAAAAGTACTAAATTTTTAAATAAATTTCTAATTTCTAAATCCTAACTCCTAATAAAATGTCAAATGTCAAAAACTAAAAAAAGTAAAAATCAAAACATTGTAAATTTAGTTAATGGATATTTTCTTAGAAATTAGATATTAGGATTTAGAAATTTTATTTTACTCACCCATATCCAACATACTTATCTTTGCTGCAACTGTTTCCGATATTTTTATAAATGCCTCTGTCTGAGGTGAAACCGTGTCTGCAACAACAATGGGGTTGCCGCTGTCTCCGCCTTCTCTGATATGAGGGTCAATTGGAATCTTGCCGAGGAGAGGGACATTGTATCTCTGGCTTGTCTTTTCACCGCCGCCTTGGCTGAATATCTCGGCTTTTTCTCCGCAGTGAGGGCATTGAAAATAGCTCATGTTCTCAACAATACCTATGATTGGCACCTTTACCTCATGGAACATCTTTATTGCGCGCCTTGCATCTATGAGCGCCACATCTTGAGGCGTTGTAACAACTACAGCGCCTGTCAAAGGTATTGTCTGCACAAGGGTAAGCTGTGCATCGCCGGTACCCGGAGGGAGGTCAATGACAAGATAATCCAGTTCGCCCCATGCAACGCCGGTCAGGAATTGCTTTACAATCTGCATTACCATTGGCCCGCGCCAGATTAGAGGTGTTTCTTCATCCAGCATAAAACCTACAGACATGAGTTTTATGCCATAGTTGTTTATCGGTAATATTTTCTCATCTTCTGTTGTCTGAGGCTTCTTATGAATCCCCATCATCATGGGTATGCTTGGACCATATATGTCTGTATCCAGAAGGCCTACTTTAGCGCCGCTTTTTCCCAGCGCCAGGGCAAGATTTACCGCAACAGTGGATTTTCCAACACCGCCTTTTCCGCTTGCCACAGCGATTGTATTTTTTACCTTTGGGATGGGTTCTTTTTCAGGAAGTTTTTTGGCTTGAGGAACTTCAGCAGATGTTTCAACAACAGCCTCTTTTACCCCATGTATTGCCAACACTGCATTTCTGGAATTATCTGTAAGCTCTTTTCTTAAAGGACAGGCAGACGTGGTTAAAACAAGGCGGAAAGTTACCTTGCCACCGTCAACCCGTATATCCCGTATCATATTCAAGGTAACAATATCTTTGCCAAGTTCAGGGTCCATTACCTTGCTTAATGCCTCAAGCACAGATGCCTGAGTTATTCTCTCTGCTACCTTTGCCAAAGAATCCTCCATTGGGGTTAGAAAATCCAAATCCAAAATTACAAATCCCAAATAATATCCAATAACCGAAATCCCAAAGTTAAGACTTTTGGTTATTTTGTTATTGGAAATTGGTAATTGGAATTTATTTGATTATTGGTGCTTGATTATTGTTCTCTATCATCATCCTGCATGGAACGCTATTACAACAAGCCTTTCCTTAGCCTCAATCCCTCTTTCAACACCTTGCGGCGCAATTACTATAGAACCGGCCTTAACTTCTTTTTTTTCTCCAGCAACTGTAAATATTGCGCTTCCTTCTATCACATAAAAAATACCAGCCCCGCTTGGGTGGGTTGGAATCATCTGTCCCGGCTCCATACATATAAGTGGAATTTTCATCTTTGGCGAGATATGTAGAATCTGCGGCCTGAACCCGTCTTTATAAAACATCTTTTTCTTGTCAATGTTGATTGGTTCCATTTGCCACCTCGGTTGATATTTGTGTAGGTGCCGCCGATTCATCGGCGTTTTAAAATATGTCAATCAGCTTTCTAATGGCATTAGTTGTTGGTTGTTTCATTGAGTTTTTTTAGAAGCGCTTCCAAATCGGCCTTATCCCTCCTTGAGGCTTCTTCAATGCTTACAGCGCCGCCGCAGCATGAGTCTATGCGAAATTTACTGAAGACCCCAATAGTATCGGGATAGAGTTTTATTGCATCATTGACTATCATATCTTTTGTAATTTTTTCTTTGGTTGCTATCATAGTTTTTACCTTTCACTTTTTTCTAATCCCTAATCACCTATTGTGGTGTTACCAACGCTTCTTTACTTATAGCTATTTTGCTCATAATAGATTGGACGGAAGCAGTCCAAGCGAATATTTTAGGGTTCTGGTTATGAGACTCTATATATTGTTTGATAACCTTAATAAGTTCTTTCA
>JACRNJ010000017.1 GCA_016219285.1 Deltaproteobacteria bacterium
TGCTCGGTTTACATTTCTTACCGTTGCCTTGTGCAACATGGGTGTATTCCTCCTTTGTTTTATTTTGCTGATAATACATGGAGAATACACCCTCTTTTTTTATGGTTCAATGAATTTACACAGAGAAGTTTACATTACCTAATCGGCATCAAGCCTTGACTTAAACATATTATTGCCTTAACATCATTCTATGACTGAGCGCAATAAGATAAAGATAATGCCGGAGGCCCTTGCTATAAAGATAGCCGCCGGCGAGGTTATTGAAAGACCTGCCTCGGTTGTAAAAGAGCTTGTTGAAAACTCAATTGATGCTAAGGCAGATGATATAGCCGTCTATATCCATGACGGCGGCAGAAAACTTATAAAGGTTATTGATAACGGCGAAGGCATGACAAGGGATGATGCGGTTATTGCCTTTGAAAGACATGCAACCAGCAAGGTTTTGAAGGAGGAAGACCTCTATACAATTAACACCATGGGATTTCGCGGGGAGGCGCTTCCCAGTATTGCCGCCGTATCTGAAATCATTTTAACTACAAAGCCATTGGGGGAGATTTCAGGAACAACAGTAAAGGTAAAAAACGGAGAGATAGGGGAAGTTGGCGATGCTGGCTGCGCTGACGGCACAACAGTTGAGGTGAGAAATATATTTTTTAATACGCCGGCAAGGCTCAAGTTTATGCGGTCAATCTCTACAGAGACAGGCCATATATCTGACACAATTACAAGGCTCGCGCTGGCATATCCATCTATAAGGTTCAGGCTTTATAATCATGTCCCTGCAGGCATTAAGCAGGGAAACAATGCCGGTATGGTGGAGACATCCTTAAGAGCTGATTTAAGAATGAGGATTGCCGATATCTTTGGAAGGGATTTTCTGAAAGGTATTATCCCTTTAGAGGCAGGGGACGATGTAGTGAGGGCGCATGGTTTTATTGCAAGGCCTGAATCAGCGCATTCTACAACCAAGTGGCTTTTTGTCTATGTAAATAACCGATGGATAAGAGATAGGGGTATAAATCATGCAATTGCAAATGGCTATAGAAATTGTCTTGCAAATGGAAAATATCCATTTGTTGCGCTGTTTATAAATATTGCGCCTCAGCACGTTGATGTGAATGTGCATCCGACAAAATGTGAGGTGAGGTTTGGAAACCCCAAGGGTGTTTATGAGCTTGTTAAAAATGCCATAGAAGCCGCATTGGCGCCTTCTTATGTTCAACCGTATAATTCCACCTCGCTTCCCTTTAAAAAAGCATGGCATGGAGGAGTGGAATTACCAGACAGGGTGAGGGACGGCGCTGTTTTGTATGATGCTGCCGCATCAACCCATGAGGACAGGTTTGAAATATACTCCCAGGTTTTTGACAAGGCAGAATTTGCAGAATCTGCTCCGGATGCCAAATCCTTGTTTTTCGGAGAGTTAGAGGTAATAGGTCGGTTATGGTTAGAATATCTTTTGTGTCAAAGAGAAAACGAATTTTATATTATAGACCAACATGCGGCGGCAGAGAGGATTGCATTTGAGAAATTGAAGAAAGAGTATTACGATAACCGCCGTGTGCCAAGTCAGATGCTATTATTGCCGCAGCAGGTTGAATTTTCTCTGCAAGAACTGGATGTGATGGAAAGCTCTATGCAGACCTTAATAAATCTTGGTTTTGATATAGAGCCGTTTAGCGGCAATACATTTATTATAAGAGCCGTGCCTGATATGCTTTCCGGCAAGGATTGCAGAGACTTGATAAAGGGTATGATAGATGAGCTGGCATCACTTGAAACGAGTTTTAAGATAGAAGGCAAATTGGATGATATGCTTGTGCGCATTGCCTGCCATAGTGTTATAAGGGGGAAGAGGTCGTTATCTGATGAAGAGGCAAAGGCGCTGCTCAAAGGATTGTCTCGTGTGGATTTTTCCGGCAACTGCCCCCACGGAAGACCTATCATAAAGGCTATATCAAAACGTGAAATAGAAAAGATGTTTAAAAGGAGATAATGCGATTACACAGATTACAAAAGTAGATTACACAGATTCTTTAACCGTAAAATAGCGATTGAAGACCTCGCTATTTTACATCTTCCACTTGCAATCGCTTCGCAGCAAGTGGAGCCAGCCGATTTGGCTGCCATACTTCGTTATCGGCGCATTTTTTCTCCTCATAACCCACCCCTTTAGTCCCCTCTCTATAGGGGATTTAGGGGTGTGTTGTCTGGCAGCCAACTTGCCCTTGACAGGTGAAACGTCTGTCAAGGACTTGCCAGTTTACCCAAAAATCATGGATGTCTATTTTTGGGTTTAAGAAGATTAGTTTCTTATTTGTGTAATCATTTTTTAAATTTGTGTAATCCATCATAATTTAATTGTCCGCCGGAACTCACTCTGTTAACATTAACAAAGGCTGCGCAGAAGGTGTAAGATAGAATGAATAAGATAAAGGTTGTAACAATAGCCGGCCCAACGGCATCCGGAAAATCCATACTTGCCATGGAACTGGCAGAGAGATTCAATGGAGAGATTGTCAGCGCCGATTCCATGCAGGTTTATCGTTATATGGATATCGGAACAGCTAAGCCGACAAAATGGCAGAGGGAAAAGATTCCGCATTATATGATAGATGCGGCAAATCCTGATGAGGAGTTTACTGCTGCACGATACCGTGATGAGGCTTCAGAGGCAATTAATTGGATACATGAGAGAGGAAAGAATATTTTTATTGTTGGCGGAACAGGGTTATATATAAAGGCTCTTACAAAAGGGCTTTTCAAGGGGCCTGCCTCTGATGTGCGGCTCAGAAATGAATTTGCCATGCTTGGAGCAGGCAGTGAAGGGACAAGGCATCTTCATGAGAGATTGAAGGAGGTTGATACTGATGCGGCGTCAAAAATACATCCTAATAATACAGCAAGAATTATCCGTGCCCTTGAGGTTTATTATTTAACCAATAAGTCCATATCTATCTTGCAAAAAGAGCATAATTTTTCCGAAGAACCGTATGCTCTGCTGAAAATTGGGTTGTCAGTTGATAGAAAGTTTCTTTACAAATGCATAGAGGATAGGGTAGATAGTATGGTAGAGGCTGGTCTGGCAGAAGAGGTGAGAAGGCTTTTGGCCATGGGTTATTCTCCTGGCCTTAAGGCAATGTGCGGGTTAGGGTATAAAGAGATTGTAATGTATATTCAAAACAGATGCAGTCTGGAACATGCTGTGATAGAGATAAAGAAAAACACCAGAAGATACGCCAAACGCCAGATGACATGGTTTAAAAGGGAGTCGGATATAAAATGGCTTGCATATAATGAAAAGGAAAAGGCGATATCTTTAGTAGAGGGATTTCTGGGATGAAGGTATTTAAAAGTCAGTTATCAGTTATCGGTTATCAGTTATCAACTATCAGTTTACTGTTCACTGTATTTCTTCCATCCCCAGCGCTTTCACATAACAGCGGTGTTGTTCACATAGAGGCAATGGGCAGCGCAGCCATATATGAAAATACGGCAAATGCGGATATTTTAGCAATGGATGACGCATTTAAGAGGGCTGTTGCAAAGGTTGTAGAGGCCATTGTCGCGGAAGAAGAGATGGACAAGCTGGCTTTGATTTTGGAAGATAAAATATACAGCAATGCGGCTCGCTACATCTTAAATTATCGCATCCTCTCAAAAGAGATAATGGAAGATGAAGACAGTGCGGCAGAAGGCGACGTGCCGATACACAGCGCTTATATAGAGGCGGATATTTCTGTTGCATTATTAACTAAAGACCTTACCGCCGCAGGGATTATTAGAGAAGGAGAGCTTAGAAGTATTGCAATTACTATACTTAACCTCAGCGATTATAAAACGTTTGAATTTTTCAAGAGAAATATTTTGAAGGCAAAAGGTGTGAAAGAGGTTTATTATATTTCATTTGCAAAAGACAAGGCGGTTTTAGCCGTAGAGACAAGCTCAGGGGTTCAAGCCTTAAAACAAGAAATTATGGCTGTAGATGTTAAAGAATGGAAAACAGAGGTGTCGGTTGTGTCAGGTATCTTTGCCCCTGACAGAATAGAGATAAGGTTCTTTCCTCTGAAAGGGCAGGTGAGCCAATGATATGGAATAAAAGTCAGAAGCCTGCCCTCGAATGTCTCTATCGGGGGTCAGAAACAAGATGCAAGAAACAAGATGTAAGAAAAAAAACTTACCTCTCTTTTTACTGCTTACTGCTTACTGCTTACTGTGCGCTGTTTTTCGGCGGTTGCAGCGGCGCAATTAAATATTCGTTGGCGCCTGATTATAATGCAAAAATACCTAATATTGTAGCTGTGCTGCCTGTGGAAGGTTATAAAGAGAATAAAGATGCGCAGTACCTCTTTCGAATTATGGCGCATGATAAACTTGTCCAGATGGGATACTCCCCAATATCTTTGGAAGCTGTTGATGCCAAACTTCTTGGCAGCGGCATGAGGATGGATGAGCTTAGCAGGAAGACCCCAAAAGAACTTGCGGCAATATGCGGCGCCGATTCTCTATTGTACATCACTATAACCGAGTGGGATGACACTATGTTTTTAAGCTATGCGTCGCAAACCATAGAGGCTAAATTTGAATTGTATGACGGCGCCGGCGGGGGGCGATTATGGGAAGCTGAGTTTCATGCCGAGGATTCAGATTTGAACTTGGAAACCGATGTTATTAAGCTTGGGGTTATAAAGGTTTATGAGCCTGTAATACAACGTATTGTAGACGCTGTCTTTTCCACTATGCCTGATAACAAGATGATTGCAGGAAGAAGCCCAAAGAAAACATATTACGATTGGCTGCCGTGAAAACACAGGTTGAGGTTAAGAAAATTACAGGATGCGAAAAGCCTTAACCTGTATCAACCTCAACCTCAGCCTGTTCTCCTATGAACATACCAAATCTCCTCACTATACTTCGTATACTGCTGGTTCCGGTATTTATTGTTTTTGTTATTGATGATAATATTTTAATTGCCCTGGCAATATTTATCCTGGCCGGCATAACTGATGGGCTGGATGGTTTTATAGCCAGGGTATTTAATCAGAGAACCGTTATTGGCACATATCTTGACCCTATAGCCGATAAGATGCTTCTTATATCCGCATATATCAGCCTGACCATAAAGGGCATATTGCCCGGATGGCTTTCTGTCGTAGTTGTAAGCCGTGATATAATAATACTCTCAGGTATCGCAGTAATATCTCTCATGGGTAAGGATATTGATGTGAAACCTTCCGTCCTAAGTAAAATTACCACGGTATTCCAAATATCAACTATCATTATTGCATTCCTTTCTCTAAACCAACATTCTGTTTTTTGGATTGGCTTTATTATACTAACAACCATTTTTACCATCTTATCAGGCCTTCAATACATGTATCGCGGTGTAAAAGCAATGGGAGGCATTAGGTGACGCTATAAAGAGGGAAATATACACATTATAGAAACTCATTCATATTTAATCAACAAAATTACCGGCGGCTCCTTTCCGTATGTTTTGTAAAAACTTCTTGACGATGTATTTAAAATAGGATAAACAAGGTCTTCAAATTATAGCAGGGGGGTAAATGTTTAGATTAAGCAAAGCAGCAGAATATGCAATAAGGGGCATTCTTTATCTTTCTCTAAAACCAGAAGGAGATATATGCGGTATATATGAGATAGCAAAGGCCCAGGACATACCCACTTCCTATCTTGCAAAGCTTTTTCAATCACTGGCTAGAAAAGGGTTTGTAAAGTCGTACAGGGGAGTTGAGGGCGGTTTTATCCTGACGAAAAGACCTAAGGATATTAGTCTTCTGGATATAATAGAGGCTATGGAGGGTAGGATTTGTTTAAATAATTGTCTGATATACGCAGGCTATTGTCAAAGAGACGAGGTGTGTCCTGTGCATGATGTTTGGAAAGAGGCACAGCATAGGCTTCTTGACTATTTGAAAGGGTGCACACTTGAAGTAATTGCAAAGACAGCGAAGATAAAGACAGAGAGGGCTAAAAACAAGCTTTCACCAAAAAACAGGCATTGATTTCTTCTGGCTTCAGAGCGATGCGATTATATTGATTTATCTATTTCAACTGTATCTTTGAAAGGCATCATTAGCAATACGGCATGGTAAACTCCTCATTCTATTTCTATCTATATATTGCATCCGGCCAAGTCTATTTAGCAATGACAGGTATTTTATTTGCAGTCTGCCTGTTAGAACATACCATTATAACAAGCGAGCATATCCTGTCAGAGATTAACCGCTCAAAAAATGAAGCTTCATTTTTTGACAAACGCAATCCCCTGATAAAAACCTTCAGGGGCAGGCTCTGGCTTGCCTGTGCGTTGCACGCAGACAGGCTATTTTTAAAACGCCCATGGGGCGCCTAACAGAAGGTTGGGTCGGGCAACTACTATACTTAAAACAGTATACTCCGTTTTATCCACCCGACTTTTCCTTTAAGGCAAGGTATAAACAAGTAAACAGCGAGGTATTATGACCTTCAATGACCTTCGGGAATTTTTAAATCATCTGGAATCAAAAAACCTTTTAAAAAGGGTTAAGGCAGAGGTTTCTGCAAATCTTGAGATTGCAGCCATAATGGACAGGCTTGTAAAAAATGCCGGGCATGCTGTAATTTTTGAGAATATTAAAGGATATAATGCGCCTGTAATTGCAAATCTTTTTGGGACGCAGGAGCGGGTTGCGCTTGGGCTGGGCGTTACAGAAGATGAGCTTCTTGAGATTGGAAAATGGATTGCATATCTTCAGAGGCCGAAGCCGCCGGAAGGTCTTTGGGATGCGATAAAGAGCATCCCGTCTTTTGGGAAGATGCTCATGCTCGGCCCTAAAACTGTGAAAAGCGGCCCGTGCCAGGAAGTGATTTTGCAAGGTGATGATGTTGACCTTTCAAAATTTCCAATTATAAAATGCTGGCCTGAGGATGCTGCGCCGCTTATCACTTGGCCGCTTGTGATAACGCAGTCAACGGATGGATGCCAGACAAATGTGGGTGTTTACCGGATGCAGTATCTTGATAAAAAGCGATGCATCATGCGGTGGCTCAAGCACAGGGGCGGCGCTCATCATCAGAGACTGTGGAAAGCAAATGGCCGGCCCATGCCTGTTGCAGTTGCCATCGGCTGCGAGCCTGCTACAATTGTAGCGGCAGTAACGCCTGTGCCGGAGGATGTAAGCGAATTCCATTTCGCCGGGGTTTTAAGAAAAAAGGCCATAGAACTTGTGGGGTGCAAGACTATTCCGTTAAAGGCGCCTGCAACAGCCGAGATTGTGCTTGAAGGTGAAATACATCATGACGACACTGCAATGGAAGGGCCTTTTGCAGACCATACCGGTTATTACAATTCTGCCGAACCATTTCCAGTCTTTCACATAAAATGTATAACTCACAGGAAGAACCCGCTTTATCTCACAACCATCACAGGCAGGCCTCCAAAAGAGGATGCTGTTATCGGTATTGCGCTTAACAAGATGTTTTTGCCGAGCCTGCAATTACAATTTCCTGAGATTGTTGATTTCACTCTTCCTATGGAGGCTGTGTCATATCGCATAGTGGTTGTGTCCATAAGAAAACAGTATCCAGGCCATGCAAGGCGCATAATGATGGGCATATGGGGAATGCTCAAGCAGTTTATGTATGTGAAATATATCATCGTGGTGGATGATGACATCAATATTCACGACTGGAACGATGTAATCTGGGCAATATCAACAAGGGTTGACCCTAAAAGGGATACCCTGATAATAGAAGATACGCCCATTGATTATTTAGATTTTTCATCGCCGGTTGCGGAACTTGGAAGCAAGATGGGGATTGATGCCACCATTAAAAAGCCGCCGGAGGTAAATAGAGAATGGGGCAAAAAGATTGAGATGGATAAGGCAATTGAAGACCTGATAAACAGAAGATGGAAGGAGTATGGGTTTGAGTAATTTGGAATCTCAAAAATTTGACTCCTTTGGCAAGGAATGGTGGGACGCAAAAGGCAGATTTGCATCGCTTCATAAGATAAACCCCCTGAGGTTCAATTATTTTGCAGGCAAGATTGGGGAACTAAAAGGCAAGAGGGTTCTTGATATCGGCTGCGGCGGCGGCATACTTTCGGAAGAGTTTGTGAAAAAAGGCGCATTGGTTACAGGGATTGATTTGTCTCCAGTCGCTCTTGATGCGGCGAAGTCCCACGCAAAGGAGTCCGGTCTGGAGATAGATTACAGATTGACGTCGCCGGCACAACTGGCGGTTTCACTGGGGACAGATTTCAAATCTGTCCCCGTTTTTGATATTGTAATCTGCGCTGAGGTTCTGGAGCATGTGGATGACCTTGCCGGATTTTTAAAAGACTGCTGCGGGCTTCTTAAAAAGGAGGGTTATTTCCTTTTCTCTACAATCAATAAAACAGTATCTGCAAAATTCTTTGCCATATTTATTGCAGAAAACTTTAACATGGTGCCGAAGGGGACACATGATTACAACAGGTTTATAAGGCCTTCAACGCTTGTGAACATTCTCAGCCAGAATGACGTTACAGTTGAAGATATAAAAGGCATGACCTTTGACCCCCTTGGTTTTGAATTCAAGATTTCAGATAATACCAACATAAATTATCTTGGATACGGGAGAAAGAGAGCATGATTTGGTTCGAATTTAGATATTAGAATTTAGGAATTTTCCTTTCAATTACCCTTGTTTTCTTCCTTCTTTTTTTCCGCGCCCTTTCCCTTACCGAACTCTTTCAAAGTTTTTGCAAGCTCCTTAAGCCGTTTTGCGACGAGGGAGTTTACAGTTTTATCAGGATAAGTTCCATCAGACTGTTTTTTGCCCACAGGTGTGCCGGTTAATATCTCAAGGCCTTCTTCTGCCTTTTCTATGGGATAGATTGCGAATTTACCTGCCATTACAGCCTCAACAACCTCTTTTTTAAGCATAAGGTGTCGGACATTTTTCTTTGGTATTATTACACCCTGTTTTCCGGTAAGCCCCTTTGCAGCGCAGACATCAAAAAACCCTTCTATCTTTTCATTTATTCCGCCTACAGGCTGAACTTCGCCCAGTTGATTCATGGAGCCTGTTACTGCTATGCCCTGACTCAATGGAAGGCCGGACAGGCTTGACATAAGCGCATAAAACTCCGTGCATGTGGCGCTGTCCCCTTCTATTTCCTCATAAAGCTGCTCAAAGCAGATGGATGCTGAAAGCGCCAGAGGCGTGTCCTGCGCAAATTTTTCGCCGATATAGCTTGTTAAAATCATGAGCGCTTTATTATGGATCCGGCCGCTCATCTTGACCTCTCGTTCAATGTTTACCACACCTGCATCTCCAAGAAATGTCCTCGCCGTTATCCTTGAAGGCTTGCCAAAGGCGTAATCTCCCAAATCAAGCACGGCTATGCCATTAACCTGCCCTGCCACAGCTCCGTCGGTATCTATAAGAATCGTTCCTTCTATGATTACTTCCCTAATCCTTTCTTCTATCCTTGAGTTTCTGTATATCCGTTCTGACACCGCCCTGTCCACATGTCCGGCCGCAACAAATTTGTTTCCGTCCACGTCTGCCCAGTAACTGGCCTCTCTTATTATATCTGTTATCTCGCTGAACTGCGCAGTAAGTTTTTCCTGGTCGTTTGCAAGCTTTGCCCCATACTCAACAACCCTTGCAGCGCCTGTTTTATCAAAAGGCTTAAGGCTCTCTTCCTTGCACCTTGCAGCAATAAAAGACGCATATTTTGCTATGTTTTCCGCATTTTTCGGCATCCTGTTGTCGAAGTCCGCCTTGACCTTAAAGAGTTTTTTATATTCATCATCCAGGGTGTAAAGCAGATAATAGATATACGGGCTTCCTATGAGAACCACTTTTATATCCACGGGGATAGGTTCAGGTTTTAAGGTTATCGTGGATATAAGCCTGTATTGTTCCCATACATCCTCTATCTTTATCTCCTTATTCTTTATCATCCGTTTCAGCGCATCATATGCAAAGATATTTCTCAATAGGTCAAGCGCATTTATTACCAGATAGCCGCCGTTTGCCCTGTGTATGGAGCCTGCCTTAATCATGGTAAAGTCAGTCATGGCAACGCCGTATTGGACGCGGTGTTCTACCCTTCCAAAGAGGTCATAATAGGTCGGGTTTGTTTCAATAACAACAGGGGCGCCTTTTGCATCCTTATTATTTACAAGGAGATTTACACTGTATCTCTCAAAGCTTGTCTCAACCTTTGGAAGTTTCAGGCCTGGCAGCGTGATTGCAAGCTCCTCCTTTGGCCTGAAATCTTCTGAACGTACAAGCACATCCTCCTTTACCTGATTAAGGTATTTGAGCACCTCCGGATACTCTTTGTATTTGTCCAGAAGCTCATTCATAAGAGGGTTTACAACATATTGGACGACCTCCCTGTCAAGGGCATTTATCCTTTCTTTTGTCTCCTTTTCAACAACCCTTGCCTCACGGATTGTATCGCTGAGCCTGTCCTGCAGAATCTTGCTGTCTTCTTCTATCCTGGTTTTTTCGCTTTTTGAAAGTTTCTCAAAATCATCATGGGATAAAGCCTTTCCGTTTTTTGCAGGCACAACTGCAAGGCCGCTCACTGTCTTTTTCAGTATAAAACCTTTTTCAGCAGCCTTTTGCTCAAGTCTGTAAAAAAGGGTCTTTGTCCTTTCCTGCTGGCCGTCCAGTATTTCATCCCGGTGCTTTTCATAATCCTTGCTCTCAAAGACCTTTGGGATGTCCCGCTTTAATGACTCAACCAGTTCTTCCATGTCAATCTTTAATCCGATGCCAATGCCCGGCGGAAGGTTTAATACATCTGGTCTGTCAGGGTTTGAGAAGTTATATATATAACACCAGTCGTCAGGAACTTTTTCCTGGCTCGCTTTTTTTCCCAGCATGGCCTTGACCGTTGATGTCTTTCCTGTGCCGCTCTCGCCAAGCACATAAATATTAAACCCGTGGCTTTCAAGCCCCAGCCCGAAATCCATGGCCCTGAGAGCCCGCTCCTGTCCAATGGTTTCCTCAAGCGGTTTAATTTCGTCGGTTGTTTTGAATGGGAACTGCTTCGGGTTGCATGTCCAGCGCAGTTCTTCAGGCGATAATGATTGCGGTTTCTTTGGCATAAGACCTCCAGTTTAAATCTCTGTTTTACATTTTGGGCAGATGAATCTGTTTTCAACAGCTATATCATAAAGAAAGCCGGGCAGAAGAAAGAAAAGCCATAAAAGAACCCTTAACAGTATCTGCTTTGGCTGTGCAGAAAATTTTTTTGCTTTTCCTTCAAAACCGCACTCATGGCATTTTATCCAGGGTTTATTATGAGACATGTTCAAAGTTCAATCAAATCATTGCCTGTCCGTAAAATAGCGAGGTCTTCAATCGCTATTTTACGGTTAATAGAATTGCCTGAAGCGAATGAAAAACCGCATAATATGCCTTAGAAGCAGCTTCATTATATTGCCTTTGTTCGTGAAGCTGTCTTGCGCCCCTGCTCAACGAGAGAAGCAAGGTCAGTAATGAGGGTGGAATAGTTTAGTGTTTTTATATCCTTCTTCATTCATCCTATCTGATTAGTAGTTCAATAAATTCTTCCTTTGTAAGTCCTGCCTGATCCAAAATAGCTAAAAGAGTCCCCTTAGGAATCTCCTTTCTATCAGGGACTATAACAAGACGGGTCTTATCTTTATCTCTTTTTACAAAGGCGCTGTGGCTTCCTTTACCCCTTTTGGGCGCGTATTCAAAACCGTCTTTTTGCAATACCCTTATAATTTGTTTTGAAGACGCAACAGGCAGTTTGGGCATTACCTCACAACCTCAACATGAGATGTAAATTTTTCCCTGGTTGTAAGGCTTGCTTCTATATCTTCCAGTAAACCGAGGATTTCCGCATTTTCAAGATAAAGGTTTACTGCTTCCTTCAGATTTTCCACTGCTTCAGAAATAGAGTCTCCGCAACTTGCAACTCCAAGCTCAGGGCATTTTGAAACATATCCTTCCTTTTCCTTCCAGACTACCACTGTATAGTCTAATGTCTTCATACGACCTCCTTATTATTCATCTAATTTTGCTTTAAACTTATAAATTAAAAAATGTTATTTCCCTTCTGCTGAACCTGTCAAAATTCAAGATTCAAGATCCTATTTGCGCTTTAAGCCAGTAAGCAGCCACCAGAGCAGTGTTCACAACCGCACCGTTGTCTTGCGTCCTTGTTCAACGAGAGAGGCAAGGTCGGTGATGAGGGTGGAATAGTTTTGTGTCTTTATGTCCTTCTTCATTTTAAATTTTGAAGGTTTGACCATTACTCATTTCTTAATCATATGCATAAGTCAAACACATTTGCGACATTCCTCCATGTTCAATATTGAAGAAATTGCTGCCTAACGGTTCTGGGCTTGGCGAAGGCTGGGATTAAAAGCACTTTACTGTCGCCACGCACTAAGGTTTATTAGAACTACTTCCGTTTCTTTACCGCAGTTACCCCAGCTTTTGCTAAGCCCTTGTTATGTGCCGCCTTTCTTTTGTGTCCGTTTAGTCCGTAGTGAACTGTCGGCTCAAATAAAGTTGTCTGGTGGTCGTGCTTTCCGTTACCGTTTAGTGTCGCCAAACTTTTCAACGGAGTTTGAATTCTTACTTTTGTTTTGAGGACAATCGGTGCCGTGTCAATTTTTTCGGGATTATTTGGAATGTAATAGAAGTCCTTTAAGTAGCTCCAGTCAGCATTGCGAAGTGTAACAACTTCGTCAAGATAAAAACTCACCCAGCGGTTACCAATTTTTGAAATGGGTTCTTCTTGTTCTAATTTTTGTTGAGTGATTTTTACATATTGTTCGTCAAGGTCAAAACCGATGTATTGTCTGCCAAGTCGTTTTGCTGCTAATGCTGTCGTTCCTGTTCCGTTAAATGGGTCAAGCACAATGTCGCCCTCGTCTGTGCTCATCAAAATAATTCTTTCAAGCAAGTGAATTGGTAGTTGGCAAGGATGCTCGTCTCGAAATTTGTTATGCTTAATTCTGTGAATGTCTGTCCAAACATCTGAAACAAGCGGACCAAAAGGATGCAACATAAATTTTTTACCACCATAATCTTTTGCGAGTATTCTTTCTTTTCGTGTTCGTTTGTGAGGATGACGGATTTCATAATACTTCAACTGCTTTGCATCTTTGGCATAAAATAAAATTCCATAGTGTCCAGGTTGTAATGACTTTCCCATTGGAGCAGTAGGAGCGTCCCAAGAAATCCAGTGTTTAAAATCAGCTTGCTTATTGAGAAATGAAGCGTAGTATGTTAACCACTTTGGAATATTGTGAAGAAAAATTGAGCCGGTCGGTTTTGTGATACGAACCATTTCAGTAATCCATTCTTCGCACCAGTTCAAATACTCCTGCAACTTCAAACTGTCTTTATAACTGTTGTAGCCCTTTTTCAGATTGAAAGGCGGGTCGGCAAAAGTTATATCAACGGAATTGTCAGGAAGTTTTTTTAGCAACTTCAAACAATCACCTTGCACAATTTTATTTAGATATTTTTCTATCATCTTTTTTTACATTCTTGTTTTAGAAATTGTTTGAAGCGTTCAACTTCGTCTTTGTGGAAAGTGAAAACATCATCGTATGCCGTTACCATTCTCATTAAATCACCTTTGCGAACATACCAACCAATGCCGTCAACAAAGCCAATGAACTTTGCTTTTGGATAATATTTGCTGATAAGTTTTTTAATTGTGCCATCGGTTTTTGACTTGTCTCCTTGTCCCGAAGAAGTTGTTACAAGGAATGAACTTTCAATTATGATTTTCGGATTTTTCTTGTCGGGAATAATGAAATCCATTGTCCGCTTGGCAACTCGTTCCCGTTTGAAAAGTTCTGTGAGGTCACCTTTTTCGTAAGTGAGTTCGCACTCGTCTATCAGCATTGCCAAAAGTGCCTCTGGATTATTTTCCGCTTTTCCTGAATATGAACCTTTCTCTTTGTAGCGGACAAGTGTGTCTATCATTGCGGGTACTTCAAACTTTAGTTTTGAAATACTCAACTTTTTTAACTCAAAGAGTGGAAGTGTCTGTGCTAAAAACGGGATTGTTGAACCTTCAAAAAAAAGATTTACAATTCCTTTTCTGAAATCGGAATTGTCTTTGAGTAGTTTGATAATTTTTGTGTCGCCCCATTCTGAAAGTTCTATTCCACTTTCTTTTTTCGCCCATTTATCCTTGTAAAGAAGTTTTGAAAGTTCTTTGTTGTCGGCAACACGCACAACGGTTAGTAACCGTTTCAAACTTTCGTTTGCAAAACCTGTCAAGGCAAGCAAGGCGCGAAGCCCATTTTCTTTGTCTAAGAGCAAGGCTTCAAAAAATTCTTTTTTCAGTCCGTCTGTTTCAATCTTATTTTTGAGAACGAGCAGCGTTTCTTTGAGAGAGTTGATGTAGCTTTCATACTTCTCTTGAAAAACAGGATTGTAGAAGTAGAAAGTATTTTTGTCTATTACAGTTTTAAATTTTTTGTCGTTGTTCTGCATTTGTCAAAGATAGAACTTATGTCTGTCCTTCCGAAAGTTTGTTTTGAACTACTGTCGTTTTTAAGGTGGTGACTAACTCGTTTATATCCGAAACTGCTTCGTCTATACTCCTAATTTGAAGTGATATCCGAAGTATTTCAGATATCCCAACTCTGGCGACATTTTATATCAAATAAAGATAATTCGTTCCCCTCACCCTAACCCTCTCCCGCAAGGGGAGAGGGGACTTAATTTTTCCCCTCCCTTGACGGGAGGGGACTGAAACATCCTTAATGGATGTTTCAGGGGAGGGTGAATAATGTCAACTTATTTAACTCGTTTGCTATAGTTTGCTTTAATGCCCATGCTCCTTATGTTCAATAGCTCTGAAAAGCTGATTTGTAATGCAGCCGTTGCACTCTGCCTGAAGTGTAGTATAGAAGATGTGGTGGTCTTTGGCAAGTTTTTGGTTTATTAAATCCAGGATTTCACCCCTGCGGCTGCGTGCATCTTCTTTCATATCAATATGCGCGCTCATGGCATGGATGTTTGAGCAGATGCTCCATACATGAAGGGTGTGGATGCCTTGCACGCCCTCTATCTCCTTTATATCCTCAACAATCTTCTTAATATCAATCTCGTTTGGCACGCCCTCCAGAAGGATATGCGCTGATTCTATAATGAGCTTAACAGCGCCGATGATAATTATAATGCCTATGCCGATGCTTATGAGCGGGTCGGCAGCAAACCAGTTTGTATAATAAATTATTATGCCGCTTATAATAACACCAACGGATGCCGCAGCATCCCACACAACATGGAGGTATGCGCTCCTTATATTCAAATCGTCATGACTATGCCCTTTGAGCCATGATGCAACAATAATATTAACTACAAGACCGATAGACGCCACAACCATTGTTCCTATGGCTCTGACCTCTGGCGGAGACACCAGTCTTTGATATGCCTCATAAAATATAACCAGCGATACAAACAAGAGTGTTACGCCGTTTATAAATGCGGCAAAGACCTCGCTTCTGTGCCAACCGTATGTCCTTGTCTCTGTCGGCGGCATGGCGCATATATAAAGGGCAAGCCAGCTTAAAGAAAGGGCAAATACATCCATAAATACATGGGCGGCGTCAGATAGCAGCGCAAGGCTGTTAAAGATAAACCCGCCGATAAACTCTGCAATAAAAGTAACTGTTGTGAGGAATATGGCGAGCTTAAATCTGCCTCTGAGCTCTATGTCAATGTGGGTGCTTGCCATTGTCGGAAATAATAAATTACCTCAATTTTGTATTATAAGTAAAATGAATAATAGCATACAGGATAGAATTACCAATTCTTGGGGGCGCTCCGTAAAATAGCGAGGTCTTTAATCGCTATTTTACGATGACCGATTAAAAGAATGTTAAAAGAGTAATACCAAAAATACCTGTAATCCCAAAAACCCCAAAAATACCTTGACGCAAGGTTATTGTTAGTATATTTTGATATACTATGAAAACCAAAGAAATTGCGGCTGTTATCATGGCAGCAGGCCTTGGCAAACGGATGAAATCTGACATCCCAAAGGTGCTTCATGCTGTTGCAGGCAAGCCCATGCTTTTTTATCCTATAGAGGTTGTCCAAAGCCTCGGAGTGAAAAAGGTCGTTGTTATTGTAGGCCACAAGGCCGATGAGGTGATGAATACCCTTAAATCCGAAATCCGAAATCCGAAATCCGAAATTCAATATGTTAAGCAAGAGCCTCAGCTCGGCACAGGTCATGCAGTCTTATGCGCAGAGGGTGCGCTTAAGCATTGGAAAGGCAATGTCCTTATTCTTTCCGGCGATGTGCCTCTTATCACAAAAGAGACAATCCACGGTCTCTTAGATTTGCATACGAAGAGAAATGCCGCCATATCTTTTATCTCAGCCATTGTTGGAAATCCCTCAGGCTACGGCAGGGTGGTAAGGGATAAAAAGAATAAGGTTGTAAAGATTGTTGAGGATAAGGATGCAAGCCAAAAGGAAAAGAGGATAAGCGAAATAAATACAGGCATCTATTTTACAGACGCCTCATTTTTATTCTCAGGCCTTAAGAAGATTAAAAAAGAAAATGCGCAGGGCGAATATTATCTCCCTGATTTAATAGAAATGGCTGTAAAACAGGGGAAAAAGGTTGCTGCGTTTACCCACATAAATGCCGCTGAGGTTATGGGCATTAATAACCGCATTGAACTGGCAGAGGCAAATGAGGAGATGCGGGAGAGGCTCAATAATGGGCTCATGCTTTCCGGAGTTACACTTATTGCCCCTGATACAGCATACATCCATAAAGATGTAAGGGTTGGAAAAGATACGACCATATATCCCAATGTGTTTTTAGAAGGCGCTACAACTATTGGACATGGCTGCACCATAGAAGAGGGATGTAAGATAATAAATTCTACTATTGGGGACAATTCTATAATAAAAAGCCACTCTGCTATTGAGTCTTCCATGATTGGGCATGATGTCTCTATCGGACCGTTTGCAAGGCTCCGGCCTGAATGTGTTATTGAAGACAAGGCAAGGATTGGAAATTTCGTTGAAATAAAAAAATCAAGGCTTGGCAAAGGCACAAAGGCAAACCATTTGAGCTATATCGGCGATGCGATAATTGGCGAGGATGTTAATATCGGCGCAGGCGTTATAACCTGCAACTATGACGGCGTAAAAAAACACCAGACTATTATAGAAGACGGCGCATTCATAGGGAGCGACAGCCAGCTTGTTGCGCCGGTAAAAGTCGGCAAGAACGCCTATATCGGCTCCGGCTCTACCATTACAAAGGATGTGCCAGCCAACTCACTTGCGCTAAGCCGCGCAGAACAGCGGATTGTTGAAGGATGGGTGGAGAAGAAGGGGATGAAGAAGATAGAAAGACAAAAGAAATAGAAAAACTTATTTTATTTGAGAGGCTTTAAATATTTGTTTATAGTGAGAAAGTTAAAGTAAAACCCGCTGAAAGGAATAAATTTTCATGGCACAGTAAAAAGCTCCAGATGCAAGGTGTTGTAGTTTGCCGATTTATCGGCGTCTTAAATGCGCCCAATAAATTGGGTAACTACAAAGTATGTTGAGCGTAGAAGTCGTGGAATGTTTTCTTACAAACTCAAGGTTTGAGCCAAAAAAGAAAGGAGAATTTCGGTTCACGCTCAAAAATTGCACAGATGCGAAGAAGGACAAGGGTTTACACCGGAGCATACTCTTTTAACTATGAGAGGGTTCGTGGTGCAAACCACATCTGTCCAAAATAAGTTTTTAAAAGGAAGCCTCATCAGGTAAGATATTCTTGAGTAGAAACAAAAAACCTGAGAGGAGGCTTCCCATGAATAAGTTTAGCAGTATCTTTGGACAGATTCTACAGATATTTTCAA
>JACRNJ010000048.1 GCA_016219285.1 Deltaproteobacteria bacterium
CTAAGGCTGAACTCAAAAATACGGTTAAACGCGTAATGAGGAGATTGCAGAAAATGCCGCATATTGTTAAAAGTTTCTTCCATGCCCCTTCCTGTGCATATGCAATTTTATGAGGCTTTGTCATGTTAGTTCTTAGTAACATTCAAGCAAAATATCAAATCGGAAGTGCTTTTTTCATCATTTGATGATAGGCTTAACAAGGCAGTGTTGAAAAATATTACTTTTTAAATTTTGTCTTGACAATACTATCACAAATGTTATATTCACAACTCTTTTTATATTATTTTAAAATTTAATTTCAAAGAAATGGAGGATAAACAGAATGAAGAAGATATTATTTTTTGTATCATTGCTGTTTATTGCTGTAATTGTTGCTGCTGAAATAGGGTATGCTGAATACGGCGATATAGTAATGGGTAAAAAAACTGAAAGTATGCAAAAGGCTAACGTTAAGCCTGTCCTATTTCCTCATTGGTTTCACAGAATTAGGTTTAAATGCAAGGTATGCCATGAGGATATCTTCATTTTGCAAAGAGGGGCTAACGACATTAATATGAATTCCATAATGAATGGCGAGTTTTGCGGAAAGTGCCATAATGGCATGGTTGCATGGGAACCTCTCTATTGTGACCGATGTCATTCATGGGATGGCCCTGTGCCGCCTTATACGCCGGTGGCAAAGTAAATAAATTTAAATTATAAAACACATAATAAAGGAGGATGGACATGAAGAGCCTTTTTTCAATAAAATTTTCCCATAAGATAAGTTTTATTATTGCACTCATTGTCTTTGTTGGCCATATAGGCCTCAAACCTGTGCTGGCGGCATCGCCAGCACAGAAGGAAACAAAACCTGCCGCACAAGCAGAACCGGCAAAACCTGCTGCAAAAAAACCATCAACAACACCAACCCAAGCCATTGACCCAAAAGATCCTAATAATATATTGTACTTGAACACTAAGGGTGAGTTGGCCGGCACAGGTGACCCAACCAAATCAGGGCCTGCAAGCGAGGCAGTTAAAGCAGGGGCTGGCTGGCATCCGGCAGCTATGGCAGCAGCAGTGCTTCCAAAAGATAAATACGGACTTGTGGATTGGGCAAAAGCTGTAAAGAATAATGTCATTGCGCCGAGGCATTCCCTCGACGAGGCAGAAGAGGAAATGCCGGCAATGGATATGAATGTAGTAATAGAGAGCAAAAGCGATTTTATAAACGATGTGGTTTATCCTCACTATATACATACATGGTGGCTGAAGTGTGAAGTTTGCCATCCAAAAATCTTTATGCCTGCAAAGGGCCAGAATAATATGACAATGGTAGAAATTGCTAATGGCAAATTTTGCGGCAGATGTCATGGCAAAATAGCATTTCCATTAACTGATTGCACAAGGTGCCATGTTCAACCTAAAAAGGCAGCCGCAGCGCCAGCACCTGCAAAAAAATAGAATAATGACAAGGAATGTATTGTTCGCTGTTTTTGTTGTCCTCGTCGTATCATCCATTAGTTTTGGCATTACCAAATTTGGAGATATGGTCTTTGACGACAAGGCAGGAAGTATGAAAAAGGCTGGAGTGTCTCCGGCAGTATTCCCTCATTCTAAGCACGAAGAGCTTTATAAATGTGATGCTTGCCACCCAAAAATATTCAAAGACAAACGTGGGGTAAACGACATTACCATGCAAAAAAACATAGACGGTAAGTTCTGCGGTTCAGCAGATTGCCACAACAGCGAAAAGGCATTTCCATTGTACCACTGCAACAAGTGTCATGCAGCAAAAAAATAAAAACAGGAAAGGATCCCGCCATAATCCTTTCCTGTTTTTGTGAAAAGGATCTATCCTTTTTGAACAGACAATGCCTCTCCTTTGCTATTTTCAGGACTTACCATACCGCCGGTTATTATCAGTTTAAATGCATCCTCAACAGACATCTCTATCGGGATTGTATCTTTTTCCGGAACAAGGATGTAAAAACCGGTGGTGGGATTAGGGGTGGTTGGGAGAAACACATTGATAACTTTCTCTTTAGTTTTATTTTGTATCTCTCCGGCAGCTACGCCGGTAACGAAACCTACTGAGTAGATACCCTTGCTTGGAAATTCTACAAGAACAACCCTACTAAAACCTGAATAACCTGCCACAAAAAAAGTTTCCATGAATTGTTTTATAGGTTTATAAATGCCCCTGAAAAATGGTATTCTGGCAAGGATGCCGTCTCCCATAGCAACCAATTTTTTACCAAGCAGATTTGTTGTAAGAAGACCTATGATAAAAATAATGGCTATGGTAAATATCACTCCAAGACCTGGTATATGAAACGACAGGTATGTGTCTGGCTGAAGCTGCTTTGGAAGAAATTGTAAAATAGTATCCATGTAACCGACTATAAGGCTGAAAATATAAATGGTCAGATAGAGCGGCACAACTACCAAAAACCCTGTGATAAAATATTTTTTGAAACTTGCCTTTACTGCCTTTATCATAATACCCCTGCTTTCACCGCCATACCAATCGTAGTAGTCTTTATCCTGTTTTTCTCATCTACATATACAAGTATAGGCTGATGATTCGCTGCCTCAACATCTTCCATGTTCGCATAGGTGGCTATTATTACAATATGACCCTTTTTTGCCAGATGGGCGGCAGCGCCATTAATACAAACCTCTCCTCTGCCACGGTCGCCTTTTATTGCATATGTCTGAAACCTCGCCCCGTTTGTTATGTTGTATATATGAACCTGTTCATATGGCAAGATTCCTGCTCTTTCCATCAACTCCTCATCCAAAGTTACGCTGCCTTCATAGTCAACATTCGCGTCAATTACTGTTGCCCTATGTATCTTTGATTTAAGCATCATCCTCTGCATATATATTTATCCTCCTTTTAAAAAATTATGGCTGAAGGGAAACACCTTCAACCTAATATACAATTATCTATAAGTCTGACCTTCCCAATTTTCACTGCCAATGCTAACAGCGCACTATCTTGAATCTTATCTAAATCTTCCAACGTATTTACATCGCAGACATTTATATAATCTACCACTGCCAATGGTTCAGCTTCTATAATATTTCTCATCTCTTGCAAGATTATATTTGGCTTTTTAACATTATTTTCAAACAGCTCCTTTCCCTTCATAAGCGCAGCATGAAGACAGAGGGCTGCCTTCCTTTCGTCATTATTCAGATAGTTGTTCCGCGAACTCATAGCCAAACCATCAAGCTCCCTTGCAATCGGCATACCAACAACATCTACATCAATATTTAGATCTTTAACCATTGCTTTAATTATCAGCAGTTGCTGATAATCTTTTTCACCAAATATAGCAATGTTAGCTTGTACAATAGCGAAGAGTTTTGCAACTACTGTTGCCACGCCTTTAAAATGCGCGTGTCTGGAAATACCGCACAGATGCTTGCTCAAACAAGCCACATCAATATATGTTTGAAAATCTTGAGCATACATCGCCTCTGCCGCAGGATTAAAAACCACATCTGCCTTATTGGCCTCTGCTATCGCCAAGTCTCTTTTTAAATCCCTTGGATATGATGCATAGTCTTCCTTTGGCCCAAATTGAATAGGATTCACAAAGATTGACATAACAAGTATGTCGCATAATTCCTTCCCCTTTTTAAGCAGGCTTGCATGTCCACCGTGAAGACAGCCCATTGTAGGGACAAAGGCAATTGACTTGCCAGACTTCTTTGCATCGGATGAAAATGACCGCATCTCTTGTATGCTGGTGATAAGTTTCATGTGAGAAAAATGGTGGGCATAGCCCACCCTACTACACGTTGTGTTAAAAACTGTGTTCTTTTCCAGGGAATTTACCTTCTCTTACCTCCTCTGCATATTCGTTCACCGCAGAGGATATGATCTCTTTTAGATTTGCATATCGTTTGATAAATCTCGGCTGAACATCTTCATATAAACCCAGAACATCGTTAATAACAAGAACCTGTCCATCACAATAAGGTCCTGCGCCTATGCCTATAGTAGGAATTGATATTGTCTCAGTTATCTCCTTTGCCAGATCCGCCGGCATTCCTTCAAGAACAATGCAAAATGCCCCTGCCTTTTCCACTGCCCTTGCATCGCTCAATAATTTTTCCCTCTGTTTTTTTTCTCTACCCTGAACTCTGTAACCGCCCATCCTGTGAACAGATTGCGGTGTAAGGCCAATATGCCCCATAACAGGTATGTCCATATCCACGATAGCACTGATGGTGTCCTCCATACTCAGACCACCCTCAAGTTTAACAGCCTCTGCACCTTCCCTTACGAGCAACCCTGAATTTCTCTTGGCTTCTTCAATTGATACCTGATATGACAAAAACGGCATATCTGTAACAATAAGCGCATTCTTGCTCCCTCTTGCAACAGCCTTTGTATGATACCTCATCTCATCTATGGTCACAGACAAAGTATTTTTATAGCCGGCAAACACCATGCCTGCCGAATCCCCTACTAAAATAACCGGTATGCCTGCCTCGTCAAGCGCCTTTGCAGTTGGATAATCATAGGCAGTCAGCACAGGAATTTTCCCCCCTTCTTGTTTCATTTTCATTATGTCAAGTATTGTTACCTTTTTCACTTTATTCTCCAATTTAAATAAAAAAGCCTTCCGAACAAGATTCAGAAGGCCAACAAAATAATTTGCGATTTACGACTTACGATTTTCGATTTAATTCATAATTCTAAAATCGTAAGTCGTAATTCCTCTTTGTCCTTCCGTCTCAGTTCAAAAATCTGAATCCAAGCGGCATTATTAATAATTTAATATTTACGATTGCCGATTTTCGATTTAATTCGTAATTCGAAAATCGCAAGTCGCAATTCCTTTCTTACCTTACAGGTATGTAGTGTTGCACTCCTCCTTTTATAGACCTTATCTCACTTACCATATTAGACAAGTCATCGGGTGACTGAACAAAATCTATATCTGATGTATTCACTACAAGAAGCGGTGTGTCTGTGTAGTAAAAAAAATATCTGTTATATGCATCAACCAGCTTCTCAATATAATCCACTTCTATAGCCATTTCATAGTCCTTATTCCTTTTCTTTATTCTTTCAATAAGCACTTCAGCCCTTGCCTGAAGATAGATTACCAAGTCCGGTTTGGGTATCCTTGCATTCAGCAGCCGGTATATCTGTTCATACAATGACAATTCATTTTCATCAAGATTTAGATAAGCAAATATCTTATCCTTGGCAAAGAGATAATCTGCGACAACCGTAGAATTAAAAAGCTCCTGCTGCCCCAGATCTTTTTGCTGTTTATATCTGCTCAAAAGAAAAAATAGCTGGGTTTGAAATGCATAATTTTTTCTATCTTTGTAAAAACTGCCAAGAAAAGGATTGTTATCAACATCTTCCAATAAAGCCCTCCCATTAAACTCTTTTGCTAAAAACTCTGTAAGGCTAGTCTTTCCAACCCCTATGGGTCCTTCTAATGCAATATATCTGGCCTTTTCCATAAATATAAAGTTCACTTTAACCCAAAACAGATATTATGAGAGCCCTGAAAAAGCCGGTTTTGATTTTCAGTACTGTGGGCACAAACATAGGAGGGAAGAGACTTATATCGTTCCCCAACTGGAAATTACACTGGCCTTCCCTGCATAATATTATTAAATAGAAGAAAGATTATCTCTCTTCGCTCTCAACGACAGTTTCTAGTGGTTTTCTTGGGACTCAATATGTCAATGGCTTATCAATAAGAGTTTCGCCATACACATTTAGATTATGCAATCATTTAACTGATATAAAATAGCGTAGTTGAATGGTAAAAGTCAACTATTGTTAAGAAAGGGGTAATCATTTTTTATAATCTGTGTAATCAGTCTTTCTCAACAACGTTAGTTCACAGAGTAGAGCCAATCACGGCAAGCCTATGAAATTTCAAATGGACATAGAGGGTGATTGGACAGTAAAGAATGACAAACTGCACTACGGGATAAAGAACAGCGTCAGTGGATACGGATAATGGTTTTGTGTTGGCAACAGAGTTGATCCCTGCATCAGTAAATGACAGTATGTGCCTGCCATATTGTGTAATTGTGGGTTGTCATACAGAGGAGCCGATAAAGAAAGTATATGCAGAGCAGTATATTGGATTGAGTCATTTACATAACAGGGCGTACAGGGCAATGTTTACGCAATTGATAAAGAATAAGATAGAGCGATGTTTCGGCAGACGGCGTTTAGCCTGTTTAGCGGCGGCAGGGCGTTTAGAATTTAAAAAACAGAATTGGCAATAAAAAGAGAGGGCTGGTAAAAAGAGGTCATTGCCCTTCTTGTCTGCGGCTGGCTGTGGCAATTAATCGGAGCAATCCTATACTTCTAAATCTCCAAGGGCCTTTATGGCAGTGGCCTTGATGCTTGCAGAACCATTTACAGCAAAATATATTAGGGCATCTTCTGCTTTTTTGTCACCGATATTGCCCAAAGCTTCTACTGCCCTTTCTACAACACCGGCATCTTCGTTTTCCAACATCATCATAATGGAATCTGTCAATTTAGGGCCCCTAAAACCTCCAAGGGCTTCCACTGCAACCCTTTTGATCACATGACTATTGTCTGAAAGGCATTCTGCCAAAACTGAAATCACCCTTGCATCGCCCATTTTCCCAAGCACCCTTATTGCAGCAGCCCTTACATCTTCAATCGGGTCTTTAGCAGCCGGAATAAGCAACTGGATTACCTTTGCGCCTTTTAATCTGCTAAGCGCATAGATAGCGCGAAGTTTCTCCAGTTTTTCACCCTTGTTTATAAATTTCTCAATAGCTTCCATCCGCTCCGTGGTTTCAATCTTTTCCAGCGCCTCTGCCGCAATTTTCCTTACTGTCTCATCAGTCTCCTTTAATGACCTTACCAATACTTCTTTTCTCTTATCCATAGCCTATAGCTACCAAATCTCGCTTAAAGTTGCAAGAATTTTGTTTGTCCAAAAATGCGCCGGTAACAAAGTTGGGGCACCCAAGCAAAGCTTGGGTCGGGCAAATCGCCAGTTTGTAAAATAGCGAGGTTTTTAATCGCTATTACCTAACAGACTGATTTTTACAAATAAAGATAATACAGGAGGGCAACTATGCCAAATACTATTCTATAATAGCCAAAAGGCAAGAAGTTGTTTCGGGCTATATATCCAAGGAACACCTTGATTACAAGAATGGCTGATACAAAGGCAGTTGCAAAACCAAGGGCAAAGATTGGAAGGTCGGCCGTTTCAAGATATTTGGCACCCTTAAACAGGTCAAAAGATGAGGCTGCAAACATGGTAGGTATGGCAAGGAAGAAGGAAAACTCTGCCGCAACCTTGCGTTCCAACCTCAGAATAATACCGCCCATTATTGTTGCCCCTGCCCTTGATACGCCGGGGAAAAGGGACAACACCTGAAACAATCCAACACCAAGGGCCAATCTATAGGAAATGGCATCTATATCCAATACCTGCGGTTTTTTGACTGTCTTTTCAATGGATATTATTGCTATGCCGCCGCCGACAAGGGCTATTGCAACAGTTATCGGGTTGAAAAGATAGTGCTTTATATACGAATGGACAAGGAGGCCGACTATGGCAGATGGCAGGAATGCTAAAAAGATTTTTATGAGAAAACTATTTGCCTTTGCCGTTCCTATCCCTCTTATTATAAATGCGAGCCTTGCACGATAAAGCCAGACCACGGATAATATGGCGCCAAGTTGTATAAATATCTCAAAGACCTTTTCCTTTTCGCCGGTAAAGCCCAATACATTACCAGCCAGAATAAGATGGCCTGTAGACGAAACAGGTAAAAACTCAGTAACGCCTTCTACAATACCCAAAACAATGGTTTTTAATATATCCATATGCTGTATACAGCTTCAATTAGCTCTGAAAGTTTAAGAAAATTGAGGTATAGTAAAACTAAAAGTAGCGCCTTTACCCGGCTGGCTCTTTACCCAAATCTTTCCGTTGTGGCCTTGAATGATATGTTTTACAATTGCAAGGCCAAGGCCGGTTCCGCCAAGCTCCCTGCTTCTGCCCTTATCTACCCGGTAAAACCTCTCAAATATCCTTGGGATATCTTTTTCCGGAATGCCTATCCCTGTATCTTCCACATTAACCTGCAACATATCATCCGATTTTTCTGCCAGCACCCTTACCGTGCCTTTGTTTGTATATTTTATTGCATTATCTACCAGATTGACAATAACTTGTTCCAGTCTGTCTTTATCGGCCATTATTTTTGGAATTTCTCTTCCAATATTCATAATAAGTTCTATATCTTTGTCCTTTGCCTGTTTCTCAAAACCCTGAATCACGCTATTTATCAGACCTTTGATATCCAATGATTCAAAGCTCATTGGCATCTGATGGGATTCAAGCATGGAAAGGGTAAGAAGGTCTTCTATGAGCGCTGTCATCCTGTTTGCATGACGGTCAATTATGGTAAGAAAATTCTTAAGGGTTGCCTTATCTTCCAAAGCGCCATCCAATAATGTTTCGGCGTAACCTTTTATGCTGGCCAGCGGCGTTCTGAGTTCATGGGACACATTGGCTACAAAATCCCTTTTTATGGCCTCTACCCTTTTTTCCTCCGTCACATCATGGAAAAAACCGATAAGAACTTTTTGGGGATTTCGGATTTCGGATTTCGGATTTCGGATTTGAGATTCTGATTTTTTATTTGTAAAATCCGCATTACGCTCCGATGCTTTGTTCGGAGGGCATTCCGAAATAAGAAATGGCACAAGCCTCACCTCAAAGAATTGCCCACCCCTGCCTTCAACAGCTATTTCTTGAGGCCCTTCCTCTTTGGAAACCAACATTCTATCAACCACTTCAATAACTGCTTTATCTTTCACAACCTCTGAAAGGATTTTCCCTTCCAATTTTCCTGCAACATAAAAAGTCTTTTCAAAAAACGGGTTTGCATACAGGAGTTTCTTTTCAGCATCCATCACCAGAACCCCAATCTGCATCTCTCTGACAACTGCCTCTAAAAGCCCGGCCTTCACCCCGTTAGAAGCCTCCTTTGCTTAAGATATGCCTATGCTGAAAACTAAATGTTCTTTCATTATAAAAGCTTCTAACGGGGTTCACCCTTCCTCCGTATAGCCAATAAATAAAGTCGCGCAGCAAAAACTGTAGTTGCCGATTTATCGGCGCATTTTTAAAACGTCCAATAAATTGGGCAGCTACAACTCCTCTAAAAACCGATATCCAAATCCCCTGACTGTTTCTATATATTTTGCAGACTTTCCAAGTTTTTCTCTGAGCCTTCGTATATGGGTATCTATAGTTCTGTCAGTTACATAACAATCCATGCCCCAAACCTTGTCTAAAAGGTTATCTCTGGACAAAACCCTGCCATTGGACATTGCCAGCTCTGTGAGCAGTTTAAATTCTATGGCAGTAAGGTTTAGCGGTTTGTTATTTACTGTTACAGAATTTCTATCTATATCAATATAAACAGGGCCTTTGGTTATTGTCTTTGATTTTTCTTGTCTTTGGCCTCTCTTTAACACCGCCTTAACCCTTAATATGAGTTCCCTAGGGCTGAAAGGCTTTGTTATGTAGTCATCAGCGCCAAGCTCAAGGCCGACTATCCTGTCAATCTCCTCGCCTTTTGCAGTAAGCATAATTACAGGGATATGGCTTGTGGTCTCATCCTTTTTGAGAGACTTGCATACATCGGTGCCTTCCATGCTTGGAAGCATGATATCAAGGATAATGAGACTCGGCTTTTCTCTTTTAGCTGATTCTATTGCCTCAGGGCCGTCACTCGCAGAAATGACTTTAAATCCCGCTTTTTCAAGATTGTATTCAAGAAGGGTAAGAATGTCTATTTCATCGTCTACGACTAAGATTTTTGGGTTCACCTGAAAATATCCTCTTTACCCCATCCCTACCCTAACCCTCCCCTTGAAGGGGAGGGGATAAAAGAATCTCCTCCCTCAGGGAGATGATTTCTTACTTTTCTTCCTCTCCCTCAAGAAGAGATTTCCTCTCTTTTTTCCCTCTCCCTCAGGGAGAGGATTAAGGTGAGGGTGGGTTTTTAATATTTAGACACATTCACCTCTTCCATCTTTCCCGTAACCATAAACACGACGCGCTCGGCGATGTTTGTCACCCTGTCTGCAATCCTCTCAAGATTATGGGCAAGCCAGATAAGGTATGTTGCCCCTTCAATTTTTTTTGGGTTTTCTATCATAAGGAACAATAGCTCCCGGTATATCTGCTCATACAAGGCGTCCACCTCATCATCTTCATCGCATATAGCCCTGGCTGTCTTTGCATCGCGATTTATAAATGCCTTGAGTACCCTGTCCAGCATAGACAAGCCTTTCTCGGACATCCGTGGCACATCTATGAGGGGTTTTACAAGCGGTTCGCTTCCTATCAATAAATTTATCTTAGCATTCCCCTCTGCATGGTCACCCATCCTTTCCATATCTGCAATAATGCTCAATATGGCGGCGATTGTCCTTAAGTCAACTGCCATTGGCTGCTGGGTTGCAATCATCTGAAGGCATCTTTCCTCTATCTCGAATCTCTTTTTGTTTATGATAATATCATCTTTGATAATCTTTTTTGACATTTCCATATCTCTGGTTTTCAATGCCTCTATGGAGTCTTTCATTGCCTTTGCCACCATCTCGCCCATTGTCAAAAGTTCATTCTCGAGTTCCTTTAATGCCTTATGATATGCCTCGCGGGTCATGTTAACCTCCAGTTTCGATTTACGATTTTCGATTGTCGATTTTCGATTTTAAGGTTGTAAGTTGTATGTTGAAACTTGAAACTTAAAACTTAAAACTTAAATCTTACAACTTAAATCTTGCGACTGAATTTAATTCCTAAATCCTAAATCCAAAATCATAAATGTCTTATCCAAACCTTCCCGTTATATAATCCTCCGTCATCTTATTTGACGGCGCTGTGAATATCTTTTTTGTAATATCAAATTCATGGAGCTTGCCCATCATAAAAAACCCTGTATAATCCGACACCCTTGCGGCCTGCTGCATGTTGTGGGTGACTATGACAACTGTATAATCGTCTTTCAGCTTTGTTATCAAATCTTCTATCTTTGCCGTTGCAATGGGGTCAAGGGCTGAGCAGGGTTCGTCAAAAAGTATAATCTCCGGCTCAACTGCTATTGCCCTTGCTATGCAGAGCCTTTGCTGCTGGCCTCCTGACAAAGAGAGCGCAGACTGATGAAGCCTGTCTTTTACCTCATCCCAGATGGCGGCCTTTTTTAAACTTGCCTCAACAATCCCGTCAAGCCTGCTTTTATTTTTTATCCCCTGTATCCTCAGGCCATACGCCGTATTTTCATAGATGCTCTTTGGAAACGGATTGGGCTTCTGAAATACCATTCCTACCCGTCTTCTTATGTCTATGACATCAATATCCTTTGAATATATATCCGTGCCGTTGAATTTTATGCTCCCCTCAAGCCTGAATACCGGGATAAGGTCATTCATCCTGTTCAGGCATCTGATAAATGTGCTCTTGCCGCAGCCTGAAGGGCCAATAACGGCAGTCACAGCCTTTTGGGATATTTCCATGTTCACATCATCCAGCGCCGGTTTATCGCCGTAAAACACATTCAATTTTTCGATATTAAAGGCATTGTTCATATCTACCTCTCAACCTCTTATCCTCTCAACCTCTGCATTTTAATCGTACTACCACCTTATCTTTCTTTGATATTTCTGCCTCAGATATATGGCAAAGGCATTCATGACAAATGTAATAATCAGAAGCACAATTATACCTGCCGCCGCATCTATTGCAAAGCCTTTTTGCGGCCGTGAGACCCAGTTGAATATCTGGATGGGCAGGACAGTAAATGCGTCAAATAGCCCCTGAATACTTATATAAGGAAATTCCGATGATATGGGGCTTGCCGGCAAAAACGCAACATATGTTAATGCGCCCATTGTTATAAGCGGCGCTGTCTCTCCTGCCGCCCTTGACATGGCAAGTATTACACCTGTCATAATGCCTGGCATGGCAGAAGGCAAGACCTGATTCCTTATTGTCTGCCATTTGCTTGCGCCGAGGGCATAAGATGCCTCCCTTATTGACGGAGGTATTGATTTTATTGCCTCCCTTGTAGAAAGTATAACAATAGGAAGGACAAGTATGGCAAGGGTCATTGCGCCTGCTATCACGCTGCGCTCCATATTTAAAAATCTTACAAACAGCCCTAATCCGAGCAGGCCATAGATGATAGAAGGCACGCCTGCAAGGTTTGCAATATTTATTTCTATTATATCAGTAAGCCAGTTCTTGCTTGAATATTCTTCAAGGTATATTGCCGATGAAATGCCAAGGGGGAATGCGATACAACCTGTCAAAACCATAACCCATACTGTGCCGACCCATGCAGAGAGTATGCCTGCCTCCTCAGGTTTTCTTGAAGGATAGTTTGCAAAGAACTGCCAGCCCAGCCTTCCCATGCCGTCTGCAATGACATCCAGCAGAAGCGCCAGAAGGAATATCAGGCTTATGGATGTTGCAAAAATGCCGACAAATAAAAACCCTCTGTCATAAAACCTATTTAAAAGTTTTCTATTCATACACCTCCCTGAACCTCTTCTTCAACCAATAGCTCACAATATTCAAAACAAATGTTACGATAAAAAGGCTCATGCCTGCGGCAAATATGGTGGAGTATTCAATAGTCCCTGTGGGCGTGTCGCCGAGACTTACCTGAACAATATAGGCTGTTACTGTTTCTATGGGGACAAGGGGATTCAGAGTAAGCCTTGGCTGCTGGCCTGCTGCAATGGCAACAATCATGGTCTCGCCAATTGCCCTTGATATGCCAAGTATAAAAGATGCTGCTATGCCTGAAAACGCCGCAGGCAGGATAACCTTAAGAGCCACCTGCAACTTTGTTGAGCCAAGCGCCAGAGCGCCTTCTCTCAGACTCATTGGCACAGCATGCATGGCATCCTCACTCAAAGACGATATAATGGGAATTATCATGACGCCCATTACAATGCCTGCGGCAAGAGAATTAAAGCCGGACATGTCAGGGATAACTCGTTGAAGCAACGGGGTTACAAAAAGAAGGGCAAAATAGCCGTAGACAACAGTGGGCACTGCCGCAAGCACCTCAAGTATCGGTTTTACAACCCCCTTGATATTTTCGGATGAATATTCGCTTAAATAAATTGCGGTAATAACGCCGATGGGCAGGGATACTGCCATAGCAATAATGGTTGTTAAAAATGTCCCTGCAAAAAGAGGCAATATGCCGAAGTGTTTTTCAGAAAAAAGAGGCGTCCACTGTGTGTCTGTCAGAAAGTCAAAAATGGATATGACCTTAAAAAACTCAAATGTCTCAAATATCAGAACCCCGATTATCCCGATTGTTACAAAAACAGAAAACAAGGCGCTCAAAAAGAGCGCCTTCTCAATAAACCATTCTTTTATCTTCTGTAACTGTCTCATAAAATCAGGCTATGGGTTGCAAATTTTAGATTGTCGATTTTCGAATTTAAATCGTAAATCGCAATTCGTAAATCGTAAATCTTTTTACCTATTTCCCTTCCTTCTGCAATAAATCCTCTATCTTTACGCCAACTGTAGCGCCATGTCCGCCGAACACAGAGCCGGCCAGCCTCTTTTCAAACCTGTCCAGACCAAGGGGATATGCCTTTTCAGGGAGCGCAATATAGCCGACCTCTTTTGAAAGCTCTGCGCCTTTTTTCATATAAAACTCAACAAACCTCTTTACCTCAGGCTTGTCAGCCGACTTCTTATTTACATAAATAAATATGGGCCTTGCCAGCGGCTGATATGTGCCTTTTACCACATTATCGTATTCAGGAAGCACAGGGCCTTTGCCGTTTGTATCGTTCTCATCGTCAATCGGCACAAGCTTGAGCCTGTCCTTATTATGCTCATAATATGCCACGCCGAAGAAACCAAGGGACAGGGTATCGGTTGCTATCCCCTGCACAAGCACATTGTCATCTTCGCTGGCTGTAAAATCACCCCTGCTTGCGCCGCCCTTGCCGTTTATCGCCTCTGTAAAATAATCAAATGTCCCTGAATCCACACCGGGACCAAACAGGTGTATCTCTTTATCAGGCCAGTTGGACCTTATCTGGTTCCACTTTGTAATCTTCCCCTGAGCCGCCGGTTCCCATATCTTTTTTAACTCTTTTACAGTCAAATAGTCAACCCAATTGTTTTTGGGATTAACCATTACAGCAAGACCATCATACGCCACAGGGAGTTCTATATATTCTATTTTATTCTTTTTACAGAGATCGACCTCCGAAGGCTTTATCGGCCTTGAGGCATCGCTTATATCAGTCTCTCCGTTGCAAAATTTCTTAAAACCGCCGCCTGTGCCGGATATGCCTACGGTCACCTTTGTCTTCCCCTTCTCCACCTTCTGGAACTCCTCTGCAACAGCCTCGGTTATAGGATAGACCGTGGAAGAACCGTCTATCTTTATGACCGCAGCTGCATAGACCTTTGCGGACATACATACTGCAAAGATTGTTATTAGGCTTATTACTAATCTTTTCATTTTTTAATCCTCCTTTTTTAAAATTGATTACACAGATTTTAGAAATACGATTACGTAGATTAAAACCATTCTCTTTGTCATAATCTGTGTAATCTACTTTTCTAATCAGTGTAAGCGTATTATTCTATACCATCCTTTTGTTACAATCATGTTACAGAATAATGAAGATTTTGTGAACCCCGTTAGAAAGCCTTATATTAGAATAAGTTTGGCTTTAAATCTACAGTTTTTCAGTTTATCAGAACTTTCTAACGGGGTGAAGCATTTAAAACCGCTGTATGGAAAAAACAGGGAAGGGGTGAAGAAGCCCCTTCCCCCGGAGGAAGGATGATGAAGAAGACCCCGTCCTTCGCGGGTTTTTCCGTGGAGGCGGCCCCCCATCTCCACGGAAGCCTGTTAGAAATAAAGCTGCGCCTGAACTTGATATGTATCTTTTGTATCATCATTTGCAAGCCACCCACTGGCGCTCTTATCATACTTTGTGCTGGCCCAGTTTAATCCGACCTTAAAACTGTGCCCCTTCGCATACCAGTTGGCTCCTATGGTAGTGGTCGTTTCCTTCTTGTCGCTGCTGTTGGAGTCCTGGTCATAGACCTCATACCTGGCCACAGGCTCTGCATTCAGCCCTGATATGAAATAACCTGCTTGGACATACCAGCCCTCTGGCTTCTTTTCCTTGGTAGCGGGATTTGTATACTTCTCCTTCCATGCATTGTACTCAAACTGGGCGGTAAAACCCTCATAGTGTCCGGATATATCCGCTCCCATTAACACTCTGTCTTCTCCGTAGGTGGTTGTCTTATACTCTATCCCATTCTGCTGAGCATAGTTCACGCCGAGGACAAGGTGTTTGTCCACTGCTGTCCAAGATAATCTAAATTCATAAATCCCTTCCGCATAAAATAAGGTAATGTAAACTTCTCTGTGTAAATTCATTGAACCATAAAAAAAGAGGGTGTATTCTCCATGTATTATCAGCAAAATAAAACAAAGGAGGAATACACCCATGTTGCACAAGGCAACGGTAAGAAATGTAAACCGAGC
>JACRNJ010000030.1 GCA_016219285.1 Deltaproteobacteria bacterium
GAAAATATCTGTAGAATCTGTCCAAAGATACTGCTAAACTTATTCATGGGAAGCCTCCTCTCAGGTTTTTTGTTTCTACTCAAGAATATCTTACCTGATGAGGCTTCCTTTTAAAAACTTATTTTGGACAGATGTGATTTTCAGCCATTTCCAGGTTCCCCTCTATTTCATGATCTTGTGAGCAAAGGTGAGATTTTGGAAGATTGGGCTGATCATCATACAAGCCTTCATGATCTAACATACGTAACTCCTACTCTTAAAGAAGAAGTGCGTTATTACCGTAGAAAACTGCTTATGTCTTTCTATTTTAGGCCAAAGACTTTTGTAAATATGCTAAAACAGGTTAGATCGCCGGAGCATTTTTATTTTATGATAAAGAGAAGTGCGCGATGGTTACGTACGTAAAAAAGAGATTACAACAAAATGTGTCACGAAAACATGGATTCATATAAACTTGATAGTCTATGTCTATCTGGTATTATAGCTGTCCAAATTAAGAGGTTTTCCTGCGCTGAGTGTGAAATTATTCGTTTATGATTATGTCGGGTATGCGGATATTACCTTATATACATGATCAGTCCGCATGATATTGTTTGGCATCTCACTACCTCGGCAGATAGATTAATTCTCCATCTGACGCCGCTGGCTTTGTTCATTGCCGGTATCAATGTGTGGCAAAAAATGAACCTGCTGATTTACAATCCGGAGCTTGTTTTCCGGTAAGACAAAATCTATGAGTATGACATTCAAAGAATTTCTTAAACAAAAAAAAGAGATTGACACAAGCAAGGTTGATCCTATGGATTTTATGGATGAGTATTATGACGAATATATAGAATATCTGGCAAAGGTAAAAGACGGCTGCAGCCCAAAAGAGTAGCTATCTCGGCGGATAATATGGATAATATGGGTAAGGGTAATATGGATGGTACGGATAATATGGGTTGTATGGCTGGTAAGGCCACCACAGCGGATGGGGTTCATATATTATTTCCGACTGTGGTTCAAGGATACGCATCTGCAATGGTTCCAGTACAGGGTAAACATAATCCATTTCTCCTATTTTCTGTATGGTTATGCCCTTGATTATGCCCGCAACAGTTATCTCTTTACCTGTTTTATATAAAAAGGTGTCCAAATATATTGAACTATCTACAAGAAACCTGCCTGTAGAAAGTTCTTTGTCAATTACCATGTCTGTTCTGTCCAGAGGTGTTTGAAGCACTTCGATGACTGTTTTATCGGCAAGGTTTTTTGATGATATGATTATTCCGCCCCAAATGACCTTTTTACCCTTATAGACATCGGGGTTTGTCTGAACCATAGGCAAGGTTAGTCCTCTGTCAACATCTCGTCTTATATCTTTGGATATGACAGAGCAGCCTGTCATAAAAAAAGTGAGCAGTAAGCAGTGAACGGTAAGCATGGGAAAAAATGAATCCTTGCGTCTCATGGCTGCATTTTAACTCATAAGGAGAAAATGTCAAATGACAGTTTCAAATACCTTTGCTGATTTAGAGGCAAAAAGGCTTGCGCCGTATTCAATGAGCAGCAAAAATTCTAAAGGGCGGAGGCATGAGGAAGATGAACATCCCTTCAGAACGGTCTTTCAAAGGGACAGGGACAGAATTATCCACTGTAATGCCTTTCGCAGGCTGGAATATAAGACCCAGGTTTTTGTTTATCACGAGGGAGACCACTACAGGACCCGATTAACCCATACCATCGAAGTTAGTCAAATCGCCAGAACCATTGCAAGGGCGCTCCATTTAAACGAAGAGTTGGCAGAGGGCATCGCCCTTGCTCACGACCTTGGGCATCCGCCTTTTGGGCATACAGGGGAAAAGACTTTGACTCAACTCATGAAAGGTTATGGCGGCTTCGAACATAATCTGCACAGTTTAAGGATTGTAGAATATCTTGAGAGGCGATATCCTGGTTTTAAAGGTTTAAACCTGACATGGGAAGTAAGGGAAGGGATTGTCAAGCACTGTTCCGAACATGACAGGCCTGATGTATTAAAGGAATATGAGCCTAAAAAAGCGCCATGCCTCGAGGCACAGATAGTTGATGTGGCAGATGAGATTGCATACAACAACCATGATATAGATGATGGCCTTTCTTCCGAGATGATTGATGTGGAGCAACTTAACGATGTTCAGCTTTGGCAGGGAAATTATAAAAACATAAAAAAGGCCTTGCCCAAAGAGGAATTTAAGATTCACAAATCTCAGGCAATAATCAAGATAATAAACCAACAGGTTACAGACCTGATTGCGCAGATATCAAAAGAGGTAGAAAAAAGAAAGATAGGCTCTGTTGAGGATATCAGGGATATTGGCGAACCCATAGCAAGATTCAGCCCCGATATGAATAAGAAAAACACAGAGCTGAAAAACTTTCTCAAAAAGAACCTTTACAGCCACCACAGGGTAATACGCATGGCAGATAAGGCAGACCGTATACTTAAGGCTCTTTTTAAGGTTTATTCAGACGAGCCACAGCTTCTTCCGCCGCATGTATATGCTGAGTTGGAGGAGAAAGGCAAGGAACGGCTAATCTGCGACTATATTGCCGGTATGACTGATAGATTTGCGCTTGATGAGTATAAAAAGCTTTTTGACCCGTATGAGAGGGTATAGAGTTTGTATACAATACGAGCAGGTGCAGAGATTTGGCACAGGTGACCAGAACAAGGAGTATCTATATTTTGCCACAGTGCATAGCTGATGTTTATTTGATTCCAGCTTTCGCAAAGATTTCCTTCAATACATTCCGTACAATAGTTTCATAGCTTGAAAAAGATGTTCCTGAGAAATTGCCATTAGCTATGATTTCGCCGCTATTTTCATCAATCCATTGCATATTAAATCTTAAAAGGGTGTAATAGAATCCATCCCAGGCATAATTATAGCTATAGGTAACCAAAATCCTCCTGTTTTGTCTGAGCGTGGCAACACTTTTTGGAGTGTCAATGTCATTGACTACAATCAAGGCAGTGGCCTCTATCGCATCCTCCAGTGAATTCACGTCCGATGTTTTGGCTTCCATTGATTTTCTAATATCGTCATTAAATAGCGCTGCGGCGTAATTAATTTTTATTCCAAAATTCACATTTTGAGGAACTGTCCCTGTTTTTTTAAGCGTATATAAATCAGAAAGTTTTTCCGTTGCAATGCCTATTACATGAAATTTTTCATTTAAAATAGGCCCTCCGCTATTTCCGGGTTGAATGGCAGCTGAAACCTGGAAACGTGTTGGATTATCCATGAGTCCGACATCGGCAGAGACTATACCCTCGGTGACCCTTGGATGTCTTCCCAATAAATCTATAAGTGGAAAACCTATTATCTTTATTGGGTCGCCAATCTTTACATTTCCCCCTTGCCCCAATCGCGCCCATTTGGACACTTTTATCGGCTCAAGTGGTTTCAATATTGAAATGTCATTTTTTCCATCTGCGATTATAACTCTGGCCTTGAAACTCTCGCCATCCACTTTTTTGATAGTGATGTCAGAGGCATCTTTCACTACATGTAGATTGGAAATAAGCATGCCGTCTTCAGAAATGAAGAATCCGCTTCCAAATGCTGCTGTCAGTTTTGGCTCATATTCATGCATCTTTTGATTAGAATGAAAAGCTTGGACGCTGAATCCCAGTTTGCTCAATTCTTCCGATATGATAGGGGCAACGCCTATGGGGTCGTTTTTGTTTGATACAATAAAGGTCGTATCCTTGGTTGTGATATGATCTGCGGTCACGTAGGCAGTCATAGTGCAACTCTCCATTATTACCGCAGGAAAAAATAACAAAACGACATATAAAAAATGCAGCAGCTTTTTCATTATCAGGATGCCGCATTTATAGAGTCTGAAATCTGATGTGGGATTTACTGTTGTGCGAATCATAATAATCAAAAAGAAAAGGGGCTAGCGAATATTTGCTAACCCCTCATTTTCAGTGGTGCCCAAGGAGGGAATTGAACCCCCGACACGAGGATTTTCAGTCCTCTGCTCTACCGACTGAGCTACCTGGGCATTAACTACGATTTGGAGTTGTTAGTTCGTAGCTCGGATAAAAAAGGCATGTAAGTGTGGTTTGTGTGTGGATTATAAGGTAATTTATACGAACCCATTTTGTCAAGGTTTTTTTAGAAAGTTTTTTTAGAAAATTGTCAAGCCAATTTAAGAATGTCCTAAATTCTTACCAAAATAGAAATGTCCTAATCTACAGATGCTACACTACCCTCCTTGTGAGCATAAAAAGGAGGATAGACATACCACATACAAATCAAATGCAAAACCAACGATAGAAGATGACCTCCTTGGCAGAAAGCCAATGAGCCAGTTTGAGAGGGCAATGGAAGGACGAAACCCCCTCGTAAAAGTAATACATGCAAACACCCCTCAGGCAAAGGGCAGGATAGAGAGGCTATTCAGGACGCTTCAGAGCCTGCCCCCGAATGTTTCTATCGGGGAACAGGCTTGTAGATGCGTCTTAAAGGGATAAAGGACGAAACCCCCTCGGAAGCCAACTTGTTTCGGGGGGGGTGGATACCTTAAGCGTCATAATGAACGTTTTAGCGTAGAGGCTGCTGAAAAAGAAGACTTGCACAGGCCTTTAGCGGAAGATTTTGATCTGGATGGGGTTTTGTGCGTCAAAACAAAGCGCGCCTTAAGAAATGACTTTACCGTTGCCCATAATAAGAAACTCTAACAGATACTTGAGCCTGCAAATACGAAGGATGTCATTGTAGAAGAAAGAATAAACTGCAGTATGGTTATAACTCATAATGGCAGAACTTTGGGGTTTAAAGAGATTTATTCAAGACCTCTTAAAGAAAAAGAAAAATCCCAAAAACCATTTAAGAGTAAGAAAGAAATATATTCCTTCAAAGAACCACCCTTGCAGGAAGTATTCTGTATTACCAAAACAGGACATTTCTATTTTTGGTAAAAACAGGACATTTCTAAATTGGCTTGACATCTGTAAAAAATATCTGTAAAAAATATCTTGACAACTACTGGAGAATGTCTTATAAATAACTTCTTTAATTTCCAACCTGTTACACCAAGAATCCAACTTTTGCAAAAGCAGGTTAGATTTTTGCTGGCGTAGCTCAATGGCAGAGCAGCTGATTTGTAATCAGCAGGTTGCGGGTTCGAATCCCATCGCCAGCTCCATAGAGCAGTGGTTAGTTATTAGCTGTTAGTGATTAGTAAAATGTATTTCAAGTGTAAGGTTTCTCTCATTTATCTGTTTACTAATCACTATTCACTGATGGCTGTAATTTTAGGAGAGGTACCCGAGTGGCCAAAGGGGGCAGACTGTAAATCTGCTGGCGCTGCCTACGGAGGTTCGAATCCTCCCCTCTCCACCAGCGATTTTGCACATCAAAATCGCAATTTTAAATTTGAGATTTCAAGTTTTGAAAGTGCGGGTGTAGTTCAATGGTAGAACTCCAGCCTTCCAAGCTGGATGCGTGGGTTCGATTCCCATCACCCGCTCCAGTGTAAAGTTGCAAGATTCAAGATGAAAGTTTGAAAAGACTTATGACTTGCAACTTGTAACTTTTAACTGTAGTTTGCGCCCACGTAGCTCAGTTGGTAGAGCACTTCCTTGGTAAGGAAGAGGTTCACCGGTTCAATCCCGGTCGTGGGCTCCAGAAAGACAGCAAATTATAGAATCAGAGGAAGAAGTAATAATTACGATTTACGAATTACGATTTACGAATTAAAATCTCAAATCGTGAATCAAAAATCGTAAATCAAAGACAGGGAGGTTTTTATGAGCAAGGCCAAATTTGACAGGACGAAGCCGCACATAAACATAGGGA
>JACRNJ010000018.1 GCA_016219285.1 Deltaproteobacteria bacterium
ATTTAATTGGACAGCATAATGAGGCATACAACAAACAAAGAGGGTAACCTGATTTTGAAAATGCGTATTCACCTGTCTAAAAGCCTTATTTTATGCGGAAGGGATTTATGAATTTAGATTATCTTGGACAGCAGTGGTTTTAAGACACTTCCCCCAAAAACTTTAAACGAATCCAAACAGCACCTCATAGAAATTCTAAAAGTCCAAGCAGCTGTTTTATATGACTTTCTGTCTTACACTCTGAAATTACCAGAGAATGAGCAACCTACTTCTCTTAAGGCACTTCTCAAAGTGGTTGATGGATTTAGTTATAAAAGAGACCTGAAAAACCTTGCCCAATGTATATTGAATGCAGACCTTGCCCACTGTATAATGAATAAGGTTTACAATGGATGGATAGGCTACAACGAAATAAAAGGATGGTATGACAAAGAAGACAACTTGAACACAGAAAATTTTTTAGAAACCTATATAAAGGGTGGGCGTAAAATGACTAAAACTGATATTGAGAAAGCAAAAAACCGACTTCAATTCATGGATGTATTACTTTATGATGCCAGCACAGGATATGATGAGCAAGGAATAAAAAAGAAAACAAATCCTGCCCTTGACTTTCTTGTCAATCTATCAAGGGCAATAAATGTAAAATACCGTTCAGAGATAAACCCTGATAGTATTTGTCCCTCAAATCCAAATGAATTAGACTCAATAAGAGAGGTTTTGCAAAAACTTTATCCTTCCATTTCCTTCCCATTATCTTAATCTTTTCTCTTTAAATACCTGCAAATCAAGTATTATCAAGGGTTAGACGCTTTTTGCAATTTGCAATAAGTGGGTTTTTGACTAAAAAATAAAACCACTTTATACTTGCCATAAACGAAAACGGAGACACTATGGCAAAGACGAAGATTTTTCAGACACTTGATTTATACTTATCCGCCTTCCTTTTGCTTCGCGGCGTATCCCCCGGTTTACAAATTAATAGCGGCAAGGTCATATTTTTATTCGATGCAGATGATGCCTTTTATGAATTACTTGCCGACTTCAACTCAAATGCATTGATTCCCGTTACAGACTTTTGCACGAAGGTTAAAGTTTTGCGTGGGCAAATGCTATCTTTGAAAGGGGGTATGTCAAAGTGAAAGGCTATAAAGATTATCAAAGATTTAGGGCAGGCGAGCCTTTGAGCCGTAAGCAGGCAATCCTTGCACAGTGTTATATTTGCAATGGTGCAAGCGAGGGAGGAGAGGATTGCAGGGGCAGGTCATGTCCTTTGTATCAGTTTATGCCCCACCGGGCAAACCGCCTGAAAAGGCAAATTACAGAGACCGAAAGACAAAAAATAGTAGAAAGGTTTAAGAAAGGGAGGGAAGCCTTAAAATTACCAGTTTAAAATGCAGAAATCGTGTGAGCAAACGGGGTAAAAATCAACGGAAGGGGGAAAAGGCATACTACCCCCTTACCCAGCACAACAAAATAAAAATAGAGTGAAAAACTGCCTTTTTATCAAGGGCAGAAAGACAAATTTTAGGCAATCACGGGAGGCAATATGAATGAGGCGGCTAAAAAGCAGGTGATGTATATATCTCTTAAAGCCCAGTTGCAATTGTTACAGGAGTTGATAAACACGCTTCAGAAAAGAAAAGATACTTTGGAGTTGAAGATATCGGAACTTGGCGAGGCTCTTAAAAAGCAAAGGCGGGCAGGGACGCCGGCGGAGGCAGCAACCACAGACGGTGAATGAAAATGAAAACGGAAAAGACAGCGTATGAAATACAAAAAAGCGCATTACCTCCAGATTTCACGGGGCGCATTTAAAAGGCTTGAAGGGTGCAAGACCTCTACAAAATGGTTGTATGTGATACTGAATGAACTTGAACATAAATACACCGGCGCCGGTAAACAGGATTTCTTCTTCAGAAGTATTGATGACCTTGCAATTGATGCAGGGTTATCCCGTCCCATTGTAATTCAGGGTTTGAGGGAGTTGTCAGAAATAGGACTGATTGAAACATGGCAGGCACACTGGAAAGATAAGCGGGGTAGGTTGTCAGAAAGGCATGTTACAGCACTCAAGATATTGGATATCTGAACGGCGGGGGGAGTTACGCAAAATTTTTTAGGCACATAAGGACATGAAAATAGGCAGGGGTGATGTGCAGAAACTGCACATCAAAAAGGGGGGCAGAGTAAAGAATTTTAACTCTGCCCAGTAAAGAATCTTTACTTTGCCCAGAGTAAAGAATCTTTACTCTATTTAAGAATAGACTTTATATAATTAAGAATAGATATTATTTAAGATTTAGTAAATAACATACCTCAAAGTGCAAAAACGCACTTTGAGGGCGTATAAGAATCTTATAAAAATCTTATAAACAAACATGCAAGATGGGGGTGAGGCATATGACTAAAGCAATTAAAACAATCACAGATGAGCAGGAACTTTGCAGGGAACTTGAGGGCGCTTTTGAATACGGTTTTTATAAGGGATACGCCATTGCCATTGAAGAACTTGGAATAAGGTTGGAGGAGTTATTGAAGGATGCAGAGGCACGGATGACCAAACTTAAAGAGGATAATTCTATATTACAAACAATTGCTTTTGATGTAACAATGGAGGTCAGCCATGATAACAATCAAACTTGAGGGGGTTAAGGAACTCCAGAAGAAACTTGACCCGAAGAATTTTCAACGGGCAATTATCCGAAGTCTTGACCGTTCTGCAAAGGCAGGAAGGCAGGAGGCTTTGAACCTTATCCGTGATAGATATAATATTAAGGAGGGTGATTTGAGGAAAGAAATTAAAGCAGATATACACCCTTCAAAACTTGAGGCTGTGATTACAGCAAAGGGCAGACCTATTTCAATATTCAAATTCTCTCCAAAGGCGGTTATTGAAAAGATACACGGAAAGAGCAAGGCATTGTATTCAAAACTTGGTAAGGCAAAGGCAGGGAGGCAGGCTGCTGGTGTAACGGTTCAGATTGTGCGGGGGCAAAGGAAACTGGTTAAGGGCGGGTTTGTTGTGAAGTTAAAGACAGGACATGAGGCAATCTTCAAGCGGGAGGGCAAGGCAAGACTGCCGATTAAGAAACTTTCTACCATAGGCAGTCCTGATATGTTCGGGGGTTCACGCATTATAAACAAGGTGATAGATAAAGTTAAAGAAGCATGGCAAAAGAATATCAAGCATGAAATCGAGGAAGGATGGAAGCATTGGAAATAGTAATGGCGATTTATAAACTCAATACGGACAGAGGATTTGACGCCCCTTCCCCGCTCCCCTTCCTGATTGCAGGACAGCGGATAAGCATTGTTAATCATCTATTCCTTGCAGGACAAGGGCTGGCAGAATTCACGGGTCCTTCCAGAGCCTCACGCCTTGCGGCTCGGAACGACCGCACCAAACGATTACGATTCAAAAAATTTTCAGGGTGGAAATTTGGAAAGAGACAACGGGTTTAATGATTTGTGAGGGGAGGCAAATAGTATGCAAACATCATTAGGCTTTTTCAGAAAAGTCAAGGATGAGTTTTCCGTTGACTTCTTTGATGAGAAGGCTTGCCGTATGGCAGTTTTAAAAATGCTTCACAAAGAAGGAGCGCACTGTCCTCAATGCGGCAAGGCTATAACCAGCGAGAAAGGGATTGCAAACTTCTATGAG
>JACRNJ010000021.1 GCA_016219285.1 Deltaproteobacteria bacterium
GCCTCTGTGTCAGAGGAGTTAAGCGCATCATCCGTTCAGATAGCAAAGGGCGCAGAATCTCAGACACAGAAGGCATCTCAGGTTGCGACAGCATCTACAGAGATGAGCGCCACAATAGTAGAAATCGCCAGGAGCACATCTGACGCGGCAAATGCGGCAAGGAATGCGAGCAAATCGGCAAATGGCGGGGGTGAGCTTGTCCGGAAAACAGTAGATGGGATGGACAGCATAGCAAGAAGCGTCAAGGGGTCGGCAGGGGTCATATCAGGGCTTGGCGAGAGGTCAAATGAAATAGGCAAGATTATAAAGGTAATAGACGACATAGCGGACCAGACCAATCTATTGGCATTAAATGCTGCAATCGAGGCGGCGAGGGCAGGTGAGCAAGGGAGGGGTTTTGCCGTAGTGGCGGATGAGGTGAGGAAGCTGGCGGAGAGGACAACAAAGGCTACAAAGGAGATTGGGGACATGATAGAGGGGATACAGGAAGATACGAAGATGGCGGTTACGGCAATGGAGACAGGGACAAAAGAGGTTGAGAAAGGGGTTATTCTCGCAAAAGAGGCAGGGGAGGCATTAAAGGAGATAGTTGGGAATGTTGATAAGGTTACTGAGATGGTGCAGCAGATTGCGACAGCATCAGATGAACAGTCAACAGCATCAGACCAAATCAGCGCAGACATAGAGACAGTGGCAGGTGTGACAAAGGAAGCAGAAAGCGGGGCGGAGCAGATAGCGGATGCGGCGCATAATTTATCAAGCCTTGCGTCAGAATTGCAGACCATGGTTGCAAGATTTAAGGTAGGTGAAGAGAAACATGAATTGGGGGCTATGGGCTGGGAAATAGAAATGCAGGGAGGAGCAAGTTTAAAAGGAGCGGGGAGTAGTTTGAAAAGTTTGCCGGGGGCGTAACAATGAGCGTCCTGCATCCAGGAGCCGCAAGCAGGAGTTTGCATCTGTCCACTATCAAAAAGGGAAGGGTTAATGAACATGGAATGAGCAGGGAGGGGTTATTATGATACTAATACAGAAATTATTAAGGAGTTTAAGCATCAGGAGGACGCTCTATCTTGTGATGCTTGGAGCAGGGGTTTTTATTTTATTTCTGAATATTGTCATAATTATTATCCTATACAGCAGCACTAAAGAAGCAAGCCGTATGACTATGGCTAATGAACTCTCCGATTACATAATTCAAGCGGCAGGCATAGAGGCCTTAGAAAGAGGGCTTACAAACACCATGCTGTCCAGTTCAGCGCCTGCTGACAGCGCGGGTTTGCAGAGGCTCAAAAACCTTCGTGAGAAAGGGGATGAGTCATTTAAAAGGGCTTATTCTGCGGCAGAGGCGCTTATCTCTTTTGACCCTTTGCATACCATGCTTCAGGATTCATTTAAAAAAGTGAAGTTAACAAGAACTGAACTTGAGAGCGCCAGGATTCGCGCAGATGCAAACCTGACAAAAGATGCAAAGGAATATAAACCCGGCGATTGGTTTAAGACAATGACAGCATTTATAGATGCAAATGCTGATTTAAGGCTTAAGTCAATTACATCCCCTTCTGCTGTGCAGACATTCAGGGACGGCGTCAGGCTTAGCATAGAGCTAAAACAGGCGGTCTGGCTGATTAGTGAATATGCCGGCAGAGAGCGGGCAACCATAGGCGGTCTTATAGCAACAGGCATGCCTGTTGTTGATGAGCAGGTGGCAAATTTAAGGACATTCCGCGCAATTGTTGACCTTAATTTAAAGACAATCCTTAATTTTAAAGACGACCCCGATGCTGATGCAGGATTAAGGGAGGGCATAGGCAGAATGGAAGCTCTATTCCTGGGTAAATTTGAGAAGACAAGGCAGGATGTGTATGCTGCGGCATACCTTGGGAATTATCCGATTTCTGCAAAGGAGTGGATAGACAAATCTACTGAAGGAATAGATTCAATTATTGATGTGTCAACTGCCGCCAGCAAGGTGGTTAACGGACAGCTTCGGTATGAAAAAGACAAGATTAGGAAGTATATAATAGTATATATAACAACTATTATAATACTGTCCCTGTCAGGTTTTATCCCATTTGTTGTAGTCAAGAACAAGGTTGTTGTTCCTATGCACTCCCTTATGAACACAATACTGGAAGTAAGGGATAGCGGAAACCTAACCACTGAAGTAAAAATCTATTCCAGCGATGAGATTGGACAGATAGGGGACGCCTTCAATAAGATGATAAAGAAGTTTCATGATATTACAAAAGGGATTTGTTCAGGCACAGGAGAACTTGCCTCTGCGTCTGAAGAACTCTCTGCCTCTGCAGAGCGGATTGTGAGCGGTTCAGATGAACAGAGCATCAGGGCGGCTCAGGTTGCCTCTGCAGCTGTAGAGATGAGCGCAACGATAGTAGAAATCGCAAAGAACGCCTCATCCGCTGCCAACTCTGCAAGAGAGGCAAGCAAGGCAGCCAAAAAAGGGGGATACATAGTGGGGAGCAGTATAGCCAGCATGAACAATATAATGAGCGCAACCCAAGAGACAGGCAAGGTAATATCCACGTTAGGCGGCCGTTCAAATGAAATCGGGAAAATAATAAAGGTGATAAACGACATAGCGGACCAGACAAATCTATTGGCATTAAATGCTGCAATCGAGGCGGCGAGGGCAGGTGAGCAAGGGAGGGGTTTTGCAGTGGTAGCGGATGAGGTGAGGAAGCTGGCAGAGAGGACAACAAAGGCGACCAAAGAAATCAGGGGGATGATAGGCGCAATACAGGACGATACAGGCAGGGCATTATCAGTGGTGGAGGGCGAGGTCAAGGCAGTGGAAGACGGGGTAAGACTTGCGGAAGATGCAGGCGCGTCATTAAATGCGATAATACAGCAGGTTGAGAATGTAACCAACATGATACAGCAAATCGCTGCGGCGGCAGAGGAGCAGTCAACAGCAGCAGACCAAATCGGCGGGGACATAGAGACAGTAGCAGGCATAACAAAAGAGGCGGCAGTCCGCGCCAAGCAAGTGAAAGAGGAGGGCAGTAAGATTGCCAGTCTTGCCTCAGTTCTGAAATCCAATGTAGAAATGTTCAGGGTATCTGAAGATGCAGAGTCAGTCCCTTCTGATGAAAAAATGGTAATTAGACAAAGAAGGGAGCTTATGGCAGCAAATTAATATGAGTTAGGGAGTTAAGGTGAAAGGCATAAAATCCTTTATATTTACTGTTGCGCTGGTGGTTGTGCCGATTGTATCCGCAGGGATTTATTTTTTCACCTCCTATCTCTACGAAAAGAGCGTGGTGGAATATGCAATGGAAACCTCTCATGCAATATCTGACCAGACCGTTAACTCAATGTATCAGGTTATGAAGAGGGGGTGGACAAGGAAAGAGGTTGAAGAATTCTTGAGCGCAACAGGCAGGGCATTTTCAAAGACCAATTACAGTGTGGATATATACAGGGGTGAAATAGTAGAGAAATTATATGGAAAGATAGAGCAGAAGGAGATGGACAGGCATGTAAAAGAGGCCTTCAACACAGGGAAAGAGATAAACTTAAACTCCGAAAATCTTGTCAGATTTATCTATCCGCTAAAGGCAAGCGGAGAATGTTTTGTCTGCCACAAGACAATGGGGGGCGAGGTGCTCGGCGTTCTTGATTTGAGGCAGGATATAAGCGCAGTTATCCATGAGGTAAAAAACAGGCGCCTCCTCCTTTTTATTCTGGTTATGCCGTTCCCAATATTGGGCGCTCTTCTTGCCGCCAATTTTATTATAAGGAGAATAAATGTCCCTCTGGAAGGTTTGCATCAAAAGGCCGGCAGTATTGTGAAGATTAAAGCTCCTGACAGCATTGGACTTGAAACTATTGATTTCGGTTTTAATGAGAGCGGCAAAATATTCAGCCAAACCAAGCGGCTCACTGATAAGATAAAGGAGGTGTCTGTTGACAGGGATATCCTTGAGTTTGAGATAAAACTCCTAGAGAAGTTTATAGTTATATCTGATGTGATAAGTGACTGGAAAGAGCATATTAAAACCATCCTGAAAGAGCTAAACAATATTATTGAGGTCTACAGCATATGCTCTGTTTTCCATGAGGGGGGTGAAAGGTATACCGTGGAGGTATTTTGGACCGGCAACCCTTCTGCTGTCACAAGCGATGCCATTAAAAATATAATAAGAAACAAGATAAAAGATAATCCTTGCTTTAATGGCGTGGAAAGCGGCAGCATTAACATAATTGAAAATATTGCGGACCCGTCTCTGCGCCTTGAGGAAGTGTCGGAAGACATTATGCGGCTTCAGACAAAACACATCTTTCTTGAAGGTCCCAGGATAGGCGGGATAATGGGGCTCCTCATTCAGATAAACAGCTCAAAGGACCCGGCCGGCCTGCTTGTTATAGACAGCATCCTAACAACACTTTTAAATGTTGCAGGCTCGGTAAAGGCTATATACAGGCACACAGAGGAACTGGAATACTATGCCACAAGGGACCCCCTGACCCATCTTTACAACCAGAGGGTCTTCTGGGAACTCCTGCATTATGAGGCAGGGAGGGCGGAGAGGTATAATCATAAATTCTCCCTCCTTGTAATCGACATTGATAATTTTAAGACATTGAATGATGTGCATGGACATTCCTTTGGAGATAAATTTCTTCAGGAATATGCCGGTGTCTTGAGAAAGGCTATGAGGGATGAGGATATATTTGCCAGATACGGCGGAGATGAGTTTGTTGCAATCCTACCTGAAGCAGACAGAGAGCAGGCGTATCTTGTGGCAGAGAGGGTCAGAGAGTATACATCGGGTTTTTCTATGCTTGCGCCTGACGGGAAACTGGTTCATGTTACTGTTTCTGCAGGCGCTGCCGTATTTCCTGATAATGCGGAGGATATAAAAGACCTCTTTCCCATTGCTGACAATATGATGTACAGGGCAAAGGCGCAGAGGGGCAACAGGGTAGAGCTTCCAACAGATGAGGATATTGCTGATACATTCAAAAAGATTGGAGAAAAATCTATTATTATAATGAATGCTGTTGAGAAAAATAATATAGTGCCAAATTTCCAGCCTGTGATGAATATTTTCACAGGCAGGATAGAGGCAAACGAAGTCCTTATGAGGATCCCTCTGCAAGATGAGACTTTAATGGATGCCAGGGAATTTATAGAAATGGCTGAAAACATGGGTGTTATTAACAAATTAGATTATATGCTTATGGAAAAGACTTTTGGAATAGTGAAGAAGACAAACTATCAGGGAAGCGTTTTTATAAACCTGTCTCCAAAGATATTAATAGCGAGCGAGTTTATGCCGACTGTTAACAGATTGACAAGAGACTATGGAATAGATGCAGAGAGGATTGTGTTTGAGATAACAGAAAGGGATACAATAAAGAATATAAGCCATGTTGAGAAATTTGTCATGGAGCTTAAACTGCAGGGCTTTAAATTTGCGATGGATGACTTTGGTTCAGGTTTTTCATCGTTTCAATATATAAAGAGGTTTTCAATAGATTTTGTAAAATTAGACGGCGAATTCATAAGAGGTATGAATAAGAACAGTATGGACAGGGCAATTGTCTTAAGCATGGTCGCCCTTGCAAAAGAATTAGGCATAAAAACGATTGCGGAATTTGTTGAAGATGAAGAGATTTTAAGAACGATTAAAGAAACAGGGATTGATTACGGGCAGGGTTATTATATTGGAAGACCGTCATCAGATATAACTTGTTAAACCGGCGGCAAATAGGCAAGGTTTTTTTCTTGCCTGTTCGGGGAATAGAGGTCATGGCTTTTTTAAGACTTCCTCCATCTTGGACAAAAGCTCGGTTACCCTGTACGGCTTTTGTATGAAATCCCTTGCCAGATTATTCTTAATCAAGTCCCTGACAATAAAGTCTTCCGCATACCCGGATGAAAGGATGATTTTTGCATCCGGATTTATTTTATGAATGGCTTCACTAGCCTCCCTCCCGGCCATATTGGGCATCACCATATCCATGATTATCAGATATATGTCTGAACCTTTTTTCATGTAGATTTCAATGGCCTCTTCGCCGTTTTTGGCAAGATATACCTTGTAGCCTGCATGCTCCAGGATGTCTTTGCCCAATTCCCTTAGAACGGGCTCATCATCAACAAGTAGTATGGTTTTTTCTTGTCCCATTTGTTTTACCTCCTCTTGTTCGGCAGCATGAAATTGTTTTTCCATCCCCAACGTTACAGGGAGATAAACCTTAAAACTGCTGCCCATGCCCCTTTCTGAATAGACAGCGATATGCCCCTTGTGAGATTTGACTATGCCGTATGACATTGCAAGCCCCAGCCCGGTGCCCTTGCCAATATCTTTGGTTGTGAAAAAGGGCTCAAATAACCTGTCCTGCACCTCTTTAGTCATTCCCGAGCCTGTATCTGTCACAACAACACAGACATATTTTCCCGGCGGTATGTTTAAACCAAGATAAACCACGTCCCCATTCTTCTCCACCAACATGCTTCTTATAAAAAGGGCGCCTCCCCCCGGCATGGCATCTCTGGCATTTACACACAGGTTTAAGAACACCTGATATATTTGATTGCCGTCCCCTTCTACAAGTGGAAGATTTTGCTCGAGTTTTTCTGTGATTTCTATCGCGCGGTCAAATGTTTCCCTGCAAAACGATACGAGCTCAGAGAGTGTCAAATTGATGTCAATGGGTTCAAACCTGTATTTCCCCTTGCGGGCAAAGCCCAGTAACTGATGGACAAGTTTCGCGCCCCTATATCCCTGCTGCTCTACCATATCAACGTATTTAAACAGCTTATCATCTTTAGAAATCTTTGTTTTTAATAACGACGCTGCGCCTATAACCCCTGTGAGAATGTTGTTGAAGTCATGCGATATCCCGCCTGCCAGAGTTCCTATTGTCTCCAGTTTCTGCACCTGCAAAAGCTTATTCTCAAGCCTCTTCTTATCTGTAACATCCCGCATGATTGCCAGAAAATTGGAAAGTTTCCCATGTTTGTCGTGGACAGGGGTAATAGATACCTCGCATACAAATTCTGCTCCGTTCTTAATCTTAATCGGCGTCTCTCCGGACCATGCGCTGCCGGTATTAAGCGTATCCTTCCACAGATTTTTGTAAAATTCCGGAGGCTGCGCTCCTGACTTTAATATAACAGGTTTCTTATCCAGAAGGTCTTCAAGGCTATAGCCTGTTGTTTCCTCAAATGTCTTGTTTGTATATATGAATTTGCCCGTTCGGTCTGTCATAAATATCATATCATTGGCTTTGTCCACTGCATTTGTGAGGGTCAGTATCTGCATATCCCTGTCTTGAATCGTTCTTATCATTCTGCAAAATTCTCTGGCAAGTACCCCAATCTCATCATGGGAGCTGCTCTTGCAGGCGTATTCAACTGCGCTGTAATCTCCTTTTGCAACCCGAGATGCCGTTATAGTTAATGCCTTAAGCGGCTTTGTGAACCGTTTTAATGCAAATACGCTTGCAATGCAGCCGATTATAAGAAAACCTGTTGAGATTCCGAATGCCCAAACAACGAGGTTTAATTTCCCCTTTTGCAGCTCATATCCATCAATTCTTACCTCCAGGACTCCAATCATGATATTTGTTTTAGGCGCATCTGTTATGATAGCCGCTTCGCCGCCTGGGAGAAAAGCTGTAACAGGGGCGTAAAAATCATAATGAGGCCTGCTTATATCCCCTTTAAAAGGCGATTTATCCAAGAATAGAGTCATAGATTCTTTAACCTTTCTAATCGCTATTGCGACATATTTTGCAGGATAGTTTTTTCCATACAGATTGTCTGGTTTTATGGATAATACAAGCCCATCCGTATCATAAAAAGCAGCCTCCGATACCCCTGGTTCTTGCATTATATATTGTAATAAACTATCCATCAGTTCCTTGTTTTTGCTGTAAACTGCCAACTCTCCTGCTAAAGCCATGCTCCTTGTTATGGAACTCCCCCTGCTGAGCAGATTCTTCTCCGCCGAATCCATGCCCTGATGTATCAGTATATAGGAGAGTGTCCCTGCTGTTGCAGTAAGGAGCGCTATAACAACAAACAGAACCTTTGAGTAAAATGATGAGGCAATAAAATCAAAGAGCTTTTTTATATTTTTCACGGCCTATACCCCCTGGCAGAGTTCATAATGTCAAAAGGTATGGAAAGTCCTAATAACTCTGTGGTGTAAAGGTTTATTTCAAGATGTGCATTATCTGGCTCATAGAGGGGGAGGACCTGTTTACCACTTAATATGCTCAGGGCAATTTCACCTGTCTGTCTGCCAATTTGAACGGCATCAAAGGTCCATGCCATTAAAGCCCCTTTTTTAATATGCTTTGCAGCAAAACCAACCAGAGCCGTCTTATTTCTGAAACATGAAAGCAGGATATAATCTATAACAGGAGGGGTGTAAATAGAGGCATCAGGGAGCAGAAAAAATGCATCAATCTCCCTCTCTATCCACTGAATCTTGCCAATGGCGTCCGATGGACTAACGGCAGGGACATCTCTAATATTTAGTCCTAAATCAAGGGCAGCGCCCTTCAATTCCTTTATCATGTCAAGCGAAGCATCCGGATTATATACAACCCCGATATTCTTTGTGCCGGGTTTGATTTTTACAAGGGTCTTTAAGGACTTATAAAAAGATGGGAAAAGTCTTATACCTGTTGTTTTTGAAGAAATGGGGACAACGTAGGGATTTGCCGCAAGGGTAAAAACAATGCGTGTCTGTTCAGATGCCGCCGCACTAACATGTTTCAGCGCCTCGCTCCCAACGGTTATGATGACCTTATACTCTCCCCGCCCCGCCTTTTTCAGCAAATCTTGTTCATTAGAAACTTCGGCGCTGTCAAAGAGTGCGGCCCTGTTCCCCAAAACACTCTTAATCCCTTGAACTGCCTCAGCCATCGGTTTTATCGTCATGTCCGCTAAAACCGCTGCATCAGATGAAAATGCAGGCGGGGGGGAGAGGAGAAAAAAGAAGAAGATAGATAGAGATAATTTCAAACAATGCGAGAATTTCACAAAAGCACTGTAACTCAAGGTTGTAGTCTTGGTTGTATCAAACATAACAGTGTAATTGCCCAATTTATTGGGCGTTTTTAATGCGCCGATAAATCGGCAGACTACAAAAGGTTCACGCATCTTTGCTGATGCCTCTCCTGTTCATATTATATAACACTCAAAACTTATATCCGATTGTAAAGAGGATATTTCTCCCTTCCTGCGGATAAGGGATGCGGATTGTTCCGCCTCTATAGTCTCTTTCATCAAACAGGTTGTGGATTTTCAAACTTGCATCAAGTCCTTTATAAAAATCTTCAGTATTTATTGTAAGATTAAATGTGGCTGCATCAGAAATCTTATAATCAGGCTCGTATCTGTATGTTGTGCTTGATGTCCCGATGGGCGATTTTATGTCATCGTGCCATGACACATAAAAACTCCCTGAAAAATAGGGTTTGTATTTCCACAAGAGCCCGGCATTTATAATATTTTGGGGGATATTTATAAGCTCATCGTCTTTTATGAGAGATGATGTGGTTTTGGATTTTACAGGCGCTGTGTATGAGTGGTTTGCAAATATGGTTATGCGCTCTATTTCAACCCTTGCCTCTGTTTCAATCCCCTCTGTTGTCATCTTTTCAAAGTTCTGGTATGCGGATGCGCCGGCAGGCCTGCTTATAAGGTCTTTTAACTCATTGTAGAAAAATGTCATGCGCAGCCACCCGATATTATCAAACCAGTTTTCAAAAGATAGCTGGTATGTATCCATGGTTTCAGGTTTGAGTTCTGTTGTTGCGCCGTAGCCGAGCCCCTGATTCTCTTTTCTGTAAAAATATGACGGCGCCTGAAATGCCCTTGCATACACAGCCTTTGTAAAAAACTTTGCAAATGGGTTGTAGACTGCTGCAATCCGTGGATTAATGGAATCCCCAAATGCCTCATAGTGATCCCATCTTAAACCGCCGTTTAAGATTAGATTCGGGAGGAGATCATACTTTTCCTGCACATACATGGCACCCATCCATTCAGTCACTTCAGGCAGTCCCTGTTTTTCCCTAAGTATTGTATTGTCATCGAATGATGTCGCTATCTTACTGTCTAAAAGCCTGAACGCCTCTGTCTGAAATCCGGCAATTAGTATCCCGTTTTTATGAACAGCTGTCCCGCTGTATTCTATGCCTGTCCTCATGCTTGTCAGTTTAAGGATAAACGCCTTGCCATTTGGCGGGGCATTTCTTGATACCTCCGGATACTGCGGGGTGTCTACCATGGAATAATCAAGATAGTGGCGGAGATTGAATCTGATGTTATTCCAGTCAGGCATATACTGAAAATCAAGATGTGTATTATAGAAATCCTGCCTTGGGTCAACCAGTGTGTCATTTGAGGCAATGATTTGTCCGAGATTGCCTCTTGGCGTGTCATAAGATGAATGTCTTGTAGAGATGGATAAAAGGGTCTTTTCCCCTTTGTATTTAATGCCTATGTCGTAGTTCAAGGGTCTTTTATCTATATCCTGTTTGCCTGATATTGGGTTTTGTGAAAAATCCCTGTCGCTGGAAAGTGTTATATTTTCGCCTTCAGAGTCATAGAATGATGAGAAAAATAAAAACTGCCTCTTGCCGGAAAGCTGCTTATTATAAACAAGGTCAAATGTCTTCTGTCCAAAATTGCCTGCGCCAATGGATACCCTCGATGACTCATCATTATCTATTGTTACAATGTTTATAATGCCGAGAATGGATGCATTGCCATAAAGACTTGCGCCAGGACCCCTCATCACCTCAATCTTCTTTATGCTGGCGAGGCTTATTGAATTTTCAAGCATGATGCTTTCAAAAAGCGGGTCATTGAGTCTGTGCCCATCCCTCAAAAGAAGGAATTTCTGCGTTGTTGTTGCATAGACCCCTCTCCCTGCCACCGCATGTTCATTTATGTCCTGAATGTCAAAAAAACCGGGAATGGTATAAAGGATGTCCAGAAGATTTCTCGCGCCTAAAGCCCTTATCTCTTTCTGTGTAATTACATTTACTATGGCAGGAGCCTCTGCCGCGGACTCTTTTATGCGGGATACTGCCTCTACATATAATTCATTTTCCTCAAAAAACAGGAGGAGTTCTTCTCTGTTTGCCTGCGCTGAAGAGATTGATTGGAGAGAGATTAAAAACAAGAGAGAGATAAAAAATATTCTTCGGATACCCATGAGTTTCATCTTATCCGCTTAACCGCCAAAATGCAATGAGAAAATAGAAACTGTAAAATAGCGAAGTCCTTAGTTGAAAAGACGCGTAAATTGTATGAGGAAGAAAAGGATATGCTTGATTGAATTAAAGTTTTTTTTATATTTTCCGATATATAATTATGATGGATGAGATTGCGAAAATAATGGGGAATCTTGTTCATGCGGCCCAGACAGGCAAGGTAGAGAAGGTTAAAGAGGTTACACCGCGTCCTGAAGAAGGAAAGAATATGCCCTCTCCTTTTCATGAGGTTGCCCTGAGAACCGGTCAGGACAAGGAAAAGAGAGACGTGAAGACAAGGAAGATAATCCCCTCAAAAAATGTAAGCCGCATCAGGAAAAAATTAGAAAAAGATGAGAAAAAGAGATTGATTGATGTGATTGTGTAGGCATACCCCCAAAAAAGAGGTATTAGTTTTTTTGGTGGGCATGCCGTTGTGACGATGCGGTTGCTATCATGGTAAAATTTGCCTGCAGAGAAAGATTTTTCCATCCACACCTCTAAAACTTCTTTTCCAACGTTCCTCCATTTTTACCGTATTTTTAACATTCATATTGCTAACCATTTGATTTCTAATAGCTTTTTGTTATAGCCGGAGGTATTTTGAGGCTATTCAACAGAGTTGGCACAGCAATTGCTTCCTTAATTGGGCAGGAGGTGGGCAATGGATAGAGGCATATATGTTGCAGCAAGCGGCGCCATAAGTCACAGCAAAACCCTTGATATAATTTCTAATAATCTTGCAGCCGGCAATATAATTGGTTTTAAGAAAGAGTCGCCTGTTTTTAATATGCAGGAAATCCTTGCAAATCACACAGCATCTGCCGCTGACAGCAAGCCTCTTGAAAGGGTATTTGTCAATATAAAGGGGGTATTTGAAGATTTTTCACAGGGCATATTAAAAAGCACAGGCAGCCCGCTTGATGCCGCCATATCAGGGGATGGTTTTTTTGTTGTCCAAACCCCTGAAGGCGAGAGATACACAAGAATGGGCAGCTTTACTATGGATAAAGATGGGAAGTTAAAAACAAAGAGCGGTTTTGATGTTGAAGGGGAGAATGGCGTCATAACATTGACACAGGGGAGAGTAAGCATTGCGCAGGATGGAAGTATAAGCGTCGACGGCGCTCCTATTGATAAATTGAAGGTTGTTGTATTTCCGAAACCGTATCCTTTGCAAAAGGTAGGAGAAGGTTTGTTTAAGGCTGCCGGACCCGGGATGAATCCAAAGCCCGCAGAGGGTGTTTCAGTTTTTCAGGGGAATCTTGAAATGTCTAATGTAAATACTGTTCAGGAGATGGTTTCAATGCTGAATGCCCTGAGGGCATATGAATCTCAGATGAAGGCAGTAAAGGGTTTTGATGATATAACGGACAGCGCAATAAAATTGGCAAGTTAATCCAAAAAATGCGCAAGTTGTAGTTGCCTGATTTATCAGGCCAAATGTTGGCTCAATGAATTGAACAACTACTAATGACTGTTTTTGTAGTCTGCCGATTTATCGGCGCATTTATAAAGCATCCAATAAATTTGGCAACTGCAAAAGGAGGTAATAACAATGTCGGCTAAATTCAATTATGATTTAATAGAGCTTGCTTCAAGAAATGAAAAGGCATTTATACAACTGGTGAAAAAAGAAAGCACGGTAATGCCTGCGTCTGTGAGGCTATTTCTGGCAGATAAGATTAGAAATGCAATCACAGGCTTGGAGAAAAATCATAACGCCAGAGTAAAGATACTGAATGCATTGGAAACAATCGGGATATGATTCTGTAGTAGGGCGGGCTGTTCCCGCCATTTATCGGTGGGCACAGCCCACCCTACAACTATGAGTTTATGAATTACGATTTACGAATTACGATTTAAAATCTTTAAAATCTGAAATCGTAAATCTGCAATCGTAAATCTTTCTTGGGAGGGTTTATGTTAAGGTCTTTATGGATAGCATCAACAGGCATGGAGGCGCAGCAGCTGCATATTGACATGATTTCCAATAATCTTGCCAATGTGAATACAGTTGGTTTTAAAAAGAACCGCGCTGATTTTGAGGACCTTTTGTATCAGGATATGAAGATTCCTGGCGCCGCATCTTCTCCAACAACACAGGTGCCTACAGGCATCCAGATAGGAGAGGGTGTGAGGACTGTCGCAACCCAGAAAATCTTTTCTATGGGCAACCTTCAGAATACAGGAAACTCTTTGGACCTTGCTATTGAGGGGGGCGGCTTTTTCCAGATTACAATGCCTGACGGACAGATTTCATATGCCCGCGACGGCACATTTAAGCTAAACAGAGACGGAAATATTGTAACATCTGATGGTTATCTCCTTGAACCTGCTGTTGCAATACCTGCAGATGCCACAGCCGTATATGTAAGTTCGGACGGCATTGTTTCAGTAAACAGGGCAGGGCAGACTGTGCCTGAAGCGGCGGGGAATCTGGAATTGGCAAAATTTGTGAATCCTGCAGGGCTTAAGGCAATAGGCAAGAATCTTTACCAACAAACCGCATCATCAGGGGACCCTCAAACCGGTGTGCCGGGTGAAAGCGGCATAGGGACAATTGCCCAGGGGTATCTGGAGATGAGCAATGTGAGTGTTGTTGAAGAGATGGTAAATATGATTGTTGCGCAAAGGGCATACGAGATAAATTCCAAATCAATACAGACAGCGGATGACATGCTCCAGATAGCAAACAACCTGAGGAGATAATTAAATGAATTTCAAATTTCAAATTTCAAATTTCAAATTTATCATTGTCATTTATCTTGCGAGTTGTTTTTTTTACCCGCTAAATTCTTTTGCTGACGAGAAGCCTGATAAGATTTCTGTTGTTGTGGCAATAGTATCTTTAGGCATTGGTCATATTATTACAGAAAATGATGTAAAGCTCGTGATGAGGGATGCAAGGGATGATAAAGTTCTGACTGATTTAAACGATGCGGTCGGGAAAAAGGTCTTCAGACCTATTGGCATTAACAATGCAATAAAAAAGGATTATCTGCAGGATGCTGCTGCAATAAAAAAAGGCGATGCGGTTATCCTTGTTGCGGAAAAGGGGAATGTAAGGGTTTCTGGCAAGGGGAAGATTAGAGAGGACGGGGCGCTGGGAACTGCTGTAAGGGTTGAGAACATATTATCAGGCAAGGTAGTAAGAGGCAGGGTTATAGAACCCGGGGTAGTCGCAATAGATTTCTAATAACAAGCCGGTTAATAGAGCGGTGGGGACCCCGGCATAGCGAACGGAATGTAGTTTGCCGATTTATCGGCGCATTTAAAACCGCCCAATAAATTGGGCAACTACACATAACGCATAAATCTTCTTATGAGGCGCGCTTTATGAATATCAAGAGATTTTCCATTATAAGTTTGCTCCTCGTTTTTTATGGATGCAGCACAACACCTGAAAAGGTTGATTTAAAATCCATTCCTATGTCCAAAGAGGCGGCTGTGCAGAATACACGCGGTTCTATCTGGCCCGGAGAAAATTCCAGAAACAGGTTTTTTGCAGATTTCAGGGCAAGGGATATAGGCGATGTTATTACAGTAACTATTATTGAAAAGGCTGAGGCAAAGAAAGAGGCAAAGACATCTACCAGCAGAACCAGCAGTGAAAATGCCTCTGTTACTAACCTTTTGGGCATGCCCCTTAATTTTAAGATGAGCAATTTTATGGATACGGGGCAACCGTTCAGTCCCACTGTAAAAGGAGGGCATGAAAACAGTTTTGACGGCAGCGGCACAACAGAGAGAAAAGGGGCGATAACAGCAACAATTACAACAAGGGTGGTAGAGGTTTTGTCGAACGGCAATCTGTATATAGAGGGTAAAAAGGAGACTTCGGTTAATAATGAGAAGCAGCACATTATTCTTTCAGGGATTGTGAGGCCTGAGGATATATCATCTTCCAACAGAGTCTCATCAGATGTGGTATCTGACCTGAGGCTGGAACTTTCAGGTTACGGTGTGATTGATGATAAACAGAGTCCTGGATGGTTGACAAGAATATTGGATAAGATATGGCCATTTTAAATAAAACAGGGGTCAGAGAAGGGATGGAAACGGATAAGGGGAGAATAAGGGAATGGGTGAAAAATAGTTCTCCGATTCGCCGTTTCTCCGATTCACCATTTCGTATGTTCATTTCATTGCTCACTGTTCACTGCTTACTGATGGCTGCTGTAGTTCCTGCCCATGCGGCAAGAATCAAGGAGATTGCAAGTTTTGAAGGGATAAGGTCTAACCCATTGACCGGATACGGGCTTGTAGTTGGACTTGACGGAACAGGCGATAAAACAGGGACGGAATTTACAATCCAAAGCCTTGTTAATATGCTTAACAGATTCGGCATAAAGGTAAATCCGGCTAATGTAAAGGTAAAAAATGTTGCTGCTGTTATGGTAACAGCAGAACTCTCCCCGTCTCATAGGGCAGGCGACAGGATTGATGTTACAATATCTTCTATAGGGGATGCAAAGAGCCTTCAGGGGGGGACGCTTTTGTTTACGCCTTTAAGGGGCGCTGACGGGAGCATATATGTAATCGCTCAGGGGGCGGTTTCCATCGGAGGCTTCATCGGCGGCGGTGAAGGGGGGTCTGTTCAAAAGAATCATCTTCTTGCAGGAAGGGCGCCTGGCGGCGGTTTTGTGGAAAAGGAGATACCTCTTCAGTTTGAAAATAGTATAGCCCTTGTTTTAAGACAGTCTGATTTTACCACATCAAATAAAATCACCGAAAAGATTAACACCGCTTTTGGCGCAGGTGTAGCAGAGTCATTAGATGGGACAAAGATAGGAATTAAAATACCCGACCAGTATAAGAACAGCGGATTTGTAGAATTTCTTTCAAGGATAGAAGGGCTTGATGTGTCTGTGGATGCTGTTTCAAGGGTAGTTGTAAATGAAAGGACAGGCACCATTGTCATGGGAGAGAATGTAAGGATATCCACAGTCGCCGTATCTCATGGGAGTCTGACTGTAGAGATTAAAATAAGGCCTCAAGTCTCCCAGCCGCCGCCTTTCAGTCCCGGACAGACTGTAGTTACAACTGAAGAGGAGGCTGTTGTAAAAGAGGAGAAGTCAAGGCTTTTAGTGGTTGAGCAGGGGGCAACCCTTGGCGACCTTGTTAAGGCGCTGAATGCCATCGGTGTTACGCCAAGGGATTTAATATCAATACTTCAGGCTGTTAAGGCAGCAGGGGCGCTTCAGGCGGAACTGGAAATTATATGATAGACAAGGTTAATCCATATAAACCATTTGCTCCTAATTTGCATCAAACTGCATTAAAGCAAGGGAATGACATAAAAGAGGCTGCATCTGAATTTGAATCTTTTTTCATCTACTATATGTTGAAGTCAATGAGGGAAACAGTGATGAAATCAGGGCTTTTTGGAGATGACAAGACAGAAGAGGTGTATAGAGCAATGCTTGATGAAGAGCTCTCAAAGATTATAGCAAAGTCAGGTGGAATAGGGCTGCGTGAATTTATAGTTAATGGCGTAAAGGGGCATGAAAATTCTCACCCTCACCTTAATCCTCTCCCTGAGGGAGAGGAGACTATTTTACTCCCTCACCTTCAAGGGGATGGGATGGGTGGGGATGGGGTATTTTCGTACCAAACTGATAAAAACTTTCAGGCGCCTGTGAGGGGTGCGGTAAGTTCAGGTTATGGTTTCAGGAAAGACCCTATAGCAGGAGGCCGCCGCTTCCACTACGGTATAGATATCCCTGCGCATGAGGGGACGCCTGTACATCCATCTTCAGAAGGGACTGTAATATTCAGCGGCGAGAAGCAAGGTTATGGCAATATAGTGGAAATCAGGCATGATAACGGATATGTAACCAGTTATGCCCATAATCAGAAAAATCTGGTAAAGCAAGGGGACAGGGTAAAAACCTCTGATATTATAGCAATGGTCGGCAGGACAGGCAGGGCAACTGGTCCTCATCTCCATTTTGAGGTCAGGATAGAGGGTTTTGCAGTAAATCCAGAGAATATTCTGAATTTTGGTTAAAGTTTTGACGCGATTTGCCGATATAAGGTCAGGCTCTCTTTAAATAGCGCCAAATACATGACACTCCCATTTTAAAATCCTCTCCCCCAACGGAGGGGAGACAAATAGTTCCCTCTCCCCTTGCGGGAGAGGGTCAGGGTGAGGGGGTATTTTCGGGGCAAAGGAGAGAAAAATCCTGGAGGTGTAAGGCAATGAGGATTACTGACAAAAATGCATTAGTAGAACTGACAAGTTATTTAAGGGGGACTGAGAATGCTGCCCAGAAGCAGGACGTCAATGTAAAAGAGACGTCAAAGACAGCCGCAGACAGGGTGGACATATCCCAGAGGTCAAAGGACATACAGAAGGCAAGGGAGGCAGTAGAGGCTGTCCCTGATGTAAGGGAAAATAAGGTAAATGACATAAAAAAGTCCATAGAGGATAAGACATATAATGTCAAGGGTGAGGCAGTAGCAAACAGCATTATCAAGAAATCTTTGATAGACACCGTATTGTAAAAGCCAAAGGCTTTTTATCCCTCCTTGAGATTTATGCGGGGCATACGGTTTATGTCTGATGCAGCCTCCATTCCCTTTATCCCCCTGTAAAAGAATGACATGTTAAATAAACTGATTGATACATTGGAGCAGGAGATAGTCCTATATAAGGATTTTCTCTCTTTGCTTCAGGAGGAGAAAAAACTCCTCTGCAGCAGAAAAAGCGGCGACCTGTATAGGCTTGCCGGCAGGATAGAAACCCAGGTTTTCAAGATTAAAGGGATGGAGAGGAAGCGGAATGAGATTGTTGATGCTATTGCAAGGATGTATGCTTTGAATGGAAACGCAGCAGGCCTTTCTCCTGCTATAAATCTCTCCGGAATAATAACGGCTGCGGAGAAACCGCATAAAGAATTGTTAAAGTGTCTTCAGTCCCGCCTTCTTGCTGTTGTAAACAGCATAAAAGAACTTAATCAGGAAAATGGCATTATTATAAATCGCAGCATGGAAAATATAAACAAGGCATTTATGTTCATAAAGGAATTCTCTCTTGTTAAGACCTATCATTCGTCAGGCATGATTGCGGACCCATCGTCAAGAGGGATGTAGTTATGGGGCTAACAGGTGTTTTAAATATAGGAAAGACCGCGCTTCTGACCAGTCAGACAGCCATACAGACCACATCGCACAACATAGCCAATGTGAACACACCCGGTTACACAAGACAAAGGGCTAATCTTGCCGCAGGCGAGCCTGTCCTTGGCGGCGGCAAGTATCTTGGCACAGGCGTAAAACTTACAGGTGTAGAAAGGGTCTATGACCGTTTTATTAATGCGCAAATATTGGATGCCTCTGAAGCAAATGGGAGATACTCTGCCCTTGAAGACAGATTAAGGAGACTGGAAGGGATATTTAATGATTCTCAGAGATTAGGCGCGGCCGATGTATTAAATGGTTTTTTTGACGCCATCCATGATGTGGTTAATGATGCCTCAAGTTATTCTGCAAGGGCAGTTCTCTTAAGCAAGGCAGAGATTATGACAGACAGAATCAACAGTCTGGATTTAAGATTAAGGGATGAGATTAGAAATATTGAATCGGAGATTAATAATGCGGCAAAGGATATAAATAGTCTTGCTGCGCAAATTGCTGTTTTAAACGGGAAGATTCAGGAAATAGAGGCAGGGGGGAGTGAGAATGCAAATGATTTGAGGGATGAAAGGGAGCTGCTGCTAAAGAAACTGGCAGAAAAGATAGATATGACAGCGCTTGAGGACAGTGAAAGTCAGCAGATGACGGTTCTTGCTGCAGGCGGTAATCTGTTGGCAGCAGGCGGAGCAGCCTCTTCATTAACCGTATCTGCCAATACCGGCAATAATAATTACTATGATGTTATGCTTGGAGACCACAATATTACCGACAACATATCTTCAGGCAAACTCAAAGGACTTATTGAAGCAAGGGATTCTCATTTTCAAGATGCATTAACAAGGCTTGATATTTTATCAGCATCAATCACAAAGGAGTTTAATGTCCTGCACAGCGGAGGTTATGGGCTTGACAGTTCTACAGGCAATAACTTTTTTACAGCGCTCTCACCAATTATTACCACCATGAGTTCAAATACAGGCGGGGCAACTGCAAGCGCCTCTGTTCAAACCCTTTCATCTTTAACCCTTGATGATTATGAAATCAGATTTACAAGCAGCTCATCCTTTAACATTGTCAATACAACAGAGGACACAATTGTATCAACAGGCAATAGTTACACATCAGGCGCTAATATTGATTTTGAAGGGCTCAGGGCGGTAATTACTAATGACACAGGTTCTCCGCAATCAGGGGACATATTCAGGATAAGTGTTACAAAGGGTGCCGCGCAAAATATTGGCATGGCTGTTACAGACCCAAACAAGTTTGCCGCCGCGTCAACTTCAGCAACGCTTCCTGGCGGCAATGCAAATGTTGTAAATATGGCTGAACTTGAAAATTCAAATGTAATGGCAAACGGCACTGCTGTCTTTAGCGGTTATTATACGGCGATTGTTGCTGATATTGGCGTCTCATCCGGCGAGGCAAAGACAAACAGCGATGCCCAAACTCTGGTTTTGGAGGAACTGGAGTCTTACAGAGACTCTATATCAGGTGTTTCTCTTGATGAGGAGGGAATCAATCTTCTTAAGTATCAGCACTCCTATCAGGCTGCAGCAAAGGTAATAACAACAGTAGATGACATGCTTAATACTCTTATGAGCCTATTGAGGTAGTTATGAGGGTTACAAATAATTTAGTATTTAATTCTATGATAAATGATATATCCCGCACTAATGAGGATATATTAAAGACACAGGAGACACTTGCATCTGGCAAGAAGGTAAATAAACCGTCTGACGACCCTGTTGCCATGACAAGCATTATTTCCTATCAAAAGCTGCTTGCCAGAGTTGAACAGTATTCCAGAAATGTGCAATCTGCGCAGGCATATCTTACCAATGCGGATTCTGCCCTTTCAAGCGCTGAAACTGCCGTTTCAAGACTTTCCGAATTGGCAACCAGTCAGTCGTCAGGAACAGCCACTGCTGCCACAAGACTATCTGCCGCTTCAGAGGTGGAAGGCTTATATGATGAACTGATTTCCCTTGCAAATACAAGCGTTGGCGGGAGATATATATTTTCAGGGTATAAGTTTACCACAGAGCCGTTTGCTCCAGGCGGCGCATATTCAGGCGATAATAATGAAACCGCCCTTTTTATAGGCGAGTCAAATCAATATACCTACGGCATAACAGGGAATAAGGTTTTTAAAGGCGTTGGCATTTCCGGAGGTGTAGATGTATTTAATATTGTTCAGGGCTTCAAGACAGCCCTTGAAACCAATGATGTGACAGGGATTCAAAATGCCATTGACACCCTTGATGATGCAAATACACAGATTGTTAATATGAATGTTCAGATAGGCGCCCGCGGTAATACATTAACATCACAAAAGAACTGGCTTGATAGTTTCACTACAGAATTAAATATACTTGTGTCAAATATTGAAGATGCAGACATTACGAAGGTTGCTACAGAGTTAGTGTTAGAGCAGACTACCTTGCAGGCTCTTCTTGCAATCACAGCAAGGATTGATGATTTGAACATATTTAAGTTTATATAGGTAACCGAAAAAAACAGTTGGCAGTAAGGAGGAACATTATGTGTAAAAAAATTATTATGTATGTAGTAATGGCTTCACTGCTGGTCAGCCCGCTCTTATGTTTTGCTGAAACAGTAGAAGATTTAAGAAAGGAGGTTTATGAGCTGAAAAACAGGATAGAGGTGTTATCTGTCGAACAGGAGGATGTATGGGATAAACTTTTAAAAGGAGTAAAGGTGACAGGGTATGCGGACCTTGACTATTTTATGACAGATAATCCAGGCGAAAACAATCAATTTAGGACCCATAAATTCGCTCTTATACTCAAGAAAAAATGGTCGGATGAGTGGAACTTTTTTACAGAGGTAGAGTATGAGTATGGTCCTGAGATTGATGCGACAAATAAAACGATAAATAAAGGGGAAGGAAAAATATTTAATGAAATCTTTTATCTGGAATACAGACCTTCTTATATGGCTGAGTTCAGATTTGGCAGATTCCTCACGCCAGCGGGCATATGGAACCAGGAGCCCTATGCGCCCTTTGTGCCTACGGATAACAGACCACTGCATATACGCAATATATTCCCGCAGGTAAGCGATGGACTGCAGATACATGGACAGCTTAATTTAGGCCCTGTCACATCAAGATATAATGTTTATGCGGCAAACGGGGCAGGCGAGCCTGGCAGAACAGATAGCAATGAGGATAAGGCGGTTGGCGGCAGGGTCGTTTTTCATCTTCCGGTTCTTGATGACTTTAATTTAGGCGCTTCAGCATATAAGGGAGAGGAAAAGGGCACGGGTGATATGAGGGATTCTTATGGTCTTGATTTAAAGCTAACTATAAAGGGGTTAAAACTTTGGGGTGAATATGCCAATGCAAGATTTACACCGAAATCCGGCTCAGGCGCCTATGATAGAAACGGATACTATGGTCAGATGATGTATGATATCGGTAAATTCACTGCTATTTACAGATACGATACTTATGAGCCAAGCAGTATTGCTGCCAATGACAAGACTACAGTAAATACAGTTGCCCTGAATTATCACTTTACACCTGATATTGTGGCAAAGGTTGAGCATCATTTATTTGACCTTGAGAATCCGTCCAGCGCCGATTACTCGCAAACTATATTCTCTATGGCAGTCTACTTTGGAGAGTAGACTGTGATTAACGGAGGTAAACAGTATGAGAAAGATATTGATGATTGTTTTAGGCATATGGTTATTGTTTAACCCAATGAAAGCCGTATGCAGCGCAGAGCAAATAGCAGTAATTGTAAATAAGGCTAATCAGGTTTCAAAAATGAGTTCGGATGAGGTAAAAAAACTCTATACGAATGATGTATTGACCTGGAGCGATGGAAAGAATGTTAACCTTTATGACCTCTCTACAGGGGATCCTGCAAGAAAAGATTTCTCAAATAAGGTTCTTGGCAAAGATGCAGAAAAAGTGGCGGAAGAATGGGCAAATAAAAAGATTACCAATAGCGCAAAAAACCCGCCTATAACTGTAAAATCGAGCATATTGGTATTGGACAGGGTTGGCAAGGATGTATCTGCGATTGGTTATCTCCTGAAAAAAGATGTCAAGGGAGAAAATGTGAAGATTATAGCTACTATTGATTAGCAGTTATACTATAGTGGACGACAAAAGTAAGTAGATGTAGTTTGCCCGACCCAACCTTCTGTTGGGTGCCCCATGGGCGTATTTTAAAATAGCCGATAAATCGGCAGACTACAAATTTATGTCGCTGACTATAAAGATTCAACTAACCGCTAACAAAGAGAACCTTATGAACTTAATAAAAAACTTAAAAATTCGTTACAAATTAATTGTAGGATTTGGGGTCATACTGTTATTTCTGATAATAGTCAGCGCTGTCAGTTATATCAGTATTAAGAAGGTGATAATGCATACGCATAAGGTGGATAATCTCTTATCTGAAGCTGACCGCAGGGCTACTGCAATGTTTCTATCCGCAAAACTTGCATATCCTGTTTTTAACGAGTTTAATCTGCTTGTTCAGTATCTTCAGACAGACGACATAGAGGGGCAGAAAGTATTATTTAAGGAATTTGATGAAACAGGGAAATTTTTCCAATCGAGTTTGAAAGAGATCGATGATTATATGCATTCTGATGAGGAAAAGGAAACTTTTAAAGTTATAAGCGGTTTTCAGCAAACTATTCTCAAAGATGCCGCTAAATTAATTGCTGCAAGGGATGGAGAGGGTGAATATGGGGTAAACACAAAAGCTGGCGTATCTAAATTTTTTAATACAATCAAATCATTTACAAAGTCTATAGATAATCTCAGCAATATAGAATCTGCGGCGCTTAAAAAAATTCAAGAGGAATCTAAAAAAGCGTCTGCAGACGCAGAAAAAATTGGAAATGGCGTGGCCATTATTATCCTCATTACACTCATTATAGGGGCGCTAATTGGGATAGGAACTGCATTCTTGATAGGAAGTTCTATTACAATCCCTGTTGCCGGACTTTTAAGGACTGCCAGAGCAGTAGCGGATGGAGACCTGACAGGCGAGGCGGCAAACATAGACTCAAAAGATGAAATAGGCTTGCTTGCAAAGGCTATCCGAGAAATGAAAAGTAATCTCCATAATATGGTTAATATGATAAGTGATATTACCTGGAAAATAACAGATCTGTCAGAAGGGCTGTCATCAATGTTCGATAGGGTTATACATGAAAACAAGAGTGAAGTTGATGAGATGGGAAGGGTAGCCCATACCCTGGAAGAGATGTCTGCAGTTGTTCTTGATGTGGCAAATAACAGTTCTATTGCTTCAACCTCTGCAAATAAAATGTTAAAGGCAGCAGCAAATGGGATGAATGTGGTAGATAAGAATGTGGAAGGCATGAAGACTGTAGCAAGGCTCGCTAATGAATCAACCGATACTGTTGTCTCTCTTCAAACCAGATCAAACCATATAGGAGAGGTAATAAAAGTGATAGACGACATAGCTGACCAGACAAACCTCCTTGCATTGAATGCAGCTATTGAGGCTGCAAGGGCCGGAGAACATGGACGCAGCTTTTCAGTAGTTGCGGATGAGGTGAGGAAACTTGCGGAAAAGACCATAAAGGCGACCAAAGAGATTGCTGAAATAATAAAGAACATACAGGAAAATACGAAAATTTCGGTCCACTTTATGCAAAAGGTAAGAGATGAGATAGGAAGCGGAGAAAAGCTTTCAGAGGATGTAGGCGGCGAGCTTAAAAACATTATGTCAATGGTGAAGACAACGACAGATATGATAAATCAGATAGCCACTGCCACAGAGGAGCAATCTGTTGCTGCAAAAGAGGTATCTTCAAATGTAACAATATTAAATGGCAGGGCAAAAGACATATCATCCATGATTCACAATACCATGAATACAACTAAAGAGATGAAGGATATGGCATCAGATTTAAGACGAATGCTGGAGAGATTCAGATTATAAAGATATCCCGGTTTTTTTACCTGTATGGCTGCCGCCGATAATATAAATAAGCGGCGGCAGTTAGGCGCATCATACTGTGTCAGCACAAAAAATGCAGTTGCATTTTTTGGGTTAAAACCATACAGGATGAAATTCAAAGATTTCGCAGTAAACAGATTGCTAATTAAGCCATGGAGGGCGCATGTTAATATTGACAAGGAAGTCAGGGGAGGGGATAAGGATAGGCGAAGATATAAGGGTTATGATAGTAGATGCCAAAGAAGGGAGCGTAAAACTCGGCATTGCAGCGCCGGAGGGGATGACTATATACAGGGATGAAATTTACGAGAGGATTAAACAAGAGAATGTAATTGCGGCAAAGGCAAGCTCCGGAGATTTTAATAAGGTAACCGATATGTGGAAGAAGATGAAAAAATAAGGAGCTTATATGCAAAATGTTGTAAATGAGAGACAAGATTTTATCCATAGCAAGGGGTTAAAAAAACCGGAAAGCAATCTGTCTGATAAAGGCGCCGGTGTTGGAGATAGAGATATCATAAAATTTAATTCTACGTCTTTTGGAGATATTGAGATATCTAAAAGCAAAATCATAACATTTGCCGGCGGCTTATTCGGTTTTTCCCATATTCAGAGATTTATCATCATGGAATATGAAAAGGAGATTCCTTTTATGTGCCTCCATGCGGTTGATGAACCTGATATTGCCTTTATAATAATGAACCCGCTCCTTATTAAGACAGATTATAATATAGTTATAAAAGAATCTGAGATTTCAGATCTTGGGAATGCAGACAAGAAAGACCTTGTTGTCTTTGTTATTCTTACAATTGCCAATGATAAATCTCCTCAATTTACAGCCAATCTCAGAGCGCCTTTAATTATAAATTCTATTACCATGAAAGGCAAACAGGTCGCGATGGAAGGTGAAAGTTTTTCCATAAGGCATCCGCTTTTTGGCTGAGAGCATGTTGAGCCTTTCAGTCTCTCATGTGTAGCTGCCTGATTCATCAGGCATGTAGTTGCCCAATTTATTGGACGTTCTTAAATGCGCCGATAAATCGGCAGACTACAGCTTGCTGAACGTATATTCAAAGCGCTCCCTTTTATAAACATCCGCAACAAAACCCCTAAAGTTATTTAATGAAACTGCCGATATAAAAAACAAAGGTAGCCCGAAGAAATGCAAATGTATTTTGCTTTTTATTTTTCGGGTGCAAACGCAAGATTTGAGCCAAAGACGGGGATTGCGTTTGTCAGAAAATGCAAATGTATTTTCTGGGATAATGCAAAGCAGGGTCCTGAAAGGGGGGGAGTGAGCGGCAAAAAAACAAAAGCAAAAACAAAAGCAAGGACCGATGCAGAAAATACCTTAAAAAATGTTTATGGCATGGAAGCCAAAAAAAAATCAAGGAGGATAAAATCATGGCGCTATCAGTTAATACCAACATATCTTCGCTTATCGCGCAAAGAAATGTCACACAGGCAAATGAAGAGTATTCCAATTCTGTTAGGAGGTTATCTTCAGGACTTCGCATCACCAGGGCATCGGATGATTCCGCAGGTTTAGCAATTTCAGAAAAATTAAAAGCCCACTCCCGTTCAGTGTATCAGGCAATAAGAAACTCTAATGAAGGTGTAAACCTTATGCAGGTTGCGGAGGGAGCCCTCAAAGAGACGGGTAATGTCCTGCAAAGGATGAGGGAATTGTCAGAAGAGGCGTCAAATGCCTCACTTGGCACAAGTGAGAGAAATGCGCTGAATGCAGAGTTCCAGCAGTTACTGTCAGAAATTGACAGAATCTCTGATGTTACAGAGTATAATGGTCAGAAACTTATAGACGGGACTATCTCTACATCAGCGGCAGCGATAAACTTCCAGATTGGTTTCCAGAACACAAGCAATGACAGAATCTCACTTTCCATCTCTAATGCCGATGCCAGCGCTCTGACCATACATGGAGGAACTTTCTCAGCCATCAATTCAGTATCAGCTGCGCAATCCATGCTGACACAGGTGGACAGCGCCATAGCGCTTATTGCTACATGGAGAGGCGATATAGGCGCAAAACAGAGCAGAATCCAGATTGCTATTGCCAACCTTACATCTACAGCAGAAAACTATGATTCATCGGTAGCTAATATCGTAGATGCTGATTTTGCTTCTGAAACAGCGAAGTTTACAAGGAACCAAATTATAACACAGGCGGCAACATCGGTTCTTGCACAGGCTAATGTGCTGCCGCAGCAGGCTCTTACCCTCTTGAAATAAGACTTCTTTGGCAAGTTTTATTTCATAAATGGATGGAGGCGGCTTTTCTTTAGCCGCCTCCGAACCTGAAATGTTCTAAAGAATGGGGTGATGGTTATGTCAGTTCAGCCTATAAATAATAATGATAAACTTACTCCTGTTTCAGTCAATACCGATAGTAAGGCAAAGGCAGACTTTAATCTAAAGAATGCTGTTGTGTCAGAAGACAGGAAGGATAATGCAAAGGTAGATGAAAGGAAAAACCTTAACAAAAGTGTTGGCGCTGCAGTAGAGCGGTTTCAAAGCCTTCTAAATCGTGATGTTGTAATGGCAGTAGACAAGGCTCTTAACAGAGTTACTGTAAAGCTTATTGATAGTGAAACAGGGGATGTTGTCCGAGAGATTCCGCCTGAAGATGTATTAAATATTGCCAAAAAAACTACCACAATAGAAGGTCTGTTGTTTGATAAGGAGGTCTGAAAATGGCTGGTTTTAGTGTGGCAGGTTTAACCTCTGGTATTGAGTATGGAAAACTTATAGAGCAACTGGTTTCAATAGAGCAGAAGACTGCAGATGGTTTGAAGGAAAAGAAAACTGACTATCAATCTAAAATCAGCGCCTATGAGACACTATCGTCAAAATTAGGCACAATGGAGTCGGCATCGAAAAAATTATCAGACATCTCCACCTTTGATGTTAAAAAGGCAGAGGTAACTGATGAGACAATTCTATCTGCCTCTGCCTCGTATGACGCAACAACCGGTAATTATATAATATCTGATATTACTGCGCTTGCACAGGCGCATAAGATTACGAATGTAGACGCAAAAAGACTTGCGGATAAAGACACTACTACGGTGCTTGCCAATGGCCAGACATTGCAATACACAGTAACAGTAGACGGCGCCGCTGAAATAACAACATTAACCGCATCTTCTGATTTGACGCTTGAGGGGCTTGTATCGGCAATAAACTCTACACAAAGCGCTGCCAACTCTTTGATTACTGTAACAGCCACAATAATAAACGATGGCAATGCCGGCACCCCATATCGCCTTGTTATGACAAGCAATACATCAGGTTCATCCGGCGGCATAACTATTAACTCAGACGCATCAGTATTGGATTTAGATAACAGCGGAGGAACAGGCGGGACAACCACCCTGCAATCGGCGCAGAATGCTGCGTTTAAGGTAGATGGTTTGAGTATCAGCAAAACTTCAAATACAGTTTCGGATGTTGTGCCGGGGACAGCATTTACCCTGAAAAAGGCTGCCGGCGCCGGCTATTCATATACCTTAACTGTTAAGAATGACACAGATGCAATTAAAACCAGTATTAAGGCGATGACAGATGCTTATAATGAAGTGGTTAAACAGATAAATGATAATAGCAAGTATGACACGGATAAAAAGAAAGGAGGCTCGCTCTTTAATGAAGGCAATACTGAATCCATTATAAGGAGGTTAAGGAGTATTTACACCTCTGCCATATCAGGACTCTCTGATGATACAAAGGTAATGGCGCAAGTTGGTTTAAAAACTAACAGGGACGGCACAGTTACTATGGATGACGGCAAGTTAGGCACAAAACTCACCTCTGATTTTACCGATACAAGGGCGCTATTTATAAACAATACATCTACCGGTATTGAGGGCGTGGCAAAGAAGTTATACGATGAACTTGATGATATAACTGATTTTGCGGAAGGCTCTATAACTGTGAGGAAAAAAGGCATTCAAAAGGTGATTGATAAATATACAAAGGATATAAAGACAGAAGAAGACAGGCTTAAGGCATATGAAGATTCCCTGAAGGCAAAGTTTGCAACATTAGAGGCGTTCCTGACAACAATGAATACAGAGAGTAAGTTTATTTCCAGGAGGGTATAAAATAGTTCACCGTTCACGGTTTACGGTATTAAGGAGGATATGCCCATGATTAAAGTGTCAAATTATCAACAGAATGAGGTTATTACATCCAACAAGGTAAGGCTTGTAATAATGCTTTACGAAGGCGCTATCAACTTTCTTGATATAGCGAGGGACAGGATTTATATAAAGGATATACCCGGCAAATCGTTATATCTTAATAAAGCCTCTGCCATTGTTTCAGAACTATTATGCTCGCTGGATAAAAAGGCAGGGGGTGAGATAGCGGCAAATTTGGAGCGGCTATATAATTACATGCTCAGGCAGATAGCGAATGCTGACCTCAAAAATGACCATGAGTCTATTGGGGTTGTTAGCTCTTTACTAAAAGAACTTAAGGCAGGGTGGGAGGAGATAGGCAGGAAGGGTGTTAGTGAAACCTTGAACTATCCAGCCAGTCATAATATGGTTAACAGGGTTGAATCTTCTATTAGGATATAAGGCAGGTTGTTTGGCATGTTTTTATAGTTTATAATCTTTAAGGGCTAAAAACCAAATGGGTTTTGTCTCTCAAATCATTAGATTTAATTGGTTGCAACAGCGCCAGAATAGTTCAAAAGAATGACACATGTATAACTATAGGAGATACATTGTCTGAACAAACATCCTATCCATGCTTTAATATTAAGTAAAAACCTTCAATATAATCATAAAAAAACACATCTGATGCGATAAATTCCTATTTATAATCATAAATTATATGCAACTCATTTATGGCATACTATTTGCTAATACATTAGTTGAGACCTTTGAAAAACTCACAATTGATGTAAAACAGTTCAGTCAACGAGACGAAAGTGTCTATGAATAATAAGAACATCATAACTACGAAGGTAAATGAATTTTACAATGAGATGCCGTTTAACTATTCTGAGTCTGCGCAAAACTTTGCAAGCAACCTTCAAAGATACAACCCCATTGAAAAGAATTATCCTAATGCACATGAGGTGTTAGATGTCGCTGAGCGCAAGAGCCTTGCGGATGTAGGTTGTGGAACAGGATGGTTCTCTAATTGTGTTGCGTACTATTATAAATTGAATGTCACAGCCATAGATATTTGCAGTCATGCCCTGAATAGAGCCTTTGATGTTAGTAAAGCCCTGGGAGTCCAGGAGAAGGTCATATTTGTAAGAAGCGATATATTTAGTTTAAATGCAAATAAGATGTATTATTTTGTCAACAGTTTGGGGGTATTGCATCATACCTACGATTGTAAAGGCGCATTGAAGATAATCTGCAGCATGGTGGAGAACGGCGGTTATATCCATATAGGTTTATATCACAAGTACGGACGTGAGCCCTTCTTATGCCTTTTCAAGGAATTGAGGGATAAGATAGTTGGAGGTCTGGAGATTGCCGAAGGGGAGATTAGCGATGCTTTTAAAATCTTTAAAGAGCTGAATAAGAATATGTCAGACGAAACGTTGCTTTACTCCTGGTTCAGAGATCAGGTATTGCATCCGCATGAGACACTGCATACTTTCAAGGAACTTCAAGAGTGGCTCACGAACATGAACTTCAAGGTTATGTCTACAAGCATTAATAACTTTAATCCTATATCTGATATAAGCAACTTATGTATTGAGGAAAGAAAATTTTATGACATATCAGTAGAAAAAAATATCAGGCAAAGTGTATATTTCCCTGGTTTTTTTACAGTGCTGGCTAAAAAGGAGGAATGAATTATGGAAAAGCGCTGGTTAGATGATTTAATTGACATGATGATGAATGAAAATAAATTGCAGACTGACAATGAAAAAAATAATGAAGTCAATTCAACATGGGTCGTTCCACAGGAAAGGGAAATTGATATAATGTCTCAATATTAAGGAGATACTATGAACATATTAGGCATTTCCTGTTATTATCATGATGCTTCAGCATCGCTGGTTCAGGACGGCAAGATAATTGCGGCTGCGGAAGAAGAACGATTTACAAGGAAGAAGCATGATAACAGGTTTCCCGAACTATCCATTGCATATTGTCTTAAGGAAGCCGGATTAAAGGCTTCAAATATTGACCTTGTATCTTTTTATGAAAAGCCTCTTCTCAAGTTGGAGAGGGCATTGATTAATGGTATTAAGTGGAAGGATAAATCCACAACACTCTTTAAAAAACAGATATCTAAAATGATGCATGAAGATATTTTTCTGACAGAGGCATTAAAAGATAAGATTGGTTACATGGGCAAGGTGGTTTTTACAGAACATCATCTGGCCCATGCTGCATCTTCATATTATATATCAAAGTTTGACAGGGCGGCAATCCTTGTCGTGGATGGCGTAGGTGAATATGCAACAACTTCGATGTTTTCAGGGGAAGAAAACAAAATACATAAGCTGCAGGAAATTCATTATCCTGATTCTTTGGGTCTGCTTTACAGTACTCTGACTGCCTTTCTTGGATTTCAAGTCAATAACGATGAATACAAGGTGATGGGATTGGCATCATATGGCCAGCCCAGACACATTGACAAGCTCAACAAGATAATCGCCTTTTATGATGACGGCAGTTTCAGGCTCAACATGGATTATTTTTGCTTTATGTATGATGGCAAACAGATGTTTAATTCTAATTTTATTGAGCTTTTCGGCCAGCCACGGTCGAACGATGACAAAATAACGTCGTATCACATGGACATTGCAGCATCGCTGCAACACGTATTAGAAGACGGTATGATCAGATTGGGCAACGCCCTTTACAACAAAACAAAAGTTGAAAATGTTTGCCTTTCCGGCGGTGTAGCTCTTAATTGTGTTGCCAACTGGGAATTTATCAAACGTACCCCATTTAGTAATATTTGTATTCAGCCTGCAGCCGGCGATGCCGGCGGGTCAGTGGGTGCGGCATTATATGCATATTTTCACAACCGGATCCAGCCCAGGGATATTGAAGAATATTCGGCATTTTTAGGTCCTGGTTTTTCAAATCAGGAAATTAAAGGTTATCTTGATTCTGTCGGCGCTTCGCACACCATGTACGATGAAGAAGGCATATGCAGGAAGACAGCTGATCTGATTTATAAAGACCAAATCATCGGCTGGTTCCAGGGCAGGATGGAATATGGACCTCGCGCGCTGGGGCACCGCAGTATATTAGCTAACCCATGTAATCCAACCATGAAAGATGTCCTTAATGAGAGGGTAAAGTTTAGAGAAGATTTCCGGCCATTTGCGCCTGCTATCCTCTCAGAAAGGGCGCAAGAATACTTTGACATCCCTTTCGATAGCCCATACATGTTGTTTATATGCAATGTCAAGACTGGGATAGGAAGCAGAATACCGTCTGTAACGCATGTAGACAATACCGCTCGTTTACAGACCGTATCAAACACAGAGAATCCTATGTTCCACAGGCTGATTGAGTCTTTTGAAAATATATCAGGGGTTCCTATTGTCATAAATACCTCATTCAACATCCGGGGGGAGCCAATAGTATGTACGCCTGAAGATGCGTATAACTGCTTTATGAAGACAGATATAGATTATTTAGTAATGGGGAATTATTTAGTAGAGAAGGAGTTTTAACGTATGAAAAAAAGTTATTACAATCAGCAGAGTCTTCAAGAGATGTTGAATGCTCTCAAGAAATCTAATAAGTGTCAACCGTGGTTCCCGGATGCGATAAAGTTACTTGGGAAAAAAATTGAATCAATCCCGATTGAAGAGGATGAAAACAGATTTATTATTGAATTTGTATATCCGCACTAACGGTTTATCATGTTTCCATGAGGGGGAAGCGCACTATGAAAGGCAAATATAAGGGCAAGTGCTATGAAATTCCGTGACGGACGAAACTTTTATATAACGGAGACAAAACCTCAAGGCGCCTTCAGAATACTCTGTCTGGGAGATTCTATGCTCTATGGACAGGGAGTTAATGACCATGAGACATTGCCTGCCAAGCTTGAAATGTTCTTAAACCGGGCAGCATGGAGTCTTCCCATAGAAGTTATTAATGAAGGACATTGCGGATATTCAATACATGATGAGTGGAATCAATTCATTCAGAGGGGGTACCGTTATCAACCTGACCTGATTATATGGTTTTTATGTGATAACGATGCCGAACTTTTTGGTGTGCAGGAAAATTATGCGCAACATGTGGAAGTATGCTGGGATGAAAAAGGAGTTCATTTACCATATTTCAGGTTGGTGTTTAAGGACATTGCAGATCATATCAAATCGTTGGGTATTCCGTTAGTTTTCAGTTTCTATTATATTTATGACAATCCTTTAAGAGAAAAGTGCGCGAGGATAATAAAATCATTATGTGATGCGCATGGTGTTGAGTTTATTGATTTGTCCGAAGCATTCAGCGGCAGTTCTTCAGCTCATATAAATAGGTCGATGCAGGCAAGTGATATAGACCAACATCCTTCATGGCAAGCTCATCAGATAGCAGCCCAAAGACTTGCGCGATATTTAATAAATGAGGGAGCAATTGGTAAAAGGAACAACTTCTTGTTATCGGAAAAAGAATTATACGGAAATCTAATAAAAAATGCGGAAGAGATGCTTGATGTCGGCTACCCTGCTGAATATACATTGCACAGATTAGTCAAATTATCAGAATGGAAGCGATCCTGCAAGATTCGCCTGAAGTTATCAGAAAATCTTCTTTTGCCTGATGCCGTATATTTTGAAATGTTTACATCACTCAAGGAGATTTTCAATTCGGCAGTTGAACTTTTATATTGGCAATCATATGCATATGTATTGAAAATCAGCGAAAACAAGTTCTTAAAAGAATGTCTGAATATTGACAGTATGATTCAAACCATAAAAAAAATCATCTTCATTGCAGAGAAGAATTTAGAACATGCTGAATTAGGTTACAGGATTTGCATTAACAGGTCATTGCCTGATGGTTGGGATTGTAACGATCTTATATCGGAACTGCCAATGGAGTTAAACAGATGGCTAACCTGCTTAAATAAGATTCATGCTTTTGAGTTTGATAAGAAATCATCATCTGAAAGCAGTCTTAATAGTTTGTGTAAATATGTCAATTATGAATTTCGTTCTGTAAAGAATTATATTAATAATTACTGGGACGAATGCGACAGGATTATTAAGGCATATCAGCATATTCTGGCGGATTATCTTTGTTTAAGAACGGAAATCAGAGGGAAATCCTCCGGGAGCGCTGAAATTGACGCCATACATGCATTGGATACAGAAATTGTTCATCTTTCTCAGTCGGTAAAATCAATCATTAATCTTGTTAATCTGGAGTTGATTTCAGAAGTCCGGCTACCCAGTGTACAACAACCTATTACACATGTCAGACTTCGCCTTATAGGAAAAACATCAAAGGTATTTAATATGACTGTATGCCTGAATTCTCTGGTCCCTGATTATCCGGTAATTAAAGATATTAGAATTGCCTATAATGATGGTCAGCTTCATGCCTATACATTTGACTTTCCGCTCTTCATTTATGGAAGCGTATCTATAAGGTTTGATCGTCCGGGTGAGACGGTATTATCAAATGACGAGTATTCTTTTGAGGATATTCAGATTGGATATGACCAGGACACTGAGCTGACAATCGGGAAAGATGATCTGAAAATTGATGACAACGGAAACATTGTAACACCTTTAATATGGTTCCCTCATGGTTTGGTAAAAGGCAATGGGGAGAATGATGATTTAAGCTGTATGAGTGACTTATATAAGGAATCACGGTATATCAAATATGAAATGCCGAAAGATGAAATAATCAGCGAAAACGGTTGCTGTAGTATTTTTTACTTTAAAACAAGAGCAGGGTTGATATTTACTTACACAGGACTATATTCCAGCCTGATTATATATGAAGATGATAAGCCGCTTAAATATCCCGGCTCCATTCATGATGATATCAGGGAATTGGGCGGCGGGCGCTATTGCAACTCCTATGGTAGAATCTTCTTCTCGTCTTCAGACAATTCTGATCCTAAAAAAAATAGACGAGTCTATAGTATTCAACTCCCGTCATATATTTATTTTTTGGAGCGATTGCCGGAAGCAACGATCAAACAATTGGGTTTATAACGTCCCCTTGTTTATGGCAAGTGAGTATCCGGTGAAATAACTGGAAATAGTTGCTGAAAATAGAGGTGGTAAACCATTATGTGCGGAATAGGCGGGCTAATATCTTTTTATGGTAAATCAATAGATAAAGGAATCCTTGAGTCAATGCGGGATGCTATAAGCCACAGGGGGCCTGATGATGCAGGAATGTACTTGTCTGATGACAGGATGGCAGGTCTTGTGCACAGGCGTCTATCTATTATAGATATTTCTTCCGCAGGACACCAGCCTATGACTAATGAAGATGGAACGGTCTGGATTTCCTTCAACGGAGAAATATTCAATTATAAGCAACTTAAAAAGATGTTAATTCTTCAGGGACATAGATTCAGGTCAAACTGCGACACCGAGGTGATCATCCACCTGTACGAGGAATATGGCGACGAATGTCTTGACAGGCTCAACGGCCAGTTTGCCTTTGTAATCTGGGATTCGGGGCGTAAAAGGGTCTTTGGAGCCAGGGACCGCCTTGGGATAAGACCTTTTTACTATTCATGGAACGACGGTATATTTGCCTTTGCCTCAGAATTGAAAGGCATGCTCCCTGCTGTCGGTAAGGGGGATATAAACTATGCAGCTATGACAGATTATCTGGTGTTACAGTACATACCTGCGCCAAATACCATTTTTAAACATATCAAGAAGCTGGAAGCGGGGACCTGCATAATAATTGAAAACAACGTTGTAAAAGTAAGGAGATACTGGCAGCCCCAGCCTCAGGCGTGTTGTAATCTGTCTGAAGGTCAGATAGTGGAAAAGCTGGATGCCCTTCTTACAGAATCAATAAAAAAACAGATGATAGCCGATGTCCCTCTTGGCGTATTCCTCTCCGGTGGTGTGGACTCAAGCGCCATTACTGCATTAATGGCCGGAATTACCGGGGCCGGTGTAAAGGCATACTCAGTCGGGTTTGAGGAAAGGGATTACAATGAACTGAACTTTGCAACACGGGTTGCTGAGTCAATCCCGAATGTTGAGCACCATAAACTTATATTAAAGGCAGACACTGCATTCAGCATGATACAGGAACTCCTGCAGACGCTGGATGAGCCTTTTGCCGATCAGGCCATTATTCCCACTTATCTGATGTCAAGATATGCGAAGGAATCAGTTACCGTCTGTCTTTCAGGCGAGGGGAGCGATGAAATATTTGGAGGGTATGACAGGTATTACAATACCATCGAAAGGGTCAAGCTCCTTGGTGAACTGACAAGGTTTGCGCCTGCTCTGAGGAACGATATCCATGACAGCATACTTCTCAGGTATGAGGATTATATCGCCAACCTCTGCTCATTTCATATAAAGGACATACCCTCACTTCTTAACCGGAATGCAAAGATTTCGGATGATTTTGTCAGAACGAGATTCAGAAATCTTTATGAAAATACAGATTCCGCAGACGATCTTCAAAGAGTTCAGCGCTTTGATACATCTACCTATCTGGCAGACAATCTGCTCTTTAAGGTCGACAGGGCCAGTATGCTTGCATCTCTTGAGGTCAGGGTGCCTTTCCTCGATCATGAACTGGTTAATTTCTGTCTTGGTCTTCCCTTTCACCTGAAATACAGGAGCCATATACAGAAATATATTCTGAAAAAAATGATGATGGGCAAAATCCCCAACGAGGCAATCTATCGCAGGAAGATGGGATTCTCTGTTCCCATTTTTGTATGGTTTCAGAACAAGTTTAACGACTATCTCAGGGACACCCTTCTCAGCAAAAGGGCAAAGGAGAGAGGTATCTTCCGTCCCGGGTATGTGGAAGCCATGCTTGAGCCATCGAGGATGATGACAGACAGGCATAACTCGTTAAAGCTCTGGTGTCTCCTGATTTTGGAAGAGTGGCACAGGAGGCACTATGACTAATTGTCGTTATTGCGGCTGTGATACAATTCATGTTGCAAACCTCGGCGCCGGGAGGTCGGGCAATATGGAGGCCAGGGAGTGCAATCAATGCGGTCTGGCCGGACTTTTCCCCTTTCCTGATGCAGAATTTATCCGTCATTCCTTTGAGATTTACCAGAAACATTTTCCTGTATACGACAGTAATTTTGAGTGGAAGCTTTTCTTTACGAGGAGCTATTTTAATGACGGGGACAGGGTTCTTGTGATTGGCGCTGAGAGCCCGGAGATGGCAGCGGCATTTAAAAATGAAGATATAGATGTAGTTTATGTAAACCCATTGAATGTTGACTCGACAAGCAGGTTTGCAGATGGAGAGTTTGATGCCGTCTTTATATGGGATGGCCTTGATTTTGCACACAATATCAAAAGGATGCTTAGTGAGGTTAAAAGGGTTGTTAAACCCGATGGCTACGTTTCAATACGGGCAAGAGATTCACAGGCAAGGGTCAATATCGAGCTGGGTATGGATAATTTTGTTACGGGTCAGCCAAACTTCATGGGTAGAAAGTTCATAAAGAGAATTTATAATGACTTTTTTAATAATGTCCCCAATTCATTTATGCTGGATATTTACAATAACAGCTTCATAATAACCCTGGGCAAATCCACTATCGGTGTTACAAAGAGATATGACATGAATGTCCTGATGCTGGTTCATCATTATCTCTTTAACAAACTTGACGATGCCACGGGTCCGAGGGGCAGGGTTTTAAATACCATTAATATGCTTGACAGAAACTGTGTCAAGGCTGATGTTTCTCTCTCCATGCGTCCACGGGCCGAAGGATATGACATAGTTCATCTGTTTCACAATGCGTGGGAGACGCAGGACGGCTTGTCTCAGATGATATCTGCCAAGGAAGATAACGCAAAGGTGGTTGTTTCCACGATATACATGGATCCGTCAGAGACAAACTTCGTGATTAATACCATTGATAAGATATTTAAGATCCCGGGTCAGGAAGAGCGGGACGCATATCTTAATACGTTGGCACAGGGAAAGCTAATGGCAGGGAAGCTTAGCCAGGATATGCGTTTCTATGCAAGGTGGAACATAGAAGAGGACCAAAGGACCCTCCTTGAGATGGCAGACCGACTGCTCTGTTTTTCATACACCGAGATGCGTCAGATGAGCCTTAACCTGAACAGCACCCGCCCTTTTTCCATAGTCTACAACTCAGCGAATGATGAGACCTTTGGCGCCATAGGGCCAGAGGCCTTTGTTCAGCAATATGGGGTGAAAGACTTCGTTATAGCTGCCGGCCACGTGGAGTGGAGGAAGAACCAGTTAATGCTCCTCTATGCGCTGCGCAACAATCCGGAGATACCTGTTGTTATTGTGGGCGCCAGGACGAATGAGGGTTATCATGAACTTTGCAAACTATGGGCCCATAAAAACACCATCTTTATCCCCCAGCTCAAGCACAGATATCTTGCCAGCGCATTTGCAGCAGCAAGGGTTCATGCGCTGCCAAGCTGGATAGAAGGCATTGCCCTTTCAACTATTGAGGCGGCCATGTGCGGATGCACACCCGTTGTGGCGGACAGGGCAGGGGAGATCGAGTATTACGGCGAATATGGTTATTATGCTAATCCTGGTTCGGTGGATCACATCAGAAGCTCTGTCATAAGGGCGTTCCGCAATCATACGTCAGAAATAAGGGCAAACACATCCGAATATATAAAAGGTCGCTATACATTCAGAAAGGCAGTGGAAATGACCATTGATGCATATAAAAAAACATTGGCAGGCGGTGAGTAAACCTATATGAAGATACACGTGCTTTATCACTGGTTTCTTACACATCTTAATGAGAGACTGTCAGGGACATTTGAGAAGTTTAGCAATAATAGCGGACATAGTTTTTCCTTCTATGAACTTTCCATGTATAGAGTTCAAGATCTATATGGAGTTGATGTCTTCATATTTTCAAATCTGAGAGATAAAAAAGCGCTTGAAATTGCTGATGAATCAAGGATGAGAGGGATCCGTATAATTTATGACATCGCCACTGGAGACGACGTGCAGGATGTGCGGGCGCATAATTTACGGGATATGATCATGAAAACGGCAGATAAAGTCACCTCTGCAGATGAATCTGTAGCTTTACACCATAAACATATCAAGGATGTTCTTACAGTTATCAGGAATGGGGACCATGAAAAATGGAGTGAAGTCATTGCCTCTGTTTCACATCCCATTCAAAGGCACAGGGAAGATTCATGGAATCATAAAAAGAGGATTTTTTTTGTCGCTCCGACATTAATGTGGCCGCACCAGTATATAGCCGATGTTCTGGTAAAAAATCTTATGGATATGGGCCATTGTGTTCAACTGTTTACTTTAAAGCCGACTCGGTTCCACAGAGAAACCATTTGCCGGTTTAAAGACTTCGATAATGATTATGTCAGCCGCGTTCTTGAATATGCAGAGGATATCTGGAAGTTGCCATTGCTTATTGACAGGGATAAGCCTGCTCTTGTACTCACGGTCCAGGGCTATATGATTCCAGGACAGATATTGGTTGAGATAGGGCGAAGGAAGGTACATTCAGCGGTCTGGTTTATGGATGAGCCTTATGACACTTCAAGGAGCAGTTCCTACGGCAGATATTTTACTCACGTTTTTCTCCAGGATAGTTCTTCTGTCAGTTATCACAGGCGTCATGGTAATCCTGAATCGTTTTACCTCCCGCATGGTTGCGACCATGCGGGTGTTCATCCAAAGGGAGTGGGAAAGGAGGTCTTTCTGAACGACGTCGCCCTGGTGGGTACCCCCTTCCCTGCGCGGATGTCGCTGGTAAAGCGGATGCTTGAGGCGAATATCAAGGTTGCTGTGGTTGGGAAAGGCTGGAAGCGATTTGCTGATGGGTTGCCGGCTGCTTCCAAAGCAATGCTTTCAGTGAATGAAGGTACTATCTCATTTTCAAATGCAACTTCCTTTTACAGGCGCTCTAAGATCAATATCAATGTCCATCGGAGCGAGGATGATTTTTCCACCAATCCAGGGACTTTTAGGGCCGTGAGTCCCAACTGCTCCATGTTTTATATACCAGGTTCCGGCGGATTTCAACTGGCAGATGCCGGAAGGGAAGAGACAAAGGATTTCTTTGTTCCCGGCAAAGAGATAATTCTCTTTAATTCTCAGGATGAGTGTGTTGAGATGGCACGTCACTATCTGACGCATGATGACAAAAGGCTGGGGATAGCAATGGCCGGATATGAAAGGGTTGTAAGAGAGCATACCTATTCTCATCGCCTTGACAGGATGTTGAAGATGATAGACGAAAGCGATGGAGTCCGCTTTAATACAGGACATAGAAAGAGCGGCTATCTGAACATATTGGGCGACATCCCACATTCAACAACTCATATCTGCGAAGGAAGCATCCATGCTGTCTTGGTTGACAGAAACTCTGCCATAGATATTTCAGAGAGGATTAAACAGATTAGGATTGACCCCCTGGCCGGATTTGCAAGCGCCATTAACACGGCCGTACTTGAGATGCCATCTGACTTTATTATTGCCGGCGGTATGGGACTTTGGCAATCCAATAACAGCATGGAAGAGATACTTAAGCTATTTTATAGGGACATCTACCTCGGAATGGTACTTTTCAGGGATACTAAAGGCGGCAGGATAACTGGATTTGTCATGCCTGTAAGGGTCGTTATGGATTCAGGGAGCTTTAGATTCGGAGACGTCACTAAATCTATACTGGATATCCGTTATCGCCTGGAGGACATGGGCCTGGTCGTTCAGGAAGTCTCTCTCGAATCTCAGCCTGTTGATGGAACTCCCTTTTCAAAGGAACTGTCAGAGGACGAGATGGAGTTTTTACTTGAGTGGACTGATGACCCTGAGTCCAGGATTAAGGCCCAACGGCTGCTGTCAGTTGTTTTAGACAACCAGGGAAAGATGAATGTGAAGGATTCCAAGTCTATAATCCGCAAGGCCATTCAGATTTGTCCCTCATTCAGAAATGGGCGCACACAGCTGGGTGCGCTTCTCCTAAAGCATGGAGAGTTTTCTGAGGCCAGACTGCACCTTAAGACGGTATGGGAGTTGGAAAGGGATAATGCTCAGTCAGCCCTGCTGTACGCGCTCTCTTTATTTATGAGCTCTGATTTTGAAATGGCACATTTGGCGCTTGATGACGTGTTGTCGGGAGATTCAACACCTTCTCAAAAAGCGACTGCCTGGTATCAGAAAGGTTTGATTCATAAAAAAAGGAACCAATTAGAGTATGCCCATGGCGCATTCACCAAGGCGCTTGAACTCGATCCATCCCATTTTAATTCCATGCAGGAATTGGCCCTTATCTATATTAGTATGGGAGAGAACGAACATGCTTTGCAAATACTTCGTAAAAAACTTCACTTTACCGATGATGCGCCCACAATGAACGATATAGGGGTTATCTCCTGGCAATCAGGTAAAAAGGAAGAGGCTTACAAATGGCTGATAAAGGCGCTTAAGAAAGATCCTTCAAACAGGGATGCTGTAATAAATGTTTACTCAGTCGGGACTGACCTCGGTTATCAGGGAAAGTTAAAGGATTCCATAATAACATATCTCAGTTTACGCCCTGGTGATGCTGAAGTGGCAAAGCTTCTTCAGTCTATGCAGAGATAATTTATGACTATAAAAAATATTTTTACTATATCACTTGTCGAGACAAAGAGCGGAAGGCCATCAATGAAGCTGGTTTTGGATAATGGATGCCAAAAGGCTTTCCACAGTATTTACGATCCTGAGTCTGAGGCAATGACTGTTGTTGACGCCTTTTCATTTAATGGTCAAGGCATCCTTGTCATCCTCGGATTGGGGCTTGGATATCATGTGGCAGAACTGGTTAAGAGGTTTCCTGAAGCTGCAATAATAATAGTAGAGAGTAGTCCTGAGATATATGAATTTGCCGTGAAACATGGAAATATTAGCAATGTAAAAGTTAAATCTCCTCATACAGGCGGAGTGGGGCGGTGTGCAGGAGAAGACATGGTTAGATTCATAGTCGGACTTCCTTCTGATGAGGCTTTAAAAGAGATTACAAAAATTCAGGTAAAGGCAGGGATGCCGCCTCTTGCTGTCTTTACATTATCCCCGGCCGTTGCCGCATTTCCAAATTACTATAATCCTATCCTTGCCTCGCTTAAAAACACCATATCGGTTAGTCTCTGGGACAGGATCAGATATCCAAAATTTAAAGAGGAGACAGCGAAGGTTGCCCTTATAGATTTTGGCTATTTCCTAACCGTTGAAGTGGAAAAGGCGATAAGACTGCTTGGTCACAAGGTTGCAAAGGTTCCTGTAAAGAAAGGCGAGGAGGGGGATGTCATTGTGTCGCGTCTTATGCGCACCCTCCTTGAGTTCAAGCCCGACTTTTTTCTTACCATAAACCATCTCGGTTTTGATGAAGATGGGAGTTTAACCTCTTTTTTAAAGTCCATAGAGATGCCTGTTGCATCGTGGTATGTTGATAGTCCTGATTTGATAGTAAAGGCATTTAAAGGGAATGTGTCGCCTTATGTA
>JACRNJ010000022.1 GCA_016219285.1 Deltaproteobacteria bacterium
AAGACGAAGGACACGGCCTATAGGGGTGTTTACCAATAGGGAGAGTGTTGAAAGGATTGTCTTTGCTGTTTTTCACTATTTGAATGTCAACTGGGAGAATAACCCTCTGAATGAATTTACACATAGGTATTGACATTACCGGAGGGAGGGGGTAATCCCTTGACTATTTAGAATCCAATCTGCTATATTAAGAGCCTGAATGTTGATAATAGCATTTTTCCCCATGGTATAAAGAAATAAAATAGATATAGATAGCAAAATTTACATTTGAGGGAAGTGTATGCTAAAAAAATTCTCAATTAGTTTATTATTATTTCTACTACTCCCATTCATAACCGGGATGGGTGCAAAACCCCAGGAAGCGCCTATAACACCGATAACACCTACAACATCTATAATAAAAGCTGGAGAAAATACAGAAGGGATAGGCCCAGCCACCGGCATGCAAAATCTGCTGCCGCCGCATGAATATGGCAATATAACCATGAAAAAGCATACAGGTGAAGGACAGGCCATACGGTCGGTAGTATTTCCTCACTGGCTGCACAGAACACAGTTTGTCTGCAAGACATGCCATCTTGACCTTGGTTTTCAGATGAAGAAAGGCGCAAATGATATAAAGATGGCTGACATATTGGAAGGAAAGTGGTGCGGGATGTGTCATAATGGAACTACTGCATTTGCAGCCACAAACTGCGATAGATGCCATTCTGAGGGGATAGAGGTAAAAGAGAATAAAAACTTTTATGAAATCACCAAGGATTTCCCAACAAATAGTTATGGCAACAAAGTGGACTGGGTAAAGGCGCTGGAAGATGGCAAGTTTAAACCAAAGACAGCTTTAAAGGGCGATGAACAGATGATTAACCTGGATGTAGTTGTTGAAATATTTCTTAGAAATCCTGTAATGCCGGATGTTATATACCCGCATGCAGCGCATACTAAAATTTTGGTGTGTGATAACTGTCATCCTAATATATTTAAACCGCAGGCAGCCTCAAATCCGACAACCATGAATAAGATAAATCAGGGGCATTACTGTGGGGTGTGTCACGGAAAGGTTGCGTTTCCGTTAGAGGATTGTTTCAGGTGTCATCGTAATAACTAAAATCTCAGCAGAACGCTGAGCAAAGGAAGAGCATCTTCATTTTTGTTTATTGTGCGGACTCACGACGGCGTTTAGTCCTCACTTCTTTTCCTCTGGAATCTTTAACCCCAACGACCTCAGCGCCATTTTCATATCCTCCCATACCTCTTTTTTCTTGCCCTCATTTCTCAAAAGATAAGAAGGATGAAATGTCGGCATAATCTGAATACCGTTTCTATACCAGTAAAATCTGCCGCGCAGATATGTTATCTTTTCTGTTGTATTGAGAAGTGTTTGTGCGGCGTGGTTCCCGAGGGCTACCAGTATCTTTGGCTTGATTGCATCAATCTGTTTCTCAAGAAATGGCCTGCACGCCATTATCTCGTCGAACCCCGGGTTGCGGTTTCCAGGGGGCCTGCATTTTACAACATTGCATATATAAACATCTTCCCTCTTCAATCCCATTGCATTTATTATCCGCGTTAATAGCTGGCCTGCCCTTCCGACAAAAGGTTCTCCCTGTATATCTTCATCTTCTCCAGGCCCTTCGCCTACAAATACAAGGTTGGCATTGGGATTGCCGACCCCGAAAACAATATTTGTCCTTGTTTGGTGAAGCTTGCACCGCCTGCAATTTCCCAACTCTTCACGAACAGATTTAAGGGTTAAGGTTTCATCCGCCAAACTTGAGCTGCCTCCCTTTAGCTCTATATCCGTCTTTCTGACCCCTGCCCCCCGATAGACCTGTCCCCGAAGGGTTCCATCGGGGATGCATTCGAGGGCAGGCCCCTGACCCCCGATAGGCACATTCGAGGGCAGGCCACTGACCCCTGTCTTTTGGACAGACAGCTCTTCTATACCTATTCCCTTTAGATAGAGGAGGTAATTTTGCATATCATTTATTATATCTTTATAAGACACATTGTTATCTGCCATGGTTCAAACTCCTCCAGCCCGCAAATACTGCAATACCGTCTTGGTATGCTTTACAATCTATCTGTTTTGCTGTAACATTTTGCCATGTATCTATTAATTGCAGGAGCCTTCCTGTTTTTCATCTTCACCCCTGATGATGTCTATGCCTGGGGGCCTGCAACACATCTGGAGCTAGGATCGGACATATTAAATAATCTCAAGTTCCTTCCATCTTTTCTGCAAGAACTATTATCAAGATTTCCATACGATTACCTCTATGGGAATATAAGCGCCGATATAGTTGTAGGAAAAAATTTAACAGGAAAACTCAAACACTGCCATAATTGGAGGGTTGGGCTTAAAATCCTGAAAAGCGCCCAGACCGAGCCGCAAAAGGCATTCGCCTACGGCTACATGAGCCATCTTGCGGCGGATACTATTGCGCATAATTATTATATTCCGGAAAAGTTTATTCAATCATTTTCCAGCAAAATTCTCAAGCACACCTACTGGGAGCTAAGGTTTGATGCGCTTGCCGATAAAAATATCTGGAAACTTCCGTCTAAAATGTCTAAAGAGGTTCATAAAGAAAACGACAACCTCCTGAAAAATATACTTGAAGACACCCCGTTATCTTTTAGAACAAACAAGACCATATTTTCAAGCATCCTTCTTATACACAGGATAAATCAGTGGCACAGCATGCTGAACATGCTGTCCTCTTCGTCCCGGTGGGTCTTAAGCGCGGAGGAAAAGAGGCAATATTATAATCGCTCATTTTCTGCCATCAATGATTTTTTAATTCGCGGTCAAAAGGCAAAATGTTTTGCATACGACCCCACAGGGAAAGACAGTCTGGACTCTGCAAAAATGCTGAAAAAGCATCTGAAGACACTTAAGAAAAGCGGCAAAGATTGGGAATATGCTATGGAGAAAGCCCTTAGCATAATAAGATATTGAGAATTACAAAAATGTAAACTTAAACTCTAATTCCATATAAAAAAGATTTTAAAATTTTCAATTTAAAATGGAAATCACCACTTACTAAGAACTAACATGACAAAGCCTCATAAAATTGCATATGCACAGGAAGGGGCATGGAAGAAACTTTTAACAATATGCGGCATTTTCTGCAATCTCCTCATTACGCGTTTAACCGTATTTTTGAGTTCAGCCTTAG
>JACRNJ010000023.1 GCA_016219285.1 Deltaproteobacteria bacterium
CTTATGCCCGCGAATCATGTAGATTTTCCCTTCTATTACTTCTTGTTGAACCACTATTTCCATTTCATTCCCCTGTATTTTTCAATATCTTTAGAAAGTCCGTTGATGGTCTTTAATTACAGGAAGTTTAGGCATAGGAAAGGGGGTTCTTGCGCGCTGTTTCAATGGATTTACCCCAGGTATGACAACCCGGAAGCGCTGGAACATACGCATGATATGTCTTGTTTTCATCTGGCTCTATAATAATGCGATAAGTGTAGGTTTTCATATCTAAACAATACACCTACGCAAAGGCAGTGTCAAACTTTATATAGCAAGAGGCAGGGGGTTGTCAGACCGATATCTGCCTGTTTGCAAATATTGCGACCCACTCGTCTTTTTGCCTGATTGCGAGCTCCGGATTGAGAATATAATGTCCGGTCCGTTTCCGTTCAAACAATTTTTTATTGTAAGGATTGGCGCCTTCAATCTCGTTTTTTGACAGCAGCGCCGATATGTAAGGACGTTTTTTGCGGTAGCCTGGTATTACGGTATCAGGCAATGAGGCGATCGATTCGGCTATTTTCACTGCGGTAAAGGCGCTGTCATAGAGCGGCTTGCGGCGGATATCCTGCTTCATAAATTGGGAAATTATCTGAAACAGCATGAATTCACCCTGTTTAGCGTCAAGTTTGATCAGCCGTTCATCCGCCTTCAGGCTTACGCCAGGCGGCATGAGGGATTCGTTTATTGACGGAAAGACTTTCGCTCCGAATTTAGGGTTTTCCATTGCCTTTTGAAATGCCAGATCCCATGCCGTCCGCCCATAATTGTCGGTCAACCCGGCATCTGCCCCGGAATTCAACAATTCCCTGAGCAGCGGCATATTGCCGGCAAGCGATGCAAGCATGAGGGGTGTCATGTTGAAAACATTGCGGTGGTTTATTCCGTATAATTCACATTCTTTTTTGTAAAACCCGCTTGAATACCCTTGCATATATTTCAAGAGCAAATTTGCCCTTTGCTGATTGTAGAGGGATTGGTTAAATTTCAGTCTGCCGTTCTGCATAAAGCATATTTGTTTTGCCCTGTCAAAGTTGTGCCGGCTCAAAAACTCCATGATTCCCGGTTCATCAAAAAAGAGCGCATATTCAAAGAGCGTTTTTTTAGGCTTTTGCGACTGCTCTTTGGGATTGCCTGCAGAGACAATAAGTTCCTTAACATACTCCGGTGTGCATACCTGCCACGGGACAGGCTGTGTCTTCAGGATGTTTCGTCTGATATCCTCCGCCTGCTCCACATTGCCTTGAAGTTCAAGTCTGCGGGCCTCTGCCTGCCACTCGTCTAAAGTTGACTGTTTTGCCTCAAGCGCTGCCGTATCCCGTATATTCCTTATGCCGAGCAGACGGAACATCGGATGGTTAATATCATCTTCAACGAGATATAAATTCCGGGACGAACGTGTAACTGCAACATAGAGGGAGTTTATAAAGAATTTATACGCCTCATGCGATTTGTCGGTCTTGTCGCGCTGCCTTGAATATTCAAGATTTCCGTCAAGGTCTTCATCGCTCACTCCGGCCGCAATCTCCTGAAATACGCTTCTCTCATTGCTGATGAAGCCGAGAATGATCACATTTTCGTATTCAAGACCCTTTGCCTCATGGATGCTGAACAAAAGCGGCGTATTGAAAAATTGCCTTGCGGATTGTTTGTCTTCATCACGCATAACCAGCACGGCAAACCTTGTAGACATGCGGGTTTTTTGATTCAGTTCTCTTTTCACCTTCTCAGAGTCTTTTATCGCGATTATCTCGCCTGCCTTTTCCGAGAGGCAGCTCATCAGGTAGTTGCTTTCCCTGTCAATAGAGCCGAATCTCTTCTGCTTTATCCTGAGAATCTTGTTCGAAATGTCCGTTATCGCCTGTGTATTGCGGAAGTTGGAATGCAGGATGCGGATTATATTTTTATCCTGCAGCGTCTCGTCGCGGTAAAACAGGGATTTTATCGCGCCCCACGAAAAGAAGTTCGGATGAACTATCTGGTTGGAGTCTCCGCAGAGGATGAAATTGCCGGACACCTTGAGGCTGCCGAGTATAAGCTTCAACTGGATATTGGTTATATCCTGCACCTCGTCAACAACAACAAAATCATACATCGGCCTGACATGGCTCAGATAGCGGTGCGATAAGATATTCGGGTCATAGCAGCCGGTTTCCCTGAGAAATGAAAGATATTTTTCAAAGAGCGTATAAACAAGCTCGCGCTCGCTGTTAAGAAATATGGATTGCCGGACTCCCAGATTCAGATAGTCCTCCCTGGTTAAGAACGGTTTATCAACGGGCGAACCGGTTATAACCCCCCTGAACTCTTCATAAAGGCGGTGTATATCGGAAACCCGCTGCTGTTTTGGAATTCGTGTCATCCATGCCGCGAAATTCTTATATTGAATCTCCATGCCCTCCGGCACGCGCATTGTCTCAAGAAATTCCTTGAATGAAAGGAATGAAATCTCCTGCTTATCATTTTCATAATGATTGCCATAATAGATGTTTCTTGAATTGTCGGCAAGATATGGGGACAATGTCACATAAAGCGCCTGACCATGCGTTTGCTTCATCTTTTCAAGGACAATAGCGGTCTTTCCGCTGCCTGCCGGACCGATGATTATCACCGGCGGGTTATATCGGTAAATCTCATCCTGTTCAGGGTCAAAGGAGATGATCTTGTCAAGGATATGAATTTTTGCAGCAGAGGGGTTTACATATATAAGCGCGGGGGTATCTTCCTCTGCAATATGCGATTCATCAAACAGCGGTATCTTTGATTCATCAATCTGCGCGCCCCTGAGAAACTTTGACCGGTCATAGGCGTGGCTGAGGATAACTTCAAGCATCAGGATATAGCGCTCGCCTTTACAGGACATGATCTTAAAAATGAGGCGGTTGCTGTCATCGAGTTTAGCCCTGTAGAGATTATGCTCGGATAATTTTTTTACATCAGCGGAATGAAAGTTGTCTTTTTCAAGAAATGCCTTGACCTTCCGATACTGCTCTTTTACCTTTGATGTGTCAATATCCGTGTATTCAAGTATCTTCATTTAATCCCTTTGGTTAGATTTACGATTTTAGATTTGTGATTTAAGATTTTAATTCGTAATTCGTAATTCGTAAATCATTCTTTCACCTTCCCCACTTGCTCGGCACTCCTGCGCCTATGAAGAAGCTCACCTTCTTTGCCTCTTCTTCCCTGATAGGCCTGCCGGTAAAGTGAATAAACACATCTTCAAGGGTCTGCTGTTTTAAGGTGACTGATGTAACCTTTGCGCCAAGCCTTTCCAACCCTGCCATCAATGCAGGGATTGCCTGTGCGCCGTTATCTACAGAGACCCTCAATATGCCGTCAGTTGTGACTGCTGTATGCACGGATGGGATGGCCTTTATCTCCTCCACTGCCTTATCAGCATCAATACCGCTGAAGGCAAGCTCTACCACATCTTTTTGAAGTATCTGTTTTTTAAGCCCTGCCACTGTATCCATAGCAACTATCTTTCCATAATCTATTATAGCAACTCTGTCGCACAGGATTTCAGCCTCATCCATATAATGAGTTGTCAAAAGTATGGTCAATCTGTCCTCTTTGCGAAACCTCTGCAAAAGTTCCCATACAACATGCCTGCTCTGAGGGTCAAGGCCGATGGTTGGTTCGTCGAGTATAAGTAAAGCCGGTTTGTGTATAAGGCCGCGGGCAATCTCCAGCCTCCTCCTCATCCCGCCTGAATATGTTGCAACCAGTTCCTTTGCCCTTTCTTTAAGGCCGACCATCCCAAGGAGATAATCTATCCGCTCCGTTCTCTCTTTTTTCGGCATATCATAAAACCTGCCGTATATGTCCATATTTTCGTAGCCTGTTAAATCCATATCGCTGGTCATTGCCTGCGGCACAACGCCGATGGCCTTTCTCACGGCATTCTGCTCTTTCACGCAATCAAACCCCATTACCTTTGCAGCGCCGTTTGTTGGTTTAATCAGGGTGGAGAGTATCCGTATAAGCGTAGTCTTACCCGCGCCATTCGGACCAAGCAGGCCAAAGGTTTCTCCCTCTGCAATACCAAACGAAACATCATTGAGCGCAGCGAGGATGCCGTATTTTTTGATGAGGTGGAAGATTTCTACTGATGGGGGCATAAGTATTGTTTCCCCCTCTCTTAACAAGGGAGGATAGAGGAAAAATATAATTATATAGTATGCGGCATAATATTCAACTGAAAATTAATTGCTTTGTTTTTCAATAAGTTAAACAGTTACAGTTCATCTGTTTCTATTGACAGAACCCATAGTTTCTTATAAAATCATAACAAAAAATGTATGCAACATAAAAAATAATATTAAGCCAAAATGATAATATTGACAAAAGGCAGACAATGTCGTAAATATATATCATGAAGGTTTTTCGATGGGACAACAACAAGAATGAATTATTGAAGAATAACAGAGGTGTTTGCTTTGAGCAAGTCGTTATTTTGATGGAGCGGGAAGATGTGCTTGAAACAGTTGAACACCCAAATCAAGATAAATATCCGGGGCAAAAAATAGCAACAGTCATGATTGATGATTACGCTTATCTCGTTCCTTATGTTCAGAAAAGCGACGAGATATTTTTAAAAACCATAATTCCCAGTAGAAAAGCCACAAACAAATATATGAGGTCAAAAAAATGAAAAAAACAATATTAGATACAGAAGAAAAAGATATTCTGGATTCATATGAACGTGGAGAATGGAAACCTGTTAAGAATCCAAAGGCGGAAATTAAAAAACTACAGGGGTACGCAAGAAATACACTGCAAAAAGACAAGAGAATAAATATTCGGATGTCGTCAAAGGATTTGGATCAAGTACAGGTTATTGCTGTTCAAGAAGGTATTCCTTACCAGACACTAATATCCAGCATCATTCATAAATATGTGTCAGGATATTTATTAGAGAAAAAGAGGGCTTAACAATCCGCTGAGCGGCAACGTTTTGAATTTCGGATATCATAGCAACGACATTTTGAATTGATAAGGATAATTTGAGAGGTTTTCAGCAAACTGCCAAAGGAGTAAAATGACTAATGTCTGAACTAAGAAAAGACCTCATCACAAGAGAATGGGTTATAATGTCGCCGGAAAGGGCAAGGAGACCCTCGGATTTTCAGCATGAGCGTGCGGCTCAGGCTGCAGTTGCAAAAAAAACCTCTATATGCCCATTCTGTCCCGGCAATGAATCAATGACACCGTCTGAGATAATTGCCTACAGAAAAAAGGGGGGCAAAGCAAACTCATCTGGCTGGTGGGTGAGGGTCATGCCCAATCGTTTTCCGGCACTTATGGTTGAAGGAGGGCTTAATAGACGCGAGTGCGCCGCCATATATGACAGAATGGATGGCATTGGCGCCCATGAAGTAATAGTAGAGACACCCGATCACGGCACACCGCTAAGCAGGCTTCCGGAATCGCAGATGAAAGAGATTTTATGGGCATACAGAGAGAGATACACAGACCTTTGTAAAGATTCTCGCTTTAAATATATACTCATATTTAAAAATCATGGCAAGGTTGCTGGAGCCTCTATTGAACATTCCCATTCTCAACTTATTGCCACACCAATGATTCCGCAGCAGGTGTGGATCAAAATAAAAGGGATAGAACAATATTATGAGTATAGAAACAATTGTGTATATTGCGATATTGTGAGGGTAGAACCCGATAGCAAAGAACGTATAGTAGTTGAAGGCGAATCGTTTATTGCCATAGAGCCTTATGCCTCAAGACATCCGTTCGAAACATGGATAATACCAAAACGGCACAGCCATTCTTTTGTAGACATGCGCGATAATGAAATAGATGAATTGACAACAGTATTAAAAATGGTCCTGCTAAAACTGGAACTCTGTATTAATGACCCGCCTTATAACTTCACAATTATAAATGCCCCTATCAATTCAGGAGTTATCGGCCAGTTTCACTGGCATCTTGAGATAACCCCAAGACTTACTATCGCCGCCGGCTTTGAACTCGGCACAGGCATATACATCAATCCTGTTCCACCAGAAGAATCTGCAAAATATTTAAGAGATATTAAAACCATAGTATAAAGGCAGGTGAGAGGCTATGGGTTATAAGGCGATAGGAAAACCTATAACCTAAAACCTATAACCTGTATTTTTTATGACCTCCATAAACATCCTCACACTCTTTGGCGGCGTTCTGCTGCTCCTTTACGGGATGAGGACAGCGGGCGACGGCATGCAGAAGGCAGCCGGGGCCAGGCTGAGGGGATTCCTTATGGCTGTTACAGACAACCGCCTCAAGGGTGTTGGTATCGGCGCATTGATAACCGCACTTTTACAGAGTTCAAGCGCCACAATCATAATGCTGGTCAGCTTTGTTGGCTCAGGCCTCCTGAGCCTTTCGGCAACCATGGGGGTAATCCTTGGGGCAGATATAGGCACTACTATTACAGTTCAGATAATCACATTCAAGATATATGACTATGCAATAATCTTTGTCGGCATCGGCATACTTCTGGAATTTCTGGGCAGAAAAAGCGCTCTACAGGGCATTGGGCAGGCTGTTCTGGGTTTTGCGTTTATATTCGCTGCATTAAAAATAATGACCGATATTTTTTTACCTCTTGCCCAGGACCCTCTGTTTAAGGAAATTCTTATAAATCTTGGCAAAGACCCTGTCGCAGGTATAATCATAGCCGCGCTACTGACTGCCCTGCTGTACAGCAGCGTTGCAACTATAGGCCTTGCGCTCACGGCTGCACATAATGGGCTAATTACACTGGATGCCGCTATGCCGATTGTATTAGGCGCAAACATAGGAACATGCATCGGCGCAATTACATCCAGTATTGGCGCACCTGTAGAAGCTAAACGCGTTGCCCTTGCCCATGTAATGTTTAAATTGATAGGCGTTATAATTATCCTCCCTTTTTTAACGCCATTTACCAACCTTGTCGGCCTCACTACTCCACATCTTGCCAGACAGGTTGCAAATGCCCACACATTCTTTAATATTGCGATTACGCTTTTATTTCTCCCTTTTATCAAACCTTTTACAAAACTTGTTGAGATGCTGCTCCCTGAAAGAACATCTTCAGAAAAAAGATTTGGGCCAAAATATCTGGATAGGTTCGTGCTCACATCCCCCTCACTGGCCATCGGCCAGGCCACCAGAGAGGCTTTGAGGATGGCGGATATAGTGCAGGATATGCTAAAGCAAAGCATAGAGGTCTTTAAGAATAATGACGCCGGACTTCTGGATGCAATAGAAGAAAGGGATGATGAAGTAGACATCCTTGACAGGGAGATAAAGCTGTATCTTACCAAACTATCTCAAGAAAGTTTAACTTCGGAACAGGCAAAGAGAGAGATGGAGATAATTACTTTTACAAACACCCTTGAAAATATCGGCGATGTAATAGATAAGAATCTTATGGAGCTTGCAAAGAAAAAAGCTAAGAATCAATTGTCTTTTTCACATGATGGATTGAATGAAATTCTGGAATTTCATCAAAAGGTCATGGAAAATTTTGGACTTGGCATATCAGCCTTTGCAAGCGGAGATATCGAGCTTTCCCATAAACTCTTAAGACATAAGACAAAGCTTGGAGAGATAGAAAGGGAGCTAAGGCAGGCACATATAAACCGCCTTCATCTTGGTTTAAAAGAATCCATAGACACAAGCGCAATTCATTTAGATGTCTTAACAAACCTCAAGAGAATAAACTCATATATCGCAAATATAGCCTATCCCATACTTGAGAGAGAAAAGACAGAGTAGTTTTTTTGCAAATAACTTAATCAGCATAGAAAATACTGTTTTATACTTGCGGGAGTTGAATTCCTCTGCTATAGTAAAAACACATCTTACAACTCAAGGTCTTAACTTTGAGTTATAAAATAAAAGGAGGGATATAACATGAGTAAAAAGATTATAGATGCATTGAATCTGGATAGGGCGTATGAACTGTCAGCAATAATCCAGTATATGGGCCACCACTATGAGGCTGAAGGGCTTGAAAGCCCGGCAGTAATTGAGATATTCAAAAAGACTTCTATGGATGAGATGAAGCACGCTGAGACATTGGCAGAAAGGATTGTTTATCTCGGAGGGGTTCCTGTGCAGAAGCCTACAGAAATTGTAAGGGGCGGCGACTTGAAAAAAATGATAAAGGATGACCTTGCTGCAGAAAACGGTGCAATAAAACGATATAAAGAACATATAAAATTGTGCGAGCTCGAGGGCGACCCCACTACAAGGCTTATGCTGGAACAGATCCTTTCCGATGAGGAAGGCCATGCAGATACATGGGAGACGACCCTAGGAATAAGGAATCGCTAATAGGAGTTGATTCCTGCCGTTGTCGTAAACCCTTGCCACCAATGGTATGTGGCAATTTTTGAGTATGAACCCAAAAAATGCAGTTGCATTTTTCAGGTGAACATTTTGATTTCTAAGGAGGATAAATTTATTATGGAAAAAAAGTTTTCCAGGCAAGATATGCAAAACTTTGACGGTAAAGAGGGCATGGCAGCATATATAGCATACAATGGGAATGTTTATGATGTAACTGACAGTGTATTCTGGGCAAACGGCAATCATCTTGAATCTCACACTGCCGGCGCTGATTTAACATCTGAGATTGAAAATGCGCCGCATGGGCCAGAGGTTTTTGATGGTATTGTCAAAGTCGGCATATTGGAAGACTGAATTAATTACTGCACCGCAGATTATTTGGCATGTCCAGGAAAGGTAAGACATGGCTGATAACATCTCAGGACACCCTGACCTTATTTCCGAAATAAAAACACGGATTCAGAAAAAAGGCGTTATAACATTTGCTGAATTTATGGATATCGCCCTTTACTGGCCTCAAAAAGGTTATTATATCTCCGACAGAATTAAATGGGGAAAAGATGGAGATTACCTTACAAACATTGATATAAGCCCTGTATTCAGCAAACTCCTTGCAGCCCAGCTAAACCAGATGTGGCAGATTCTTGATTGTCCTACACAATTTGCTATTATTGAAATTGGCGCTGGGAGAGGGAATCTTTCGCTTCAGATTAAGGATACAATAGAAGATTCGTATCCTGAATTTTATAAAACAGTTGATTTTAAATTGGTTGACATAAATCCAGTTAGAGTTCCCTGGTTAAAGAGTATCAACCAAACATTAGGTAATAGCAATGATACAGCATCCTCTAACGGGACGAATCCTGTCTCTATAAAAAACCCAACCCTTTCTTCCCCGGACGGCTATTTTGAAAAAATATCCTTTCATACCACCATTAAAGAAATTCAACAAAATATTACTGGCTGTATCATCTCCAATGAACTTATAGATGCATTCCCTGTTCACCTCATTATTCAGGGTAATGACGGGTTAAAAGAAATCTATATCGGTTATAAAAATGAAAATTTCGTTGAAATAATTGGAGAACTGTCGAATCAGAACCTTAATGATTATTTTGAGAGGCTGAAAATTACGCTTGAGCAAGGACAGAGGACAGAGGTAAATTTAAGGGCAATTGATTGGATTAAATCTGTCGGGACACTGCTCAACAGGGGTTTTATTGTGACCATTGACTATGGTCTTCCTGCGCAGGACCTTTTTCGGCCTGGCAGAAACAGCAGCCTTCAATGCTATTATAGACATACAATGAACGATAACCCTTTTCAAATGATTGGATATCAGGATATAACATCAAAGGTGGATTTTACCAGCATTGCCATGGCAGGCAAGGAAACCGGCCTTGAGGTTACTGGTTTTACAACCCAATCTTATTTTCTCATAGGCATCGGTATCCTTGAGCAATTCAAAGACATAGAAAAATTGGATATAAATAATCTGGATGACTTCAGATGGAACCAAGGGATTAAAGAGCTTATGCTGCCAGGCGGTATGGGTGACGACTTTAAGATTCTTATTCAGCACAAAGGGATTCGTGCTCCGGCGCTGAAAGGTTTTAATTTTAAGGATTTGAAATATACGCTGTAAGCCTTACGGCAATAGTAAGGTGAAGATTGCGGTATGAGGGTTGAGGTAAGAGCCTCTTTCCTCTAACCTCAAACTGCGGAGCAAAGCGTAAAAGGGAAGGGTATATGGCAGAAGAAGTTGATTTTTCCGGCAGCGGCGAATGGTCCGTGGATGAATGGACAAAAGAGTGGACCATACATGTAGGCACGGCATATCACTGTTTAAAATGCGGAACAATGGCAATGGTTACAAAGGGTGGGATTGGGGTTATGGAACCGAGGTGCTGCGGCAGAGATATGGCTCTGGTAAAGAGGCCTGATGACATCAGATAAAAATATGATTGGACATGTCTATAGATGCCATATTTGCGGCGCTGAAGTGTCTGCAATAAAAAGCGGTAATGGAAGATTCAAACCTGTATGCTGCAATAGAGATATGATTATGACTGAAAACATAAATGCTGTGTATTTTTGCCCTGTATGTTTCAGCGAACTTATGGTAATTAAAGGTAATACTAAAAATTTGCAGCCACGTTGCTGCAACAATAAAATGAAAATACGATTTTAATCTGTGTAATTATATTTTGAAATCTGCGTAATCAAAAAGGAGAAATTATGGAAGAAAAAAAAGAGAAAAAGCATGTTTGCGCCGTCTGCGGCAAACCGTCAGAGGCCACTATATGTCATGCATGTGAGGAAAAGATAAGAGGTGAGGCGCTGGAAAAGAAAAAAGAGGTAGAAAAAGCCGGCAGGACTGATACCGGCAGAAGGTAGATGATATAAAAATTAAAAATTAAAATTTGATTTTTTTAGAGGAGGCCTGCTGGGGTGAAGGAAAAAGTTCTTGAAAATATTAAGACAGCAGTTCGCACAGAAATTGAAGGTTACAACTTTTATATTACTGCCTCCAATATAATGAAAGATGAACACGGGAAAAGTGTGTTTAGCCATCTTGCAAAGGAAGAGCTTGAGCATATAAGTGCATTAACAGCTATAAGCCGGTCGTTGGAATCCAGTGGTGAATGGCTTGCATATCAAAATGCTTTGGATTTTAGCAGAAGCAGCGCACCAATATTTCTGGAAGAGAACGAGCTTATAAAACGATTAAAACAAAACCCATCTCAACTAAATGCAGTAACCATTGCTACGGAGGCAGAGGAAAAGGCTGTGGATTTTTATTCAGGACTGCTTAAGACAGCAAATGTGCCTGACGAGAAGGCTGTTCTTGGAAAAATTCTTGATATGGAAAAAAATCACCTCAAGCTTTTAACATGGGAGCGTGGGGCTATTATGCAGACCGGATTCTGGGCTGATTTTATGGAATTTAACATAGAAAAGGAACGGGAGTAATAAAAACCGTTGTCCGTGTCCGTGAAAAATATTTAACGGTCACGGTTCACGGTTACAGTTCACGATTTTACCTATGCTATACGATGTAATTGTGTCTGGCGTTGGCCCAGGCGGCGCAACCGCTGCATATGAACTTGCCTTGAAAGGGCTAAATGTTTTGACCTTTGACAAAGACAAATTTCCAAGATACAAACCGTGCGGCGGCTGTTTGTCGTTGAAGGTTGAGAAGGTATTGCCGTTTGATTTCAAATCAGTTGTAGAGGATATAGCATACGGCGCTGTTTTTACCTTCAAGTCAAAAAGACCTATTCCTATTATATCCCAGAGACCGATCGGATATAATGTAAACAGGAATAGATTTGATAATCTTTTGAAGGAAAAGGCAAAAGAAGCAGGCGCTGCTATCAGGGAGGGTGAAAGGGTTATAGGTATTGAAGAATGTGATGATTATGTAAATGTTAAAACCTCCGGAGGCTCATACAAAGCAAAATTACTGGTAGGCGCAGACGGGGCAAATAGTATTGTAGCCAGGGAGATATTAGGGCTTAACCCGAAAATATGTGTTGTGGCAATTGAGAGTGAACTTCCTGCTCATGAGGAAAGACTATCTGCAATTAAAGGAAGGATTTTAATAGACTTTGGCTGCATACCGCACGGGTACGGATGGGTTTTCCCAAAAGGCAAAAGCCTATCAGTAGGCATTGCAGGCATGTCCGATAAGGTAAGGGGTGGTATAAAGGAATATTTTCAGGGTTTTGTCGGAAGGGAAAAAAACCTTGCAGGGATGGATATAAGTAATGTTTACGGGTGGACTATACCATATTTTTATGATGCAAGACAGAGAATAGCAAAAACAAGAGTTTTGGCAGTTGGCGATGCGGCCCGTCTTGTTGATCCGTTCTTGGGTGAAGGTATATATTATGCAATAAAGAGCGGGCAAATTGCTGCAAAGATTATATCAGACAGGATTTCTCATGACAAAATAGATTTAAGCCAGTATAATGAAATAATAGCAATGGAGTTGTATACTGAATTTGAGGCTGCGGCTAAACTCGGTAGCCTCGTCTATAATTATCCAAGGTTATGGTACAGGGTATTAGAAGCTGAGCCGTCGCTTATGGAAAAGTACTATAATGTTACAAGAGGAGAAGAAAGATATGAAAATTTTTATACAGATATAATGTCCAGAATTAAAACAAAACCGTGGCGGCTTATAATAAGATGGGTGAAAGGGCACTTTTGATTTACGATTTTAGATTTATGGTTTCAGATTTTATGGTTTGGATTTTAAATCATAAATGGTAAATCTAAAATCTATGAGAAGGGGGTGAGTAATATGACTAGATTTATGATTCCAAGGGTAGCACACTGCAGTGACGGCTGCCATAGATTGTCCTGGGTATGACATTAAACTGCCCGCTTCACGCTGGAAAATACCCATCTGCTTCGTTGTCGCTGCGGCTTATGCGCTCAACCCTTGACAAATCTGTGGCTTGCCAAAGGCAAGCCACAGATTTGTCAAGGGTCAACATACCCGTAGTTTGCCCATCCCCGCTAAAAGTCTGCGGGGACATGTTTATGGGCGTTTTTAAAAGCGCCGACCTACCTGTGCGTAGCACGCAGACAGGTAAATCGGCAGACTACAATCGCCTTGTATCCGGGACATTTTTGAGCGTGAATTTATTTTTACTAAGCTGATACTTATGGGCAGACTAAAAAATCAACTTATATCAAAATTATTTACAAGGTTTCCATATCTTGTAGAAAGATGGATTAGAAAGACTGCGCCATGGAAAGTTGAGGGTATCCCATGGACGCCTGCAACAAAACCTGTCAAAAACTGCAAAGTGGCTATTGTTACAACTGCAGGCGTCCATCTAAAAACACAAAAACCATTTGATATGCAGGACCCAAATGGAGACCCTACATACAGAGAAATTCCAGCAGATGCCCCAAAAAAACAACTCATAATAACCCATGATTACTATGACCACAAGGATGCTGATAAAGACATAAATATTGTTTTCCCTATAGACAGGCTTAAAGAGCTGAAAGATACAGGAGAGATAGGGGATATTGCAAGTCTGAATTTCGGGTTTATGGGACATATAGACGGCAGCCATATTTATACACTTATCAATGTAACTGCCCAAGAGGCGGCCCTCAAATTAAAGATACAGGACGTTGACGCTGTTATTTTAACACCCGGTTGAGGCCTGTGCAATCGGTCCGTAGGGCTGATACAAAGAGAGATAGAAAAGCATGGCATACTGACTATAAGTATCTCCATTGCAAGAAAGTTTACTGAAGAGATTAAACCATCGCGCGCTATTTTTTTAAAATGGCCGCTTGGTCACCCTTTAGGAGAGCCTCATAATATTAAACAACAGACAATGATTCTAAAAAAGGCATTAGAGGCATTGGTAGATATAAAAAAGCCAGGAACTATCATAGACCTTAATTACAGATGGCGAAGATATGAGGATATGGGTTTATAAATTTTTAATCTAAAATCAGTATTCGGAGGATTTATGAAGGCCGTAATCATGGCCGGCGGTTTTGGGACAAGGCTCCGGCCTCTCACCAACAACCTGCCAAAACCAATGGTTCCAATGGTTAATAAACCAATGATGGAACACATCGTAGAACTCCTCATCCACTGCGGCATAACCGATATTATAACCCTTTTATATTTTCACCCTGAAATAGTAGAAAACTACTTTGGCGATGGTTCAAGGTTTGGAATAAATATGACATATATCGGAGCATCTGACGACCTTGGAACAGCCGGCAGTGTACGGAATGCCAAAGAATACCTGGATAAACAATTTATTGTTATAAGCGGCGATCTGCTTACAGACTTTGACCTTGTTAAGGCAATGGAGTTTCACAGAAAGAAAAAGGCTGCTGCAACAATGGTTCTTACACGGGTTCTCAACCCGCTTCCATTCGGTATAGTAATAACCGACGAAGACGGAAGAATTGACAGGTTTATGGAAAAACCAAGCTGGGGCGAGGTCTTCAGCGATACCATAAATACCGGCATCTATATCCTTGAACCAAAAATCCTGGATTTAATCCCGCCGAACCAGGAATTTGATTTTAGCAAAGACCTGTTTCCTCTTATATTAGAGAGAAAAGAACCGCTCTATGGTTATATAGCATACGGCTATTGGAAAGATGTTGGCAGTCTTGAGGAGTATCGTCAGGCAAATATAGACATACTCCACGAAAAGGTTAAAATAAATATTCCCGGCGAGGCAGTAAGCAAACAAGATGTATGGCTTGGAAAAGATTCCAGAGTGGATTTCACGTGTAAACTGGAGGGAGCAGTTGTCATAGGCGCAAACTGCAGGATAGGGGCTGATGCCAAGATAACTGACTCTGTTATAGGAGACAACTGCGCAATAGAGGAAGGAGTTTCAATTACCTCATCAATACTCTGGCACAATGTTTCGGTAGGGCAAAAGGCAATATTGCAGGAAAATGTCGTAGCAAATAATTCTGAGATAAAGCAGGGGGCATATCTTGCAGAGGGCGCTGTAATAAGTGATAACTGCCATATAGGCAAAGGAAGCGCGGTAAAAGCTGGTGTAAAGGTCTGGCCGTATAAAGTTGTGGAGGACGGGGCTGTGCTTGCATCCAGTCTCATATGGAGCGAAAGGTGGAGCAAAAACATATTCGGCTCTTATGGTGTAACCGGCCTTGCCAATATTGAAATATCTCCTGAGTTTGCGGCAAAACTTGGCGCGGCATACGGAGCAAGTTTAAGAAAAGGTTCAACTGTATCAACCAGTAGAGATACCCATAAAACATCCAGAATGATAAACAGGGCAATAATGACTGGAATCCTGTCAACAGGTGTAAACATACATGACTACGGGGTAACGCCAATACCTGTTGTCCGATACCTTGCAAAAAACGGAAGTGAGATTGGCGGCATTCATACAAGACGAAGCCCATTTGATTCGGACATCATAGACCTTAAATTCTTTGATAGTAAAGGACTCAACCTCCACCCAAATCAGGAAAAGGCAATAGAAAGGCTTTTCTTCAGAGAAGATTTCAGAAGGGCTCATATGGAAGAGACAGGCGAGATGGTGTTTCCAATACATGGTTTTGAATATTACCAAAACGGATTTATGTCTTCCATTGACACGGAGGCAATAAAGAAGGCAAATTTTAAGGTGGTTTTAGACTACTCCTACGGCAGCTCTTCAAGAATATTTCCATCCATCCTCGGCAAACTCAATTGCAATGTTATAGCCTTGAATGCCAACATGGACGGGGCAAAGATAACAAAAACAGCAGATGAATTTCAGAACTCTCTTGTTCAGCTTTCATCCATTGTCCGGTCGCTCAGGGCAGATATTGGCGTATTGCTTGACGCCGGCGGGGAGAAGATATTTCTTGTAGATGAGAATGGAAATGTTATTGACGGCGATATTGCATTGAATCTTGTAACACTGCTGGTTCTGAAATCATATCAAAAACAGGGGACAGGTGGCAGGGGGCAAGGGGCAAGAGAAAAAGAAAACCCTCCCAACTCCGAATTCCAAACTCCAAACTCTATAGCTGTGCCGGTTACGGCGTCCATGGTCATAGACCAGATGGCTGAGATTTACGATTTCTCAGTAAAAAGAAGCAAGACAACAACGAGGGGCATGATGGAGACTGCAATGGAACAAGGGGTCGTGTTTATGGGAGAACATACCGGCGGTTTTATATTCCCGCAGTTTCAGCCGGCATTTGACGGAATGTATGCAATTGTAAAAATACTCGATATGATGGCAAAAAAAGAGATAAGGCTTCACCAGCTTTTGAGGGAGATTCCTCCAAGCTTTATGATAAAAGAAAAGGTGCCGTGCTCCTGGGAGATGAAAGGAAAGATAATGAGGTGTATGATGGAGGATTCCAGAGATAAGACATCTGAGTTGGTGGATGGGATAAAGGTGATTTTTAATAAGTCATGGGTCATAACATACCCAAGTCAGGACCAGCCCTATTTCCATGTTGTGGCTGAGGCAACAACGATGGAAAAGGCAAAAGACATGGTTGACGAATATAAAGAAAAGATAATTAAGTGGCAGAAGTAGACTAAGGTTGAGGTCAAGGCTAAGGCTCAGGATGATGTTAAGAAAAGATATAAGGAGTTTTTCTTTAACTTTAACCTTAACCTCAACCTCGACCTATCTTTAGGGAGGTCTTTTGAACAGCATCAAATTCGGCACATCGGGCTGGCGCGGCATAATTGCAGAGGATTTTACGTTCGAAGGCGTAAGGATTGTAACTCAGGCAATTGCTGACTATCTCAAAGCCAACGATGGGGCTAAAAAGGGCCTTGTGGTGGGTTATGATGCCCGTTTTATGGGTGAGAAGTTTGCCTCTGAAGCTGTAAAGGTTTTAGCTGGAAACAACATTAAGTCCTTCCTAACAAAGAGGCCGACACCAACACCGGTTATCGCATTAGAGATACTACACAGAAAGACAGGCGGCGGTATAAATATTACTGCCAGCCACAACCCATCTGAATATAACGGCCTGAAATTTTCATCACCTTCCGGTGAGCCTGCCCTGCCTAATATAACAAAGGAGATAGAAAAAAGGGCAAATGCCATAATGCTGGAGATTGCCTATTCAGCGCTCCCCATTGAAGAAGCAAGAAACAAAGACCTTTTGCAAGAGATAGAACCATTCCGGTTTTATTCTGAATACCTGAAACAAAAGATAAATATCCCTATTATAAAAAAAGCGCAACTCGGGATTGGAGTTGACCTCATGTATGGCGCTGGCCGCGGCTATCTGGACAGAATTTTGGAAGATGCCGGCTGTAATATTGAGGTCTTCCATAACCGCACTGACCCTTGCTTTGGCGGCAGGCCTCCTGACCCAAGCATAGAAAATCTTACAGCGCTGGTAGATGCGGTTAAAGAAAACAGCTATGACCTTGGCCTTGCGCTTGACGGCGATGCAGACAGATTTGGTGTAATTGACAGAGACGGCACATTCATTGAGCCAAATTATATACTCGCCCTGCTTTTTGACTATATGTTGAGGGTTCAGGGCATGACGGGAGGCGCTGCAAGGAGTGTTGCCACAAGCCATCTCGTGGATGCAGTGGCAAATTATTACAAAATGCCTGTGTATGAGACACCTGTTGGTTTTAAATATATCGGCGAACTTATAACAACGGGAAAGATTTTAATTGGCGGAGAGGAGAGCGCCGGCCTTTCCATAAGAGGCCACGTGCCTGAAAAAGACGGAATGCTGACCTGTCTTCTTGTAACCGAAATGGTCGCAAGAGAGGGTAAAAGCCTGAAAGACTTATTAAACGATTTGTATAAAAGGGTGGGTAAGCTTGTTACAAAAAGAGAGAATATCCATGTAGGCAATATTTCGAAAAGTGGGCTGGCTAATCTGTTAGATAAACCGCCTAAGATGATTGCGGGTCTTTCTGTAGAAAATATAAGGGATGTTGGGGGGGTTAATTTTTTACTGGAAGGCGGCGGCTGGCTCCTCATGAGAGAATCAGGCACTGAACCTGTTGTGCGCCTCTATGGTGAGGCAAGGGATGAGGAGGAATTGGAAAGGGTCATGAAGGCTGGAAGAGAACTTATATTAGGAGCAGATAGGTGATATTAAAGACCATTGTAGTAGGTCCGCTAGATGTAAGCTGTTATATACTGGGGGATGAAAAAACCAAAGAAGCAGTGTGCATAGACCCTGGCGGAAATGTTGATGAGATAATGGCAGCTGCCGCTGTATCAAAACTCTCCATTAAATATATAATAAATACCCACGGCCACTTTGACCACATCGGGGGCAATGGTCCTTTAAAAAAGGCCACTGGCGCAAAACTTGCAATACATAGTGAAGATGCCGTGCTATTGGAAAATGCTGCATCTCAAAGCGCCGCCTTTGGGCTAAATACTGTTACTTCACCCTCCCCCGATATACTTCTGAAACATGGCGATAAGATTAATGCAGGCAATTTGATGATTGACATTATTCATACCCCCGGCCATACACCTGGGGGGATATGTCTTTTAATCTCGGAATGCGGATTCCCAACTTCTTCTAAAATCCTTTTTACAGGCGACACTATCTTTGCCGGCTCAATAGGCAGGACAGACCTTCCGGGTGGTTCTTACAAAGACATAATAACCTCCATAAAAAATAAGATACTTCCTCTTGGAGATGATGTCCAACTGTTGCCAGGCCACGGTCCTGAGACAACCATAGGTATGGAAAGGAAATTTAATCAGTTTTTGATAGATTCACGATAGAATTTATCGTTTGAACACTGCGGTAAGTATCGGAGGTGTTATAAGTGTCGTCAGCATTATAACCATAACAATAGCTGAAAAAACAGCATCATCCATAATACCCAATCCCTTTCCGATATTTGCAAATATCAACCCCACCTCTCCACGCGGAACCATTCCAACCCCGATTGCCAATCTGTTTAAGCCCTTACCAGCTACATAGCCGGCAATTACCTTTGATAGGACTGCAACAACAAATATCACACTTGATATCAAAATAATCTTGGGGTTAAGAAAAGCTTCCACTCTGACCTGCATGCCTGTAAGCACAAAAAATATAGGGACCAAAAAATGCCCTATATGGTCAACAAACTCTTCAATATGTTTATGAGAATAATTCTCTATAATCCTTTCAAGCTTTATCATTAAAGAGCCGCTTATATTTTCTCCCTTAATCGCACGGCGGATATTTTCAACAAGTTGTGAGTTGTCAAATTGTTTAAAGTAAACAGACTCCAGTATAAGGCCTGCGGTAAATGCCCCCACAATAGGCGCCAAACCCATAATTGAGGCTATATACGCAAAGGTAAGGCAAAAAAACATAACCAGGGTAAACTTCATCCCCACACCTGTAGTTATCTTGGAGAAGAATAAACTAAAGTAAGGGGCCAGCCACCTCCCCAGAAAAATCCCACCGACCAAGAATAACAACGCCTTGAAGATGATAATAAAGACGGCTTGGTTATTTATCTCCCCCTGCTGGGCAATTCCAGATATAACGGTAAGGATAATCAGCCCAAGCACATCATCTATAACAGCGGCGCCCACGATAATCCGCGCCTCGGTTGTTTGGGACTTCTTCATATCCTTTAATACACGAATCGTTATTCCGACAGATGTTGCCGTCATTGCTGCGCCTAAGAACAGATATACCGTATTGGAAAGGCCCGGCATAAGCCATGGGCCGACAAGGTAGGTTATTAATATAAATGGGGCAACAACCCCTGTGCATGCCACTAACAGCGATGGAATGCCAACCTTCATCATGGTTTGGACGCTGCTCTCCAACCCAAGTTGAAAAAGGAGTATTACAATTCCCAATTCTGATAAAAAGTGGATTAATTCATTGGAGCGGACAGATTCAAAAAAGTGTAAACCTATGAGTGGTAAACTGCCTAATAATATGCCGACTAAAAGCTCTCCCAGCACAGCTGGCTGACCAAACCGCTCTATTAAGCTGGATACCTTAGCCAGTATTAGTATAATGGCAATCCATAGAAATGTGATGCTGATATTATCTATGCTTGCCTGGCTGAACCCTCCGGCCGCATCGGAGGTGGCCATAAGAAGTGAAGGGGAAAACAGGATAGCCAAGGCTATGGCAATGGCCACGTTAAGATAGCGAATATTCTTCTGATGTTTCATAAAAAGGCTTGGAAGTATTTCTTATCCCAAAAAATGCAACTGAAGGGGTTAACCCTAGTGTGGTGTTACCAACGCTTCTTTACTTATAGATATTTTGCTCATAATAGATTGGACGGAAGCAGTCCAAGCGAATATTTTAGGGTTCTGGTTATGAGACTCTATATATTGTTTGA
>JACRNJ010000042.1 GCA_016219285.1 Deltaproteobacteria bacterium
CTGCTTTATTATTGTTTTCAATGTCTATAGGGGTTTTTAATCTAATTAGCTCTTCTATGGTTTCTTCCTTTAACTTCATGGCAATATCGTTTATATTCACAATTCCCTTAGAAGCTATAGGGTTAACTACCTCCTTTTCATTATCAAACTGAAACACAACCCCTTTTGATGCTGAAAATGTCCCAATAATCATATATAAGGAAGACTTGATGACTCTATTGAAGTCTTTCTGAGATGTTAATTCCTCACCCAGTTCAACCAGAGTATCCAGATTAAAAAGCAATCTCTCCAGCCTCATATCTGTATTCTGCATACCATACCCTCCGTTTGTATTTAGTGGGTAAGCGTAATTATAAGTTATTAGTCATTATATTTTTAACTGCTTCATCAAATTTGAAATTTTATTATCTCCCTATCTCCAGCGCTTTATTCATCATCTCTTTGGAAGATTTAAATGCAGCGGCATTGGCATCATAAGCCCTCACAGCAGAAACCATATTTATCATCTCCTCTATGGGATTAACATTAGGCATTTTAAGATAACCCTCTTTATCCGCATCAGAATGGCCTGGGTTGTAGATTACAGTAAATGGCCTTGTGTCTTTAATAAACCCCTTCACCTTTACAGGAATCAAACCGCTATCCACTGCGCCTGAAGAGAATGACGGCATTGCCTCAAAGACCACATCCCGTCTTCTATACGGCTCTCCATTTGTCCCGCGGGTAGTATTCACATTTGCAAGATTACTGGAGATTGCGTTCAGCCTTATCCTTTGCGCCTCCATACCAGAGGCGCTTACAGCAAAAGTTGTAAACATAAAACTTTCCTCCTTTTTTGTCCCGAAAATACCCCCCCCCCCTCACCCTGACCCTCTCCCGCAAGGGGAGAGGGAACTATTTGTCTCCCCTCCCTTGACGGGAGGGGATTAAGGGGAGAGTGGAGTAAATTCCCCTCTTGAGAGGGGCAGGGGTGTGTTATTTTCATACCCCTTTGTGAGCCAAAGGCTCGTGAGGGTTTGCTTTAACAATACAGATACTACCTGCCTTCTTTGATTGCCTCTCTTAAACCGTGCATCTTCTTTATCAACATGGCCGCGCTCGCATTATACATCATGGTGTTTTCAGCCATGTTTACCATCTCCTTTTCCAGACTAACAGTATTTCCGTCAAGACTTGCGCCTGAACCGCCTTTAATAACTATCTGCGGCGTTGAATTAAGAGCGGCAGATGATATGTGGTTTTTATTTGTGCTTACCATCTGAACTGCGCCCTTGTCTATCATCTTATCCAGTTCTTGCTGGAATTCTATATCCCTTGCCTTGTAACCGGGGGTTTCTTCGTTTGCTATATTGGATGAGATAATCCTGTGCCTCAATGCTCTTATATTTAATGACCTCTCAAGAACAGGGAGAACCCCGCTAAAGATTTCTCTAATCATCTCCACCCCATGTCTTTCTTAATTTATTATTTAAGCAAAATCTATGCCACCCTATATTTATCTGCCGCATTAAAATAAAGCCATAAAATTCAACTAATTAGCTCATGCCGGGTTTTGCGTTAGCGCCGCCAAAAATGACAACCGTCAAAAATATGCCTGTTTCAATGGGCAATTCTTTCCCCTGTTTCATACTCTTTCAGTTTATTTCTTAGTGTCCTTATGCTGATTCCTAAAAGTTTTGCCGCCTTTGTCTTGTTCCCCTCTGTATCTTTAAGCGCCTTGGATATAAGCCCCTTCTCCGCATCCTTGAGCATCCCTGTATGCTGAACTTCACCATCAGTCATATAAAGGGGACTGTCCCCTTTAATATGATACAGGTCTTCCGTGCTTATCTCCTCCCCCTTGCACAAGAGAACCCCCCTCTCCATTACATTCTCAAGCTCCCGCACATTCCCCCTCCACTCTTTAGTTTTTAAATATCTCATTGCATCTTCACTTATACCCTTTATGTTTTTCCCGTTCTTGCCGCAGAACTTATTCAGGAAATACTCTGCCAAAAGAGGCACATCCACCTTTCTTTCCCTCAAAGGGGGGATAACAACAGGAAATACATTTAGTCTGTAGAAAAGGTCTTCCCTGAATCTCTTTGCCTCAACCTCTTTGTTCAAATCCCTGTTGGTTGTGGCAATAACCCTGATGTCAACAGGCATAGGCCGGCTTCCCCCTATCCTGTCTATCTCCCGCTGCTGCAGAACCCTTAATAGTTTTGCCTGCAGATTAAGACCCATCTCTCCTATCTCGTCAAGGAGTATCGTCCCCCTGTGGGCAAGTTCAAATTTACCTTTTCTGTTTGAAACAGCGCCTGTGAACGCCCCTTTTTCATGCCCGAAGAGTTCACTCTCAAGGAGTCCGTCAGGTATGGAAGCGCAGTTTATTGCTACAAACGGCATCTCTTTCCTGGGACTGGAATTGTGTATAAACCTTGCAATGAGTTCCTTCCCCGTCCCGCTTTCTCCCATGATTAAAACAGTTGCTGAACTAAATGCAATCCCCCTTGCCATATCAAGAATATTAAGCATCTTGCTATCGCAGGTTATGAGTTCAAAATCATTCCCATCTGTCTCCTGAGAGAGAACCTTTTTAACAGCCGAGTCAATAATATCAGGAGAAAATGGCTTCAATATGTAATCACTCGCCCCATCCTTCATTGCAGAAATAGCGTTTTCTATTGTGCCGAAGGCTGTCATCATAAGAACAGGCAGGGTTGGATTTATAGTTTTTACAGAACGCAAGACATCAATCCCACACATACCGGGCATCTTCACATCTGTAATAACTGCATCAAACCTTTCTCTTGACAATCTGTCAACAGCATCCCTTCCGTTTTCCACAGCAACAACATCATACCCCCGCCTTTTTAAAACCTCATAAAGGGCTGTTCTCATCTGTGTTTCATCATCTACAACAAGGAGTTTATGCATTCCCTTTCAACCTCCGGCAGGGTAATGTCAAATGTAGTTCCCTTGCCCGCAGAACTTTCCACAGTTATAATGCCGCCGTGCGCCTTGACTATATTATTAACAACCGTAAGTCCAAGTCCTGTGCCTTTTGGCTTCTTGGTAAAGAAGGGGTTGAAAATCTCATCAAGGTCATCATCAGATATTCCGCAGCCGTTATCTGATATAAATATATGGATGCCGTCCCTCTCTTTCCTTGAAAGAATGGATATCCTGCCGTCCCCTTTCCCGTTAATTGCATCTACAGCATTCATAATCAGATTTAAAAAGACCTGCTTAAACAATTCCTTATCAACATAGAGGGGGAGCGCAGGAGTGTCATGGAGAGTCTCTATGCTGACCTTTTTGCCGATGAGCAGGAACCTGCACGTATCAACAGATTCTTCTATCACATCTCCAACAGGCACAGCCGCCTTAAACGGTTTTGAGTTATTTGCAAAAAGGAGCATATTTGAAAGGGTATTATTGAGTGTTCTGACAGCATGGACAATCTCTTTTGCAAACCTCTGACTCTCTTTTTCATTTGCGCCTTCCTCATCCAGTAAAGAGGCAAATAGTTCAATGCTGCCAAGGGGATTTCTTATCTGATGAGCGATGCTGGCCGCCATCTCCCCCATTGCCTTCAGCCTTTTATCCCTTTGCGCAGATTCTCTTAATTTTTTTATCTCTGATATATCTTTTATAACAATGAGGCATCCTGTCCCCTCCCCCTGAAGATTTCTTATTGCAGTTGAATTCACATCAATAGTCTTCTTCCTCTTCCCCCCTCTTATAGTGATTTCAAAATCTATAAATCTATTCTCCTCTGTGCGGCTGCCTGATTCATCAGGTTTGTAGTTGTCCAATTTATTGGGCGTTTTTAATGTGCCGACTCCCTCTTTGTTATCAGAATGAGCAGAACAGTCCGGGTGCAGATTTGAAATCTGTCCACAGTCGTTTGCAAACCCAAGACTAATGATGTCCCTGCCTATCAGTCCCTCTGGCGGCTCATCCATAATACTGCACACCGCATTATTAACAGTCTCTATCCTCCCTCTATTGTCGGCAACTATAATGCCTACCGGCAGCGCTTCAAGTATCCCTGTAAGATAGTTGTTTTTTTCAGCAAGTTCATACTTAAGTTCTTCAATCCTCTTTTCAAGTTCCCTATAGTAACCTTCAAGGCTCACAGATGCCTTTTTAAATGTATCAAAGGCGCCTATAAGCAGGTTTAAATTTTGTTTATCGCTTCCCATGCCTTTACCACCTGTAATCTCTCATCAGCAAGTCTTCCTAAATATCCTTTATCTTCTTTTGCAACCTCCTCCCATGCCTTTACCCCCTCCTTGTTATTGCCAAGACTCATATAAATCTCACCCATCCTATAGATGACCTGCATCCTCTCATCTTTGTCTTCAATGGATTTAACACCATTTGTATATGCCTTTACAGCATCCCCCCATCTTTTCATGGAAAAATAGACATCGCCAATGCCTATGAACGCCTTTGCCTTTATATACTCGCCGGCAGTTAAGTTTATTATATTCTGATATGACTTAATGGCATCATCTTTTTTATCAAGAAATCTATATAACTGCGCTGATTTCAAATAAAATTCTTGTTCATTAAGACCATTTTTACCGGCATTGTAATATGCCTTTAACATCTCATCATATTCCCCTTTCCTGAAATGAAAATCCCCTGCTGACATAAATATCATGGCAATTTCCATTTTTTCTTCTTTACTCCTGGGGGATATGGAGTTGAGAATCTCTTCCCCCTTTTTTATGTCCCCTTTCATAATAAAACCCTTTGCCAGTCCTCTGCGAACCCCTGCATCCTTTTTATCAGGGATAGATTTATAAACTGTAACCGCCTCATCCGGCAAGGCCAGCATCAGAAGGCTTTGCCCTATGAGCAGGAGCATCTCCTTATCCTTTATAAGACCTTTGTTTTCATAATACGTTTTTGCAGTTAGATGGTAATCCCCTTTTTTATATGCGCCCGACACCAATGTCCAAATAACACCATCCAGAACCTTTCCAACATCCCCTTTCCATGGGCTAGAAGGATACATAGAAAAAAATCGCTTTGATAAAGATATAGCCTCTCCATAAAATCTTTCCATGTTATAGAGTTTGATAAGATAAAATACAGCAGCGGCTTTAGCAGGAGATGCCGACGGCTCTTCCAATAATTTCTTAAGCGCCTTTATTGCATCGGAATTCTTCTTTCGCTTCATGTCCAACTCTGAAACAGCCAAAGTTCCCATAACCAAGGGGTCATGGGTAATCGTCTTATCTGCATATTCAATAATCTTTTTATAAAATTTTTCTCCGCTATTCTCTCTCCCTTGAATAATTTCTATATCTCCAAGTCTAAGACGCAGATACGGCGCAAAATTTGTTTCAGCATACTGCTCATAGAGTTTTTGAAACAGCCCCTTTGCCTCGCTGATTTTACTTGTCTTCATGTAGTTTTCTGCGCGGCAGAACTGGTATGCCGGGACAGACAAGATATGCCCCTCAATTTTCTGAAACACCTCTTCCGCATATTGGTAGTCTTTTGATTCGTATAAAGTTATTGAGTAACCGGCAAGGGCGTCCTCCCATTCCAAAGGGTCATTGGACTCTTTATAAACTTTATAAAACCCATTGGATGCCTCTCTGATAAGAGCAGCCGAGTCCATCTTAAGTCCCTTGACCAGATTAATAAAGGACTGTCTTAAAAGAGCCTTTCTGTAAAAATTACCCTTTGGGTAGTATTGGATGAGCCGCTCATAGCTGCCGGACGCCTCAGGATAAAAACCGATACTTTCATAAATCAACCCGCCAATGAATATAACTTCTTCATCAATATTTCCAATGAGTGTCATAACAGCGTCATGCCCTTTCCCTTGCATTGCCGTCTGAATCGCATTGGTTATGTCAGGACTTTTGGATGTATGATTAATCAAAATGTTTTTTGGAACAGACTTAAGCATCTCTGCGGCAGACACCTTTCTGTAGTAATCCCTCCAGTCTGAGCTGCCGATATCTGCCGCATCAAGGCTGCTTACGGCAAGGATAAGAAAGGCAAGAGGAAAAATAGATTTTACCCGAAAAATGCATTTGGTTTTTATTTTTCGGGACAAACGCAAGATTTGAGGCAAAGACAAGGAAAAGCGGGCTGGACAAAACGGAGCATACTGTTTTAAGTATGTGAGTATTTGGACAGTTAGCTTTGACGCAGTATTTGGCCAAAGATTGCGTTTGCCAAAAAATGCAACTGCATTTTTTGGATTTATTAAAAACACCCTATTCATCGAAGATAAGGTAATGCAACGGCTGTGCCAGAAATATGCAAAGTAGAAAGTATATGATTTAAAAGGTTTTTTTATGGGCTTTTTATGGGCTTGGGCATAAGAAATGTCAGCCGGATGGAAGAAGTTTGTCAAATATATGACAGAGAGAATGGATTGTTTTTATTGTCCCCTTCGTGGATTGGGAGAAAAACCCTCGCCTTCAGGCGAAGACTTTAGTTCAATCATCCTATAAAAGAAGCACACCCTCCCCTTATTCCCCTCCCGTCAAGGGAGGGGAGATTTCTTTTGATTTCCCTCTCCCCTTGCGGGAGAGGGTGAGGGTGAGGGGTAAAGCTGTTGCATTGCTTTGGTCGGCTTACAGCCGAATTCCAAGCTACCGCCTTCAGGTGGTAGTAGTTGACTTCTCTTCATCACTCTTTTTTATTTGGCACGAAAATACTTGCCTGCATGGCAGGAGAGAAACTCTTGTTTGTGATTACCTTTTCGCTGTCAGGGGACCCGCGCCGGTTCAAGCATTTTTTGGGTTGGCTGAAATTTCTACAAAGGATTGGCGTCAAGAACCTGTCTTACTGTTTTGGCAAGTTTTTGGTTATCAAACGGCTTTTCCAGCAAGGCAATATTCTTATCTTTAACGCCTGATTTATATATTATTTCATCAGAATAACCTGATATAAAAAGCACCTTCATAGATGGATATCTTGCGCTTAATCTTTCAAACAATTCTTTGCCGTTCATACGGGGCATAATCACATCAGTAACAAGCATGTCAAAAGGCTCTTTCGCTCCCTCTGCCAGCCTTACAGCCTCATAACCATTTTCTGCTGTTGCGACATAATAGCCTAATGATGTCAAGGTGTCGCTTATAATGATAAGGGCAGCCTCGTTATCCTCCGCAACAAGTATTCGTTCATGACCTGAAAAAGCATCGTATTTGTCCTGCATTGGTTTTGAAATATTTTTTTCTTTAGACTTTTCTGTAACAGGCAGGTATACATGAAATTCTGAGCCCTTGCCAACCATGCTCTCCACCTGTATTGTCCCGTTATGCTGCCGGACAATCCCGTATGCGACAGACAGTCCCAAGCCTGTGCCTTTACCCTTATCCTTGGTTGTAAAAAACGGCTCGAATATGTGAGGCATGACATCATCCATTATGCCTATGCCTGTATCGCACACTGATATAACAGCATACCTTCCATTCTTTAAATGAAGATTTCTGGCGCTCGTTTCTTCTATATCCATCTCATTTGTCTTTATGAACAACCTTCCGCCTGCAGGCATTGCATCCCTTGCATTGATTACAAGGTTCATAAGCACCTGTTCAATCTTATGGCTGTCTGCCTCAATATTGCTGACCTCCGGAGAAAGGTTCAGCGCTATTTCCACATCCTCCGGGAGCATGGTCTTTACGATGCTCATGGTATTGCTTACAATATCATTTGGGCTTACTACCTGCAAATCAATAACCTGCTTTCTGGAGAATGCCAGGATTTGTTTGGTGAGCGCTGCGGCGCGGTTTACTGCATCAACAATTCGTTCCAACTGGTTTCTTGTAGTGTCTTTTTCCTTAAATTTTGAGAGCAAGAGTTCTGCATACCCAAGAATGACTACAAGTATATTGTTAAAGTCATGGGCAACACCGCCTGCCAATCTCCCCATTGCTTGCATCCAGCTTCTGTGCTTGGACCAACTGCTCCTGTGTGTTTTGTAATTCTACATATCTTTGTTCAAGTTCAAAATTCAGGTGTTTGATTTCTCTGTTTGCAGATTCAATCTGCTGCTTTTCATAGATGAGATTATTATATAATTCTGCGCGATGGATGCTTGATGAAATAAGGTTGCCAATCGCAATCATGAGGTTTATTTCATCATTTGACATATCGTTTTTATCACGATACTGAAGCATCAGGACGGCAGTAATTTTGTCATATGTATACAGCGGCAGGCATACACAAAGGTTTGACAGTGATGTGTCGGCAATTCTGGCAAGACAATTATTCTGTTCATTAGAGAAAGCAAGCCTGCCTGTTTTTACTGCCTTGCTTAATGCGCATGACTCTTTAAGGTTTATAAAATCACGGCATAGTTGAGTCCGCGGTTCTGAGGCTGCAATCTTTAATGTGTCATTTGAATCATCAGGCATGAGTATGCAGGACAAATCCGCAGAAAAGAGTTTTGAGATTTCAACAACAGCAATGGCAAGCATGTCATTCAGATTGTATGACAGATGGGCAAAGATTTCGTTCAGTCTTATTATGGTGTGAAATCCCTGAGTCTGAATGTTTTTTTTATTCATAACATAATCACACCCCTTCA